>DUGT01000001.1:0-12946 GCA_013331275.1 Methanosarcina sp. | reverse complement strand
AAGCATAAAAAGGAGAACGATTAGAGCATAATTACTCTGCTCCGATTCCCAATGCTCAATTCAATTTCTTCGTTCAGACCATACTTCGCGTAAGCATTAATTATCTGGATTTCGGAGTCAATATCAAGATCTTCGATTACATAAGCCTGTTCTCCCCAGAGAGTTATCTTTATGCTGCCAGTTTCGTCTTTTAACCGAAGGTTTGCAACTACATTCTCGGTTCCGTCTTCCCTTTCAAACTCTCTGAGTTCCCCTATTTCGGAAACCTTACCCTGAACTGAATAGCTTTCCCCAGGGATAATATCAGCAATATCCGTAAACTTTTCTCTGTACTCAATTTCCTTTTCACTCTTCTGGATTATTCCTCGGCCTCCCAGATTGAGTTCTATCTGCTGGTTGAATGCATTTTCCCGAGAGTAAGCATGAAGTACTTCTATGGTCTCGTCAAAATCGACTTCATCCAGAAAGCTGGTTTTTTCATCCCATAGAGTCAGCCTGATTTTTCCAGTGGAATCTCCAAGAAGAAGATTTCCAACTCTTCCTGTAGATCCGTCTTTTTTCTCAAAAGTCCGGATTTCTCCTATATCGAGTATTCTGCCTGAAATGTTTATATTGCTCATATCAGCCCTGATGTCTTCAATTGGAATAAATTCCTCTTCGTACTCGACTTTTTTCTCACTTTTCCTTATTATACTTCGATTTCCCACCTGTAGTTCAACTTTCTGAGTAAAGGCGTTCTCTCGCGCATAAGCATTGACCAGTTCAATAGTGTCTCCGTATTCTACCTGGTTCAGGAACTCGGTTCTGTCGTCCCAAAGGGTTACTCTGACTGTGCCTGTACTATCTCCGAGAAGCAGGTTTCCTACCTTTCCGCTAGTACCATCTTTCCGCTGGAAGGTCCTTACTTCTGATATTTCCAGGATTTTTCCTGTCAAACTCAGGTCTCCCATACCGTCTTTTATATCCTTTATTTTCTGGCTGCTGGCAGCCACATCGATTTCTTCTTCGCTCTCGGCCAGGACTCCGTTATTTCCTACGTTGACTTCCACTCCTGAGTACCCCTGCTTCGCATAACCGCTAACCTGGAGGGTTTGACCTACTTTGATTTTTTCATCTTTTATAAGATCTGCCATGTTATCCCAGAGCGTTATCCTAATCTTTCCGGTTTCATCTCCAACAATTATATTTCCGACCCTACCTATCGTCCCATCATTTCGAGTAAATTCTTTGGTGTCGAAAACCGACACAACTTTTGCAACAAAATTTATTTGTCCGCTTTCAGCTGTAATGTTTTCAATTTTCACACTGTCTCGACCTACGTCTGAAAACCCAAGTTCGTTGGCAACTAACATGGCAGCCATGGGCTCATCGCAAAGCCCTCCCATGCTTTCAACCTTTTCCTGTACATGTTGCAGGAAATCTTCTTTACTGATAACGTGGCTGAGTTTCTTATAGATTGATTCAATATCTGTCATATTATCCCCTTATGTATAATTTCTGTTTTCAATGTCTATTATTTGCTTCAACTCTGAGTCATAATTGTTAGCGAATTGCTACCTTGAATCCAGTTCATCATTATGGCATAAAATTCAAAAGCTGTTTTAAGAGACCAGTAAATTGTAGCTAGTAAATATAAATTTACAGACCTGAGCACATTAGCTCTTAAGTCGCATCTTTTAATGAATGATAAAAGCGGTAATAACCAAATATCTTGTGAAGTCTCTTTTATTTTTTGATTCTAAACTCCAGCTATTTTAAACTTTATTTTTATAATTTTAATTTACTAATAAGTTCAATTTGCTAATAAGTTCAATTTGCTAATATGTTTAATTTTCTAAGTTATATTTCGTGTTCCTTGTGTTTCGTGTTCCTTTTCTTTCAGCCTTGGTAACATACTGCAAGCAGTCCACCAATTTTTCTACTATAAAGCTTGCGGATTGTAACCTGACAGTAAGTTTGAAATTAAGTCCACAAATATTTCTCAATAGACTGTTAAATTGAACTTCAACCGGAAATTAAGGCTCTAATAGTTCTTTCCGAAGTCCTGGTAAGATACTTTAAATATAGCTATCGTAAAATTACTTTAAGTATGGCTGTCGTAAAATTACTTTAAGCATGGCTGTCGTAAAATTACTCTAGGTATATACGCTACGGGTATGCAAGCGGTCCTACTAAAAATTACCGTGTACCCGATGAAAGTATTTCTCAACAAAGTAGATCAATATAATAAACTATGCCCATGCTTATCTGTTATGCTTCTTTCAGGCTTTCGAGCTAAAATACACTTTAAAATTAAAGCTTGATGCTTGATATTTCTCTGTCTCTCCTTGGTCATCCTGTTAAAGAACTAAGAGGCTTCCTGTTCTACAAAAAGTCAGGGAATAAATCGGGGTAGAGGATAATTGAGAGACATAAAATTTTAGCTTTGTAGCTTTGTCAAAACAAAACTTAAAACAAACCTTATTTATAGTAAAGTTTCGTTATGTACGTGATACCATGATTCGAAAATGCACTGAGCACGGCTATTTTAGAGGAGGCAGCTGTCTGCAGTGTAAACGCCCTGGAAGATACCTGCTGGACGATAACAAGGAAGAAAAGCTTGGTAGGTTTGTATCTGGTACTCTCCGGCATTTTCCAGAATCTGCAGGAGTTGAAATGGACAGATTCGGCTGGGTCAATATCAATGCTTTCTGTGACGTTATGAGAAAGCGATACAGCTGGATGAGAAAGGAGTACCTTTACGCGCTTGTAGAGTCTGATGAAAAAGGAAGGTACGAGATCCGCAACTCAAGAATCAGGGCACGTTACGGGCACTCTGTCAACATTGATCTGGATTATAGGGAAAGCGATTCTCAATATCTGTATTATGGGGCAAGCCCCGAAGAAGTTGATGTCCTGCTGGAGAACGGAATTTCTCCAATAAAGCAAAGATATGTCCACCTCAGCACTTCGTATGAAAAGGCAGTAGAAGTGGCTCTTATTCATACTGAAAGTCCTGTTATCCTTCAAATCGACGCCTTTAAAGCTCAAGAAGATGGGATCTCTCTCAAGCTTGCAACTGATGACATCGTACTTGCGGAAAAGATACCTCCTGAATACCTCTTTGTCGTTGAAGATTGATTTTGAAGGCTACCCTCAAAAGAATAGTTAAGATACTTACTATTAAACTTCCAGTAAGTTATTTGCGATACTTTTCCTTTCCCTTCTCCTTTTCTTTCTTTCCCTTTTACCTCTTGTTCTTCTTTTCTGTATCTACCTTTCCTATTCTCTTTCAACTCACGGACACCTCAAAAAGCCCTTCTTTTTTTTCTATCCTGAAGTTAACATCCAGAAACTGTTCAGTAACCCAGATATTTGTCTTGGTGTGAAGAGAGAGTTCACGGACAGTGTAAGAACTATTTCCTGCAAGAGCCATGTACGGTATTAGCTGGTCTGCCAGATATGTGTCAACAGAAGCTCCTGATCTAAGTTCAAGAATAATTTCGTCTGCAGCATATTTACCCACTTTTTCTGCTGGAAGTCCTCTTTTCCCAAGGGCACTTCCACCCATATAGCCTGTCCAGAGAGTTATTCCGCTTCCAGTGGAAAAAGCTTCAAAGGATTGAGTTTCAATCTGAGATGGATATCCGGCTTCCATTAATCTTGTACTGGCAGCTTCGGCCTGGCGTAAAGGTACATGAGCCGGAAGATTCGAAGCATGAGAAATTCCCTTGATCTCTTCTTCTTGTTCTTCTTTTAAAAAACGAAATCCTCGCAGTCTGCACGGTTTAAAATAAGCTGAAACTTTTCCTCCCCCTTTAGGGTAGTACCCGTGTTCTTTCAGGGTTACGCTGCCTGAGTATCCAAGCTGCTTCAGAGCGCTGAAGGTAACATGCTGCAGATAGTCCATTGTCGGAGACCAGGCAACGTCAGTTCCCCCTTTTATTGTTAGTTCGACTTCCTCTTTCGCAAAAGGCAGGGCTGGCATAATGCACTGGAGGAGCAAGGTTATGCTTCCTGCAGTCCCGATATCAATGTCATACTTACCCCCCCTTATTTCGACTGGAACAAAAGAAAGTTCAGTAGAGCCTGGAAAAAGTCCCGAGATCTGAGCTTGACAGATCTTGGCCGTTGTTTCCAAAGCCCTTAAATGCTGTTGTTTCAGACCAGGATTTGGCCGGTTTTTCCTGATATTCGTAACTCTTATTCCTTTTCCAGTAACTGCGGAAAGAGCAACAGCCGTTCTGACCAACTGCCCTCCTCCTTCACCGTAAGAGCCGTCGATTTCTAACATTTGCTTCTCCCACATTTTCCTGATTTTATCTTACGTTATCCTGCTGCCTTCCTTTTTCTTTCCTTTTTACCTTTCTTCTGTTTCCTTTTTTACCTTTCTTCTGTTTCCTTTTTTACCTTTCTTCTCTTCTCTTTCCTTTCTTTTTTATTTCGAACTGCAGCTTTTACAGCTGGTCTGAGAGGGTCCACAAGCATAGAGACGGGTGGTGCATAGCAAGTCTCTAGGTCAAGAAGGTCTCTAATTGTAGTTGTCTTTCGAATTGCAAGGGAAAAGGTATCGATCCTTTCCTTTATCCCTTCTCCTCCGGCAAGCTGTGCACCTACCAGAACATCGTCTTTAAACAGAAGTTTAATGTACAGGTCTTTCCAGCCCGGATAATAGGAAGCTCTTGTACGCCCAGTGGAGAATCCTGTGCTTATCTTTATTCCATGGCTTTCAGCCTCTTTTGAGGTAATACCAACTCCGCCAAATTGTAAGTCTCCTGCCACGGCTACCCAGGGATTGACAAGCGGCCCGAGAGGAGTATATTTTCCTGTGATATTATTGCCGATTATGTCGGCCATATGACGAGCTGTTGTACCCAGCTGACCTATTTTTGCTTCCCCTGTTATAAGGTCTATTACCTCTACACATTCCCCACCTGCATACACGTGGGGAAGAAATTCTTCTCCTGCTTTATTTCTTGCCTTAACCTGGAGCATATCATTTACAATTATTCCTCCTGCCTTTCCGATTTCGATACCAGCATCCTGGGCGAGGGATATCTCAGGTCTAACTCCACTTGCAAGAAGTACAAGATCTGCAGGAAGCTGCCTGTTCCCTACATATAGTGTTTTTTCTTTCCGGAAATTTTCAGGAAAAACTGCAGGCTCCCCAGAGACGACCTCAATCCCGAGACTTTTCAAATGTTCTCTTACGATTTCGGAAATGTCTGGATCCAGTTGTCTGGAAAGCAGGTTTTTACTTCGGCTTATGAGGTAGGTTTTAATTCCCCTTCTTGAAAGTGCCACTGCACACTCTATTCCTATTGTCCCTCCACCTATTATGCAGACTCTTTTAGCAGTTTCCAGGGCTTTTTCAAAAAGTACTCCATCATCAAGACTCCTTAGAGTAAAAACACCATAAGGGAGAACATTTGTGCTGCCTGTTAGAGGTATAGAGGGTAGACTGCCTGTGGCGATAACGAGTTTGTCAAAAGGATAAGTCCTTTCTCCTGTCCGAACAATTTTTAAATCCAGATCTATTGAGCTGGCGCACTCGTTTAGCCTGACATCTATTTGATTTCTTTTAAAAAAATCTTTTGGCTTCACTATTAATTTTTCAAAACTCTCAATTTCCCGTCCAAGAACAAAAGGGATTCCGCAATGGCTGTAAGCAGTATGTGAGTCTCTTGAAATTACTGTAATCTCAAAATTGCTCTGTCTTCGAATTTTGGTAGCAACCGCCATGCCACAGGCTCCCCCTCCTATAATAACCACTTTTACAGGGTCTTTTTCTTCTAGTTTCTGTGCAGATACTACTCCCTGAAATTTTCCATCAATTTCGGCTGATTTCTGGGTTTCATGTATAGTACTTTCTGTGCCAAAATCGCTTCCCATACTCTCAGTAATTGTGTTTCACACCTATTATACGTTTTTAAATGACCGAAAATTTTCAGGTTAGTGAGTGGGAAATTCTCAAAACTATTTATCAAGATTATAATCAGGCACTTTTGAAGTACAGGTTACTTGAAAATCTATCTCTCCGAGATGAAAATAGGGCTGTGGCATAATCCGAAAAATCGCTAAAAGAGCCCATAGTATTCAGGGGGGCTGAACGAGCGAGTTTGGGAGTGGGGGGTTAGTACATAAAAAAGTTTCTATGTCTCGCCCGTTCAATTTTTTACAAGTCTTTTTTTTTATATATACTTTTCTAAATTTTCGACTCTATTATTCTTTAAGTTTTTCGAGTTTCTTCTGACCTATTCTAAAGGACTTCTGCTGGAGTTGTTTTAAAAGTGTCTTATCTTCAAGACATCGGCATGAAAAATCACTTTAATTTCATAAAACTTTTTAAATAACCACAAAGTTCTTAAATCCTGCAGGCATTAATTACATGAATTTAAAAATACGTGACGCACAGGTTTCCTCAGTTGCCAAGACTCCTTTAAAGGCGGGAGGAACTGTTCTGTCAGATTATATCATTGATTAACAACTTCACCTATTCACCATTGCTAAATTCGTAAAGATAATCCAATGTAATAATTCACATGCAAACATAATAAAAACTTCAGATTTACTACATTATACTCAGGGTTAAAATAACCATTCAACGTAGAACTTTAATTCATATATCTTCACCCATGAAGTAAAAGTCAAAAAAATGCTAAGTCAAAAAGTGCTCTCGATAAACCTGATACAAATTTCACTTCACTTACCGCTTATCAGTTATCACTACAGAACCCCTAAATCACGGGATAAGATGTTGGCATATATCGGCTTCATGCCCGAATTACCCGTTTTTAAGGGTATATCTTGAGAATCGTAGAATCAGGTTAATTGAAAAATTAACACATTTTTTGACTTCTGGCTCTGAAATTTATCTCAGGGTCATAATAAAAACTTATGTTAGGGAAAGGGCTTTCGGGCAGACATTGGAAAGCTTTAGGAACAGCGCAGGTTATTGTCTGCTCACTTGAAAGTTAAGAAATTGTCGATCTAAGGAGACTTAAGCCAGGCTAATTCAGGTCTGGAACTTTACCAGGTTCCCATAAGGTAAGGGCTTCCACTCGATAGCATAAACTTCTGGCACTCTACCCGGATCAGGTCTCCTAGCATAAGTATAATGAAAATTCCAGGCAGGTTCGGAACTATCCTTCCGGCTACAGCCATAGTTAATTCTCAAACCTGCTCCTTCAAGGGTGTTTTATCCCTGATCTGATATAAATCTGATTTTTTACTATTTTTGCATTGTTCAGGGCTTTACGAGTTTTCGGAATCTAGCGAATAGTTTATAATGTCGGAAAACTCGGCGGATATAATTCACAAACCAAAAGGTGCAATTATCAGAACAAGTTCACAATTGCGATGATTATAATTGTTAGGAATGGAGTTCCTAGTGAATTTAATTTAATAAAATTATCACGATAAATCATTCACAATATATGAGGAGAATTCACATGCAAAATACAGATACTACAAAATACATCATTCATTCTAAGATTAATGCGGATGGGGTAATTGAACGGCCTGATATCGTAGGTGCGATCTTTGGGCAAACTGAGGGATTACTTGGGGCTGATCTTGATCTCCGTGACCTGCAAAAAACTGGCAGGATTGGCAGGATCGAGGTAATGGTTACGGCTAAAGGAGGAAAGACCAAGGGAAATATCTTTGTTCCCTCAAGCCTTGATAAAGTCGAAACCTCAATTCTTGCCGCATCACTTGAGACTATTGACAGAGTGGGGCCGTGCAGTGCCAAAATCGAAGTTTTTCAGGTAGAAGACGTAAGGGCTGTAAAGCGCAAGAAGATTATCGAAAGGGCAAAGCTCATTTTTACCAAGATGTTTGATGAGACTGTGCCCGAATCCCAGGAATTGGCGGATGAAGTCCGACAGTCTGTAAGAGTCGATGAACTCACTTACTATGGAAAGTCCAGAATTCCCTGTGGACCGAATGTACTTAATTCAGATGCTATCATTATTCTCGAAGGGAGAGCTGACATTCTGAACCTGCTCCGCTATGGTATAAAGAATACCATTTGTGTAGGAGGGACAAACATTCCTCCGGAAGTTGCAGAGCTAACTAAAAAGAAAACAGTAACAGCTTTTACTGACGGAGACCGTGGAGGGGAACTTATAATACGTGAACTCCTTCAAGTGGCAGACATTGACTATGTTGCCCGTGCTCCCGACGGAAAATGCGTCGAAGATCTTGTCCAGAAAGAAGTTATACGAGCTCTTCGTCGGAAAGTTCCTGTAGAACAGATTATCGAGAAATACGGAATCCAGGAGAGAGAAAATGAAGAAAGTGCCTGCAGAGTGGAGAGGAGCTCTAAACGAAAGATCAGGGTACCTGAAATTGCTCCCAGGATTGCCGAAAAGAAGTTGCACAAGCGTATTAAAGTTCACAGAGTCTCTTCAAAGCCAGACCTTTATGAGGAGGAACTCCAGGAAGAAGAAACGAAAGGAACAGTGCCTGTAAAAGCTTTTGGAAAGGTTACTGAAAAAACTGCTGAAAAAGTCTCGGAAATAGTTCCTGCGACTATAGAAAAAGTCAAAACAAGATCTGTTGTCGCAAAACCTCAGATTTCAGCAAGGACAGTTCCTGCTGCTGTCAGAGTTCCCAGAGAAAAGCCTGTTGAGAAAGTTCCGGCAACCGTTAAAGTTCCTGGAGGTGAGGCGGTCAGGGTCTCTCCTGCCCCGGTAAAAGCTGTTCCGGTTTCGCGTGAAGCCGCCAGGTTCAGACCTCATGTCGAAGCTCTAAAAGGAACTTTAACGGCCAGGATTCTTGACTCTCAGGATAAGATAGTAGAGGAGATTGCAGTTAGAGACCTTGCGAGCAGGCTAAAAACTTATAAAGATAATATCCAGAGTGTAGTTTTTGATGGCGTAATTACTCAGAGACTCGTTGATATTGCTTCAAGTAACGCAATTAAGAACCTTATAGGTGTAAAGATAGGAAATATAGCCAAGGTTCCTGCTGATATGGAAGTTTTGACCGCAAGCATGCTTTGAGAGACCTTTATTTCTCTCAATACTTATTCCTTTTTAATCTTCCTTTTTTAATTTTCCCTTTTTTTGATTTCCCCTTTTTAGTGCCTCTCTTTTAATTTCCCCTTTTTTAGTGCCTCTCTTTTAATTTTTCCTCTTTTTAGACCTTTCTCTTAATTTTCACTCCTTTTTACTTCTCTTCTCTAATCTTCCCTTCCTTTTCATTTTTTGATTCAAATGTTTTTTATTTTTTGAAAATCTGGCTTTTTTCTATGTATTTTGACTTTTCCACTCTAGCTTTTCTATAATTAATATTCCTGTACTTTCCATCTTCTAAAGTCAATTTCGTCTGGACTGTCATCTCATATGTAATATTTATACATGGAACTCATAGGATCACTACGATTTGGTATTGTTTCACACCATAGTGTTAAACTTCACACTTTCTGCCATAATCCTTCATTATTTATCATATACATTATATGGAAAAGTTTATAGTATAAAACTAGGAAGTTCATTTCCTCGGATAATTCTTTTATCCGATTCAAGATAATATTAAATTGATCTTGTAAAATTGTAGGTCTGTTCGCTATGCACAAGGAAGAGCTAATACAACTACACACGTATATGGCCCAGATGAAGAGATATTTTGAAAGGCACGGGGTAACACACGAATTCGATGACTACAAGGCTTTATCCATAAGCCCTGTACACATTCACCGGAGCAAGGCGGATCACAAGCGCGCAATTTTCATTTTAGGAGGCGAGCTTGCGACTCTCATGTCCCGGGACGACCCTATCTTTGAGGAAACACCAGCTCACGTGAGGGATTCGCTGAATTCCGTCATCAAGCTCATGGGTAATAACTGACAGGGCCCTTGAAGGTGACAAAGAATTCGTTATCTGAAATTATAGATTCCAGATATTTTTGTTTTGAAATTAAGAGGCGATAAGGATGAAGGTGCATCTTCATCACCATCCCGTCCTCTCCATCTGAGTAGTATTTCTTTTCGGTCCAGCAGGATACAAATCCTATGGACCTATATAATTTTTGTGCTCCTTTGTTACTGTTTCTTACTTCGAGCCTTGCGTATCGAAGTCCGTTTGCAACAAATATGTCACAGATAGCGTGAATTAGTGATGTACCTATTCCTTTCCCCCGATGTTCTTCTTTAACACCGACAGAAAAAACATGCCCTTCGTTTTCTCCAGAACGGTAGCCTACTACATACCCCACGACTTTTCCATGCTGCTCCGCTACAAGGAAACCATCTCCCACGGTTTCATAAAAGCTCATGTACAAGATGGAATTGTGCTCCGAAAAGGCCTCACTTTCAATTTCAACTACTTCCTGGAAGTCCTCAGGTGCAAAACGCCTTATCATAATATCTAATATATTCCTGCCATTTTATTATTTCTTCTAAAGGGAAAGTTTCTTATAGAATCTTTCCAAAGTCCTTCAGTCTAGATATAACTAACTGTCATAGAACTTGTTTTCGTAAAACTGAAATTAGTGGAACTAATTTCAATAGAACTAATTCAATAGAACTTATTTTAAAGATCCGCGTTTAATCTCAAAGTTTCTTGATATGTCTGACATCCACTGCAACTCCTCTACTGGATTTCACCATTTCTTCTCCACTCATGACAGCTCGTCCTACACAGAGGGCTTTTTTCCCAAGTACAATTACCTCATCATTAGGCCGTATTTCCGGATCAGCCTGAATAACTCCTGGGGCAAGGATGGAACCGCGTGGGAGAAAATCATCAATTGTTACCATGTATTTCTCACTTTTTAGCATCCTTTCAGCTCCTTCGAGGGAAAGAGCAAGCATTCCATATTGAGGAACCAGGGTTGCAAGTTGTTTTTTTCCAGAAAAGAGCTGATACTTGGGGAATCGGCCTTTGACTGCAAGCTTTCCGGCCTCCTCAGAGAAAAGAAGTGCAGCATCTTTACCGAACTGATATTCTGCAATCGCTCTCACAAAGTTCTTCTTGTCTTCTTCCGCGTTCAGGCTTTTCTTGCTGAAGTTTTCAGATATACAGATAGACTCAACTGTCCTCTTAAGGTTTGAAAGCGCATCCATAGACACAAGGTTTCCTGTAGCAGTATAGGTTATTTCAATCCCAAGTTTGCTTGCTGCTCGTTCACAGATTTCCCTGTATGCCCCTTCTACATGGGCAACTATGGATCTATACCTGTGTTTTGAGAGATATGCCTCAAGACAACCGGAAACCCAGGCTTTTTCTTCTTCGTCCCAGTGACCTGTAACCGCAGTGTCATAATGGGCTGCTGGGTATGTTAATTCCAGTTCTCTGGGCACTATTCCAAGAGGTGAGGTTAAAATCACTTCATGGACAAATTTCCGATACTTTCCTAGGGCCAGAATAAACTTTTGATGAGACTGGGAGGTTGAGTAAGGTTTTTTGGCTGCACAGGGGAAAAGTAGGAGAATCTCAAGCTCTGGAGGTGTATACCTTTCCTGTATGCGCTGTGCAAATCTTGCCACTTCGATTCGGGATAGGGCCTCTGAGGTATCTGCAAGCAACTGGTTTTGTCGAAAAGCAGGAACTCTTTCTTCAAGGTAAGAGTACTGGAAATCCCCAAGTCTTAACAGGGCTGTTAGCCAGGGCTTAACCCTGCACTGGCCTTCAATATATTCTCTCAATGTTCCGGCCCTTATCCTCTCTCTCACAAGGGAGAGTTCGGCTTCGAGAGCATTCCTGTTATGAGCTGAAAGGAATTTTGCTCTCTCGATTTTTGGAAGCTTCCCAATTTCTACGGGCGTACTTTCAGCACATACTCTGCATCTGCAAGGAAACTCTGTTAGGGAGTCGAGATAGAATCTACCTGCTGCTGTCAGGTAGATGTCAGAATAAGCTGCGATTTCCGCTCTGGTATCGTCCAGAACATCGATTCCGAAGTAGACCAGCATAGCTATATTTTCAGGAAACGCGAGGTTTGGAGCATAAAGAGCTGTATCAGGGGGAATCTGGTTTCTAAGCTCTATTACGGTCTCGAGAAATCTTCGTGCGTTGTTTTCCATAGTACCTGCCCCTTCCATTATATACAGGTCGGCTTTCTCAGGCTTTCCTCCTACTCTCAGGAGAGAGCCTGTAGGGCCTTTATCGTCGGTGTTTTCGCTATTAAGGGCAGTAAATTTTTCGACTTTTCGGAGGGATTCGATTGGAATTACAGGTGGGTAAGCTTGATGCGGCAGGATTATGAGAGTTTCATTTCCTGCTTTTTCACGTATTTGCTTTATGTGTGTTTCAAGCTCTGCATCGGATTTCACACCCCAGAAACTCCCTGCATCAACAACAGAGCTGGGACTTTCAAGCTTTCCGAGTTCCGCCGTACTTAAAATGCAGGGCGTACGAAGCTCGGGGGACAGCAGAAGTTTTCCGATCCTTGCTGCTCCGTCTCTTTGTTCTATCTCAAAGTATCGTGTCATGTTTGTCCTCTTATGTCTACCAGAATGTAAAGGTTTGTCCTGCACTTTCGCATAAAGTTTCTTTTATTTCCCATTTTTCTGAAACCAAGGGATGCTCAGTTTTACGGTTTATTATATGATAACTTTTCAGAAGGAAATAATATTCTTCAGAAAGAGAATAGTACTCTTCAGAAGGAAATAATATTCTCCAGAAAGAACGATATTCTTCAGAAGGAGAATAGTAATCTTCAGAAGAACGGTACTCTTTAGAGGGAAGGAGGATGGTATATTCTTATATATTATTAATCTTGATTATCTGCTGCAACTCGTCTTTCATTTATCTGTCATTGTCTGTCTCAAGCTGTGACAGAAATCCTATTTTTCACATCTGAATTCCAATTTGAGGTCTAGAATGGATATAACTGCAGAACTTCAAAAGATCGTTGGTGGACGACTTTCTGTCTCTCCTTCGGAACTTTATTGTTATTCTTCTGACGCATCCCAGGTTAAGGGAATGCCTGATTACGTGGTACGCCCGAAAAGCACAGA
>DUGT01000224.1:26240-30794 GCA_013331275.1 Methanosarcina sp. | reverse complement strand
CCCGAGTCCCGTCTCGGGAGGGCTATCCAGGCTTGAATTTAAATAAACTGACAAACTGCTGAAAATTAAATCAGTAACTATTTTCTGCGCCCATATTTATAATAATTCTCTTATATACATATTTATTATAGGTATCGTATATAACTAAATGAATTTTATTAACTAAATTTTACTCAACGATTCCGAGGGCTTATGAATTCTCTTTATGCCAGAGCCTGGTACAGTAAAGCTCTTGCTCTTTTGAACTTGAAAAACCAGATCGGTGCGGAGAATAATTTTGAGAAGGCGCTTGAGGCTTTTGATTCCGTACTTGAGGTTAGTCCTGAGGATAGCGTTGCGTGGCAATACAGGGGAAATATACTTCGTTATCTGGATCGGCCGGAAGAAGCTCTTGAGGCTTTTGGAAAGGCACTTGATTATGACCCTGACAATATTCCTGCCAGATATCTCAAAGGACTTACCTTAGGGTACCTTAATATGCCAGATCAGGCTCTTGAGGCTTTTAGCGGTGTACTTGGGAAAGATGAAAAACATATCGGTGCTCTGTACTACAGTGGACTTGCTTTAAAACAACTCTCACGAAATGAAGAAGCACTTGAGGCTTTTACCAGAGCTACCGAGTTAAATCCCGAAAACCTGAAAGTTTGGTACTATAGAGGAATAACCTTATCCATGCTTGGGAGAAATGAAGAAGCATTAGAGGCTTATGGAAAAACCCTGAAACTGGAACCTTCGCATTCAGGAGCATGGGAAGGCGAGGCAAAAGCATATCTTGCTCTGGGCAGAAGGAGAGAAGCTTTAAGAACCTGTGAAAAGGCTTTGGAACTCGAACCATCGTCTGCCGCAACCTGGGAAACCCAGGGAAGAATTCTCGAAGGCATGGGAAGAAAAGAGGAAGCTCTCTCAGCTTTTGAAAAAAGCCTGATTCTTGAGCCGGGAAATGCAAAAAACAGGCTAGAAAAGGGGAAGCTTCTTGGACAGCTTGGCAGGTCCCCGGAGGCTCTTGATGTTTTTGAAAATGCTCTTGAGCTGGATAACTCTCTTATAGAAGCAAATGTCGGCAAAGGAAAAGCCTTACTGGTACTTGGAAGATACCAGGAATCTCTTGGCACTTTCAGAAAAGTTCTTGAGATTGAGCCTTTAAGTCCAGAGGGATGGAGAGGAACAGGCAACTGCTTTCTAGCTATGCGGAAGCCTCATGAAGCTTTACAGGCTTATGAAAAAGCTCTCTCCTCGGGAACTGAAAATTGCGGTATTTTGAGCGGCTTTGGAGATGTATATTATACGCTTGGGGATTATCCAAGAGCTCTTGAAAACTTCGAAGAGGCTATCAAACTTGATTCCGAAAACCTTTTTGCTTTGAATGGAAAAGGAAACTCACTCTATAAGCTTGGGAGATATGGTGAAGCTCTTGAGGTCTATGAGACCCTTCTCGAACTTAACTATGCAAGTCTCTCTGCACGATATAACCGGGGTGCTACTCTCTTCCAACTCAAATATCAAAATAAAAATTTTGATGAGGTTCATGAAAGTCAGCTCCAGACAGCTTTAAAAAAATATCTCGAATTGTCCGGGGGGCTTCCTGAGGGAGAAATTGTGGATGAGAGCTGGAAGTACCGGGGGTTTGCTTTTGCCGGGTTGGGAGAGTATAGTGAAGCTCTTAAAGCCTTTGAAAATGCTACAAAAAAAGAACCTGAAAACTCCTTTCCCCGGATTTGCAAGGGAATTACTCTTCTCTGCCTGAAAAAATATGAAGAATCCCTGGCAACGCTTGAGGATGCAGAAAAGGCTCTTTATGTAGCCGCCGGAACAGAGAAATACACAAAAAATGAAGAGCGCAAAGAATCTGGGATTTTGAACCCTGATGAACAGGATTTCAAGCTGGAAATTCTCTGGAACGCTAAAGGACTTGCTCTGGACACTCTTGGAAGGTATCAGGATGCTTTAAAAGCTTTTGAAAACGTAAGGAAACTCTCGAAAGCTGAGAATATTGCATGTTCCGGAAAAGGCCTGGTTTTTGCTCATTGTGGAGAGTGGGAAAAAGCTCTGAGAGCGTTTGATAGAATTCTTACCTTTAACCCTAAAAATATCCAGGCTTCAGTCATGAAAGCTTTTGCACTTATAAGGCTGCAGGAGTTTGAGAAAGCCATTTCAATCCTTGAGGAACTTCCAGCTGACGAAACTAACTCGGATTTACCTTCTTGCCTGTTAGGCTTTGCCTATTTCAAGCTTGAGGATTTCGAAAGAGCACTCAAGGCATATAGAAGAGCAATTGATATAAACCCAAAAAATTCTCATGCAAGAAACGGGCTTGCAGAACTTTACTTCAGGCTCGGAAACAGCAGGGGCGCATTAAAAGAACTCGAATCTTCGATTGCAGAAGATCCTGAAAATGCATTCTCAAGAAACCTGAAAGGTCGGGTAGAACTTGAAGAACAGGCCTGTGAGGAAGCACTTGAGTCTTTCAGGCGATCCCTTGCCATGGATACGGAGGATCTGAGACTGTTGCTCTGGGATGCATACGCAAGGTATATGTATGCAGAAGCGTCTTTTGAGGAAAACAGCGCGCGCTTCAGGTCTATGCTTCTTGCAGCTGCAGGAAAACTTGAAAAAGCAGCCATTCGGCAAAGGTCCGAAGATAATGAATTGAAAACTTATGCTCTTTATCTTCTGGGGCTTTTTTACTGTCGGGCACACTACTTCCGAAAAGCCGCCGACAGGCTGGATGAATGCCTGAGAATGGATCCCCCAGCTGAAGTTAAAAAGCCTGCAGCCTTGCTCCTGAAAAATCTTCGTACAGGTCCTCTGAACCCTACCTGGTGGGAATGGTGGCTTGATTCAAGGACGGACCGCCTGCTTAAAAAGCTTAGTTTCGGGTTAATTTTTCTTTTTATATTCAGTCTTCTGCTGTCCAATCCGGCAGCGCTGTCCATTCCAATTATTTCCTGGCCCGCATCCTTTATAAATCAGCTTTTTTCTCTCACGGGGCACGTTTCATGGCCGATTTACGGCAGAGAGTACATAGTCTTTACTCTGTTTTTGGTTTTCATCCTGCTCCTGCCCGGTTTAAGGCAAGGCAAACAGAACGAAGAAGAGCTTGAACCTCTTACTCCTCCATACCCTGATTTCGATATTCCTGCATCCTTACTTGAGGAATTTGGTGAAAAGCTTGAAAGAAGCCTGTTCTCTCCCGAACCTATGGAAGAAAGTGTACGAAAGCTCGGAAATTTTTAAAGCCCTGGAAAAACTTGAAAAATCCGTTTAATGTCCAGGAAAAGCAAACGTATATAAGTTCTCTCCTGTATTATCGGAGGCAGTGACAGCAAAAAGGACTGGAAGGAGACTGTAAGCCTTGAAAAACACGTTCATCCTTGGAATCGAGGGCACTGCCTGGAACCTGAGTGCCGCAATCGTGACCGAGACAGAGATTATTGCCGAGGTCACAGAGATATACAAACCCATCGCCGGAGGAATTCATCCCAGGGAAGCAGCCCAACATCATGCAAAGTACGCAGCTAGCGTTATAAAGAGACTCTTTGCAGAGGCAAAAGAAAAGGGAGTCGAGCCTTCTGAGATTGATGGAATAGCTTTCTCCCAGGGGCCTGGACTTGGACCGTGCCTAAGGACGGTTGCAACAGCAGCCAGAATGCTTTCAATATCTCTTGGTGTCCCTCTTATAGGGGTCAACCACTGTATCGCTCACATAGAAATCGGAATCTGGAGAACACCTGCAACGGACCCTGTCGTTCTTTACGTAAGTGGGGCCAATTCTCAGGTTATTTCCTATATGGGAGGACAGTATAGAGTCTTTGGGGAAACCCTTGATATAGGTCTAGGAAATGCCCTTGATAAGTTTGCAAGAGGGGCTAACCTGCCTCATCCGGGAGGGCCAAAGATCGAGGCATATGCAAAGGACGCAAAGAAATATATCCATCTCCCCTATGTGGTAAAAGGTATGGATCTTTCCTTTTCCGGGCTTTCCACTGCAGCTAGCGAAGCTCTGAAAAAAGCTCCTCTTGAGGATGTATGCTTTTCTTACCAGGAAACAGCTTTTGCAATGGTTGTTGAGGTTGCAGAACGAGCCCTTGCTCACACCGGAAAAAAAGAAGTCCTGCTGGCAGGAGGAGTTGGAGCAAACACAAGACTCCGGGAAATGTTAAACGATATGTGTGAGGCCAGAGGTGCGAAGTTCTATGTGCCTGAAAAACGTTTCATGGGAGATAACGGGACAATGATTGCATATACAGGGCTTCTGATGTATAAATCCGGGAACACACTTTCCCTTGAAGACTCTCGTGTAAACCCAAGTTACAGGACTGACGATGTGAAAGTGACATGGATCCGGGAAGAAGCAACGAAAAAAATTCCCGAAATCTCTCCTGGTACTTCCCTCAAACTTGGGGAAACACTGGATAACGGGGCCGAAGCTGTCGTTTACCTTGAAGAAGGACCTGAAGGAAAGGAAGTGCTTATTAAGGAAAGAGTCCCGAAGGCTTACAGACATAAGGAGATTGATGAAAGGATAAGGACAGAAAGAAACCGGACAGAAGCCCG
>DUGT01000224.1:25638-26084 GCA_013331275.1 Methanosarcina sp. | reverse complement strand
CTCAAGATGCAGTATATTGATGGCGTTCCCATAAAATACCTGGTAACTCCCGAGCTTTCCGAAAAAGTAGGGGAACTTATAGGAAAACTCCACAGTGCGGGTATAATACATGGAGACCTTACTACCTCAAACCTCCTGCTTGCAGGTGAAAGGCTTTATCTCATCGATTTCGGGCTTGCATATTTCGACAACGGACTTGAGTCCAGAGGGGTAGATGTCCATGTACTTTTCCAGACTTTTGAGAGTACCCACCGCAACTATGAGGCTCTAATCGAAGCTTTCAAAAAAGGATACCAGAGAACTTTTGTAGATTCAGAGGAAGTACTCAAGCGTGTTGAAGAGATAAAAAAGAGGGCTCGTTATGCATAAAATTGTTTTTGTTACGGGAAATAAAGGCAAATTTGCCGAGGTAAGGAACATCCTCAAGACTTTTGGAATTGAAGTAA
>DUGT01000224.1:23805-25465 GCA_013331275.1 Methanosarcina sp. | reverse complement strand
GCGCAGCATGTTGCAAACAAACTGAACATGCCTGTAATGGTAGACGATTCCGGAATTTTCATAAAAGCCCTAAATGGCTTTCCAGGTCCTTATTCTCGTTTCATAGAGGACAGACTCGGAAATCCGAAAGTACTTAAGCTTATGGAAGAGGAAACTGACAGGGCAGCGTATTTCAAGACCGTTATCGGATACTGCGAGCCCGGAAAAGAGCCTCTGGTTTTCCCAGGTACAGTTGAAGGGAAAATCGCGTATGAGGAAAGAGGTACAGGTGGCTTTGGATACGACCCTATTTTTGAGTACCAGGGCACGACCTTCGGAGAACTCGGAGACTCCGAGAAAAATAAAGTTTCCCATCGTCGCAGGGCCATTGACCGCTTCCTGGAATGGTATAAAGGTAAACTTGAAAATCATGACTAAGGACATTAAGATTTGACGATAAGGAAGGACATTAAGATTTGACGATAAGGAAAGACATTAAGATTTGACAATAAGGAAAGACATTAAGATTTGACAATAAGGAAGGACAGCAAGGGTTGACAATAAGGAAGGATAGCAAGGTTTGACAATAAGGAAGGACAGCAAGGTTTGGTAATAAGAACTAGTAAACTGCAACTGCAAAAAAGCTACCTTAAAAGGATTTTTTATTTCTATCCTTCCTTTTTTCCTACGCTTTCTTACTCTTTCAGTTTGTTTTTAAGTAGCCCAAGAGCTATACCTAGCTGGTTCAAACCTAGTTTCAGGGCGATAGTAATAATCTCATTGTTCGAAAGATTACCAAATTCTCTTTTGATTGCAAATAAATCCATAATACACTGCTGATCCAGAATGAGTGGCCCATTAAGTAGATCTTTTGAGGTCGTACCTGTTTTTTGGCCTTTAAACTCAACTTTCCTTACTACTTCTACTCCACTTTCTGATTTTGCAGTGCCTCCTACAGCCTCAGGTGCATCTGGCTTTTCCCCATAAAGACATTCCATTTGCTGGAGGCAGTGAGCCAGGCAAACGCTCTTTATAAATTCTTCAACTTCCATACCACTCATGCTGGCATATTTCTTTATTTCGGCAAGTTGTTCTTCAGAAAAAGGTACATAGAGCACGTTTTCGTTATGTTCTTCTTCTATCCCAAACCCTCCTTGTATTTTTCATTATCTTTTGATATGATGTAATTTTATCTTCTGATAATTTATTCTTTTCTTCTTCATTTTTTATGTTTTAATTGTTCTTTATCCTTCAATTTTTCCTTTTTACTTTATTATTATCAAAGTTATTGTTAATCAAAGACTATACGTTGATCAAATTTGTCGTTACTCACGCATAATCTATTAATCAGAGATTATCTATTAAATGTTAAGTAAAATTTTTTAATATGTATGGCGTGTTAATTCTTATATGAGAAATCTTGCTTCCGATACTACTGCTGCAGATACTATCCCTCTCAAATTAGTTGTGTACTTAAGTCTGCTTGCGGCAGTGCTAATTATAGCATTTCAGGCCTGGCATAACGCAAGTCCTGTTCTGGAAGAGGCGCAGATTAAGTCCCAGGTTGAGGCTGCTTCTCTGTCGATCCGTTCAATTCAGGAAGGGTATGCCCGAGATTCTGCTGAGAGTTATAGTCCTGAAGGGACAATGTGTACCCTCAAACTTTCCTTTCCTTCTTCAG
>DUGT01000224.1:15519-23631 GCA_013331275.1 Methanosarcina sp. | reverse complement strand
TGGGTTCTTGAAAATAACACTATTATCTACCAGTATAAAAACGGAGTTAAAAAAAGATTATTTCTTGCAGGAAAGCCGGTACACTTTATAAAAGGCGAGCAAAATTCTAAAGGAGTGTGGGTGCCTTGGGAGAGCCGGGAAAACATCCTGATACCTTTATCTCCTGAAAAGATAGGAGTTGTAATTGAGTATCCGGTTTCTGGAGAATTCCTCTTCGAGCTGGTCATGCAGAACGGGATAAGGTACACTATGTCTCACTTTTGAAGGATGATATGCAGTTCAAAAACAAAAAGAAATGAAAAATCAAAAATGATGATCCAAAATCAGAACCAAAAGTAATAGTTTAAATGTGAAAACTCAAAATGGAAACTCAAAATGGAAACTCAAAATGGAAACTCAAAATGAAATTCAAAAGTGATAATCAAGAATAAGATATCAATAAGGCTCTTGCAGGTGCGCCGTCACAACCTTCAATTTTGAGGGGAAGGCAGAGGAAGAAATAAGTTCCTGCTCGTGTGGAGCTGAGTTCAAGACATTCTACTATGTTCACATTACCTGAAAGAAGGATGTGGTGAGCAGGTAGAGTTTCGGAATAAAAATTATCCACCGAAAAATCGTCAATTCCTACCGTCCTGAAGCCTTTATCAACAATCCAGGCTGCTCCGTTTTCGTCAAGGTACGCAGAGCCAGATTTTTCCTTCCCTAGTTCCATACTTTGAGGATTTGACTCTGTACCTTGTGTACTAAGGTTACCTGCATTTCCTTGTTTCCGAGAAAAGGCTTCTGTTTTCAGAAGGAGGATCTGGATATTTTCAGGAGCTCCCATGTTCTGAAATGCCTTTTCAAGAATGCCAGCAGTCAGTTCACCTGACAGTGATGAAAAGTCGAGAATAAGAGCCGGACCCATGAGGCTTTTTAGTTCCAGTTTGTCAATAGTCAGACTATCTTTCAGGATATGAGAAGGAGCATCGACATGTGTGCCTGTATGGCTTCCAAGACTCAACTTTGATACAGCATAGCCCTCTTCTTCAAGAGTACAGACCTTCTCAATTGCAGGTATCGGGTCTCCGGGAAAAGTCCGTGTAAAAGGGGAAATCGGGACGGTAATATCTATTATTTTTCCATGAGCTGTGAGTTTCTCCATTTCAGCCTGAAATTCTTCCACTCGAGTAGGAACTCCTTTCACGTCAATTGGGTTTTTTCCCATGTTAACACCTTTAACGTCTTATTCCATATAGATAATGGACCTGTTCGTGCACTCATCTATGCATTTCATACAAAGGGTGCATTTCTTGGGGTCTATTTTCGCAAGCTCATTTTCCTCATATATTGCACCTACAGGACAGACATCTTTGCATTTTCCACATCTTTTGCAGCCGAAAACCACGACGTATCCATTTTGTTCTGACATCAGTGATCAGTGAACCTTTAGCACCTCATGGTTATATCAGTTTCCGAGAAAAGCTCCTTCTTTATAACGGCGTCTCCATACTTTCAGTCTGGAGTCAAAAACAAGCCTTATATATAAAAAAAGAATATGCAGGTTCAGGTATGGAAAAGTTCACTGAAGATGAAACCGGTTCTTTTTACAGTTATCTCTCCGAAGGGTGTAGACTCTGCCAGAAAGGCGCCAAAATGGTTCTTTTCGTAACAGGCCTTTGCCCCAGGAGCTGCTTTTACTGCCCTCTTTCTGATGAAAGGCGAGGAAAAGACCTTGTTTTTGCAAATGAAAGACCTGTAAACAGCGATGAGGATTTACTGAAAGAAGCCGAGCTTATGAATGCTCTTGGGACAGGAATTACAGGTGGAGAGCCCTTACTAAAGCTTGAAAGAGTTCTGTATTATATCCGAATGCTCAAGACTTCTTTTGGAAAAGGGCATCACATCCATCTCTATACTTCCCTGGCTCCTGGAAGGCAGATCCTTGAAAAGCTTGCAGATGCAGGCCTTGATGAAATCCGTTTCCATCCTCCGCAGGAACACTGGAATGACCTTAAGAACAGTCAATACGCAGATGCTCTGCAAAATGCAAAGGAACTCAGAATCGAGGCCGGAATCGAGATTCCTGCTCTTGAAGGGGCGGAGAAGGTTGCAGCTTTTGCAGAAGAAACTGGAGTTTTCCTTAACTTGAATGAACTCGAATTTTCGGACAATAACTCGGAAGCTCTCTTGAAGAATGGTTTTTGTCTCGAATCCGACACGTCCAGTGCGGCTGCAGGGTCCTGTAAATTTGCCAGGACTGCTCTTACGAAGTGCAAAAAGGCCCATTTTTGTTCTTCAGTTTATAAAGATGCAGTTCAGCTCCGCAAAAGATTTCAGCGGATCGCAAAGAATACTGCAAGAGAGTTCGACGAAATCACCGACGACGGCACTCTGGTGTATGGGGTAATTGAAGGAGGAGACCAGGAGCTTGCAGAAAAAACTTTGCAGAATCTGGAAATTCCGTCCGAACTGTTTGAAATAAAAAATGGAAAAATCGAGATTGCCTGGTGGGTACTTGAAGAATTAAAAGAAAGCATTAAAGAAGAACTGGAACCCTCAGGATCAAGGCTTACTATTATTGAAAGATATCCGTTTGAAGACGGAATGCTTGTCGAGCTAATTCCTCTTTAAGGTACTCCCCGAGTAAGTAAGCTAGCAAGGAAGAATTCCTTCCTGGATTTATGAGGCGTCTTTAAGGTTAACTAACTCCTGCAAAGAACTTTTCTAAAAAGAAGCACTTCCAACATACTTACTTTAAAAACCAATTTAAAAAATCTTAAATATGTTGGAGGCCAACTTTATCTAAACCTAAAAACTGTTACCTTTAGAACTCTTAAGTGTTTTCTTATGCCTTACCCGATTGTACATGTGTTATTCTTTGTATTCTGTATAAGTGCAGTAGCAGTCTTTGCTGCTATCAGATCGTTTTTTCGAGGGGAACTCTCTCTTAAGGGTTCAACGAATTTACTGTTCCTTATGTCTGTAGGCAGTATCTGTGCCTTATTCCCGGATATTATGGTCATTCATAGTTTGCTAGTAAACGGTAGTATGGAACATTGCTGGGTCGGCCCGATTCCGACACATTCACTTTTATTCAGTCTTTCAGCAGTCCTGTTCGGGATTGTTGCAGGATATGTTAAATACAGGAAGCCTGACAGGGCAGTGTATCTCGGACTTCTTGCAGAGGCTGCGTTTGCATCTCACCTGTTGCTCGATGACATAAGTGAAGGCGGCTGTGAGTACCTTTATCCATTATACAAGGAGAAGATTAGTTTATTTTCAATGATGGACATAGGTTTTCGGGAAACCGGAGTTTTTGATTACCTGATGGCATCTTTTGTATCGGTCTTTTTCATTTGTTCCATAATAATGATGGCACTCTTTGCCCTGAGTAAGTACGGTTTTGAGCTAAACTACAAAACCGAAAAATAAAATAGTTGAAAGTATTTGTTGTCCTCTGTTATCTGGTTGATATTATTCTCAAATGATCGTAAAGTGGTTTCCATGTTTTTTGTTCCGAGCTTCAGCGCAACTTAAGCTGACTTGCGTTACTTGCACAAAAAGCAAGCATTTATCCTACTGAATATTAATCATGGTAATATCACCAGATGGCACTGGACGGCCTTTTCATTCTGTATCAATGTAATCCACCCATTTTTCTTTTACCTCAATCCACAAGCATAAACTATTATGCTAAGAGTGATTGCAGATGCGGTTATGAACACAAAAAATACCAGTTTTAACCTCAAATTGCGAGAAGAAATTTTTTGCAACACAACCTTCAGGCTTCAAAGAGTTTTGGTGAAAAATCGAAATCTTTTTTAACTTTTCAATCAATTTCGTTTTGCAGGCTGATACAAAGCTTATGTCTCAAAATCCTATAGTTAACCAAATTACTGAATATTTTAATATCAGCCTGTAAAATATCCTTTTTTGACAGTGTCTTATAGTCTTTATTTTGTTCAATTTGCGCTAAGATTCTCTTATGACTCCAGATGAAGCATTTCCAATCTTTGATACTACTGGAAAGAATCTATATCTTATTTAATTAAGAAAAACAGGATGTAATGCTCTATTCATTCAATAGTTTGTTATGTTATTTCAAACATAATACTCTTTATATTTAGAATTATAGTTCCGTTGTAAAAAATTAGAGTAAGCATGTAATCTATGGATAAGATAGTATGCCGAGAGTTTTGTAAATTCAAAATCAAATTTTTGGTTATTCACCATTATTCGATCGTCCACCATTATGCGGTTGATATTTCCATGATTAATTTTCCAGTGCTAGAAGTGCCATATGTTTCGTGCATTAAGCACGCTATTAACCTTACTAATTGCAAATATGATACGCTACTAAAAACATTTGGAAATAACATCAACTAGCTAATAGTGCACGATCAAAGTATTAAAATCAGGTTTTAAGTTCACCTACACCTTCAAGTTTTTTAACAACTCTTGCCGGATAGCCCAGAGCAAGACTATTTGAAGAGATATCGCGGCTAACTACGGATCCGATACCTATTATTGAGTTATCCCCTATTTCTACGCCCTGAGTGATTATACATCCAGGGTTTACACAAACTCCACGTCCGATTTTTATGGGAGCCATAGTTCTCGGATATGCCTGTCTTGTAGTTAAACTCCCTCTCGTATGAGCAGATAGTATGCATCGATCCCCTATTTCAGAGTAATCTCCTACCGTAATTAGTTCGGGATGGATTCGATCAAAAACCACATTATAGCCGACATATACATTATGTCCAAGATTTACACCCCGCATCCTGTGCAGTTTTGCCCTCCAGGAAGGGACGGGAATGAATGAAGCAAGCTGTTCCAGAATCCAATTTTTAAAATATTTTATACCAAACAGGAGTTTATTACTGTGGTAATGATCTGCGATTTCTCCAAAGGCTACTTTATCTCTATTAGACACTACAGTAGTCACGCTAATACCCCCCATTTCCTATCTAGTTACTTTATGTAATTTTCTCTCTTAAATTATTTTACATGACTTTTCTGTCAAATTATTTTCTGTCAAATTATTTTATAATACATACCTATTAAATTTTTTATGTTTTTCATTGGCATTTTGATAAATAACTAACTAAATAACTAAATAAATAAATAAATAAATAAATAAATAAATAAATAAATAAATAAATAAATTACTTATTTACGCCTAATTAATGTTGACATTAATAATCTGCCGAGTACACTGTCCATCAGCTTAATGAGTACACTGCCCATCATGCTTAATGAGTACACTGTCCACCATGCTTAATTATACCACTCTCAGGCGACTTTTATGCTAACTGTAACTCTCCTGTTAACTTTTACTTCTGGTTACAAGCTTCATAAGCAGTGATTTTTTTATTTCTACCGCATCATTAGGGCAAAGTTCACGGCAGCAATAACAATGAATGCATTTTTCTTCGTTAATTTTGAGTACCCTGTCTATTTTCTCAATGGCATGCGCTGAACAGTTCGAAACGCAGGCTCTACAAAGTTCACATTTTGAAGTGTTAATGATAGGCCTTACAGCTAACTGTTTTCGAAGGATTCTCATAAGGAAAGCTGGTATATAAGCCGTAATCCCGCCTTCAGGGCTTTTGAACCTGACCTTTACCTTTTCTAGAGGCATTCCTACAATCTCAGGATGCTCGGTTCCGAAACCTCTTTTGAGTGCAGCCATATTTGTAGGAACCTTTAAAGGATCGATTCCTATAAGCTCAGAGGCTACAATATCCAGGGATACACAGTCATAACTTGCCATAATCACGCCTGTAAAGATAGGTGTGCCATTGGACGGACCATTTCCTTCCATTCCAACCACTCCATCCATAACTGCAAGTTGAGGCTTGACAACAGAATATATGTCAACAATTGCTTCTCCAAAACGGCGGCGGTCTTCCAGGAAATGAGCTTGTTTTCTAGTTTTCTGAGGTACGGCGCCGAAGAAATTTTTAACTGCCCCTGTATACAGTGTGAGTTCATGGGTCTTGAGCTTTGGAAGAGAGATTACTACATCTGCCTCAAGTACAGCTTTTGATATGTACAGATGAGAAAACTGACTTGCATTCGGAACATCAATTTCAATAAAACCTGAAGTCTCAAAATTGATCAGCTCAACCCCATGACCGAAAGCGACACCTTCAATACCAGACACTTTAAGCGCCTGCGAAGTCGTAGTAGACCCTGGTTTCACAATACCGGACCCATCTCCTACAACTGGAATGCCTCCTGCTTCCGAGACAAGTTCGCACATAGCGGATACTATCGCCGGATGGGTGGTAACGGCATCCTCTGGAGGTCGAATAGAAAGCACATTGGGTTTGAGAAGCACGCGGCTGCCAGGAACTATAATTTTCTCAAGCCCGCCTATCAGGTTTAGCGCTTCTTTTATTGCTTTTTTAGCATCCGAGTAGTCCTGGCATTCAACAATTGAGACCCTGGTATTCATATTCACACTTTTTAATGTTGTCTACAGGCATTTTCACAATTTTTACCTGCTGATATAGCAAACAGACGGCGCAGCTCGTATATATTCTGTATTATTTCTTATTCTATTGATATGTTTCTGGGCTTTTTCGATTGTTTCTCTGGACAGTCCGGTGCTCTTTTCAATTACTTGCAGGGACAACTGATGTTCCTGGGCATACAGCATCTGATCCATGATCTGAACCGGCATGCGCCAGTAGAATTCCTCATCAGTTGTGTAATGGCTCCAGGTATCAGCACTTGGAGGACGTTTCATAATTTCTTTATTGATATCCAGATATCTCCCCAGAGCATAGACCTGGGTCTTATAACAGTCTGCCAGAGGTTCAAGATCTACACCCCCGTCCCCATATTTCACAAACTGACCAAGAACTACTTCGGTCTTGTTGGTCGTACCGCAAACTGCATAATTCAACGTTTCAGCATACATATATTGAACGAGCATTCTAGATCTCTGTTTGACGCCCTGCAAACCTATTAATTCAAGATAATCGTTAGCTTTTAGCCTATACTTCCCAACAGTTTCATTACTTTTTACTAAGCGAATATAGGGGACATTTAGTGATCCCGTGTTAAGAAAATCAGGCAGGACTAACGAAGTTTTATGTATTCTGATATCATATTCAGGGCAGACTCTTTTTATAATTTGTTCTTTCTTATCATAGATATTAAGCGATCTTAGAATAGGAGAGATGGGTACTTCTTCATACGATACTCCAAGGCTTTCACAGATCTCTGCTCCCAGGGTCTTGCTGGAAGGAGCGGATTCCTCTTCAGGAAGGAGAAGTCCATACACGTTTTCTTTTCCCAGTTCCTGTACACATAGTGTAAGTGCTACAGCTGAGTCAATTCCTCCCGAAACTCCTATAACTATTCCTTTTTTCTTAAAACCCGTTACCTGATCTCTAATAAAACCCCTCAGTTTTAAAGCTATATTTTCAATATTTCCATTGAGTTCTTCTATTATATTCATGCTCATTTTTTCTGTGATCTGCATAATATTACCCCTCAAATAATTAGATTTTTAGAATTAGATTTTTAGAATTAGACTGTTTAAGTTAGACTGTTTAAGTTAGACTGTTTAAGTTAGACTGTTTAAGTTAGATTGTTCTAATTAAACTGTTAAACTTAATTGATTTGGTTAACTAATATAGTTAAGCTCTTTATCTCAGAATCAAACTTTAATGATTATTTTTTGTGAGCTTTTTGATTTCAAATTAAGCTTTCTTGCAGCCTCTTCTATCAGTGGCTGTGACAATTCCTGATTAATTTTTTCAAGTCCTTCTTCTCTTGACATTTCACCGCTTCGGACAAGCCCTGCTACGTCAAAGGCATATGGATGAAACCCGTACTTCTCAAGGTGGTTGTAACAGGCAAAAGAGTTCAATGTACAGTTGGTTGAATTGCTGTCATTGATTCCCGGAAGTTCCCATCCGATTTCAAGCAGGGTCTCAAGTACTTTATCTTCGCTGTAATCCCACAGGCATAGAGGGTGCAGTATACTCGGAACATTTTCACCTACGTTATCAAGAACCTCTTTTTTTAGGAGAAAGATTTCGTCCTTGTCCTCTACGCCTATTTTCCGAAGTTGTTTCTCAAATAAGTCTCTGGACCATTGAATAAAATTAA
>DUGT01000224.1:15182-15382 GCA_013331275.1 Methanosarcina sp. | reverse complement strand
GACTGTCCAGCTGTAAAGGCAAATATTACGAAAGGTGCTTTTTGAAGTATTGCCTGCTCTATTAACTTCTGTTTAATGATAGTGATGCAAACGTTGCATATGTCACTTGCTCGATATTTGGCGAATTTTGGAAATGCATCATATGACTCTGCAGCTTTCCGAAATGTATTATATAGAATTTCCTTTTCCATTGTCAACTG
>DUGT01000224.1:14630-15037 GCA_013331275.1 Methanosarcina sp. | reverse complement strand
TTTTCCATTGTCAACTGGAAATAATCGCATCCTGTGATCTTGCACATTTTTTTTGCATTCATTATTGCGTTTTCGGAAGTGAACCCATTATCGAACTGTACAGCAAGTATCCTAAGGAAAGGATAGTCTTTTTTGAGTTTGTAGAGTGTGTACGATGAATCTTTCCCACCGGAAAGTGCATAAATTACATCGTAGTTACCTCTTCCACCGTACTGTTCAAAAAGTTCTTCAATTCTGGNNTCCTGTGAACTAAGGGGAGTGTATGTCTCACAGAAGTGGCAGAGGCCAGTGTCCCCATTAATTTGTATACCTGGAATCTCGGAATCCAGAACACACTTTTTACATATTAGCTTTGACATGCTTGTATTCCTCTATAATGGATCTATTGGATATTTTCCCGTTCTCGC
>DUGT01000224.1:2084-14485 GCA_013331275.1 Methanosarcina sp. | reverse complement strand
TTCCCGTTCTCGCTCAAGGGAAGGTGATCAATGAATAGTATTTCTCTTGGACACAGGTAACCTGGCAGGCTTTTTCGGCAGAATACAAACAACTTTTCAATTTCTGTCCCTTCCGCAGGTATGACCATGAGGCTAATTGCAGTTCCCATAAGTTCATGGTGCACAGGTACGACAAAAACCCTTGATACTTCATTGTTTTCTTCTATGTTTCTCTCAATTTCTCTTGGGTTAACGCGATGGTCACCGATTTTTATAAGATCATCCTTGCGCCCTAGCAGTCTGATATATCCATTGGGCAATTTCTGTGCGAGATCGCCTGTATGCAGCCACCCGTTTATAATTCTCTTTTCCGTGGCGATTTCATCGTCCAGATATCCCAGCATAATATTGTCTCCTGTAGCAACCAGTTCGCCTGTGATGCCAGGCTTTACTGGCCTGTACTCAGAATCAAAGACATCCAGTATAACCCCTGGAATTGCTTTTCCTATAGTGTCAACAAACTCGTCCACATCTTCTACTGGCAAGTAGGCAAGCCTTGCCGTAGCTTCAGTCTGCCCGTACATAGGGAGAATCTCCATGCCGGGAACTAACTCCCTTATCTCTTTTACAATAGACCGATCCATCCCCCCACCTGCCGATGCAGCGATTCTAACGTTTGAAAAGTCCTTTCTAAATCTCTCCAGATACCGAAGGAGTATGCGGTAGGTGCTGGGCACTCCATAGAATATGGATACATCCGACCCTATAAGGTTGAAAACCGAGTCTATAAAATTCATGTTTCCAATTCTGACCGAGCTACCAGCCATTAGATGGGAGTTAATTATGGAGTTCCCAAAAGCATGATGCGGGGATATTACCAGTGCCCCTTTGTCTCTGGAACTTATCCGAAGCACCTTTATTATTGACTCTGCATTTGCTACCAGGTTTCTGTCACTTAACATCACTCCTTTTGGGGTGCCTGTCGTACCTGAGGTGTAAAGAACTAGCCGTAACTCCGGATTATTCGCTTCTGTTTCAATCTTCTTGCGTAAAAATTCTCCGGAAGTATTACCAGAAATAATTATCACAGTTCCAAAACGCTCAAAAAAGTCCTCTCCAAACCTTGAGTACTGTGTATCGGTTGTAATGATATTGTTGACATGACCAGTATAAAGGATTTTTTCAAGACTGAATTTAGGAAATTCTATTGGTAGAGGGACTGCAATATTTGTAGACCGATATACTGCCATGAGAACTTTCACATATAGTATGCCTGATTCTGCCAGTATTGCAAACCTGCAGTGTTTAAAATCATCTAATGTTAAAACAATAGTATTTATATCATTGTCAAGGCAGCTATAGGAAACTGAGTTTTTACCCTCTTCCAGGGCAATGTTTTGAGGAGTTTTTCTGGCGTACTCAGTGATATACGCATCAACTCGCATACCTTTTCACTTCGCCAGTTTTGTTATCATATTAGTAATTCCCTGTAACGAATCAAAATTTTCCGGTGTCAGCATATCTTCAGGAATCTCTATAGAATATTTCTCACAGATATAGTCCATAAGTTCAAGTAATCCAATGGAATCTATAATGCCATTTTGAGTGAGAGAGTCATTGTCCTTCAAACTACTGCCATTATCCATAAAAGAGTTAGCCTTTAAATAAACCAATATGTCATTCTTTATTTGTTCCATTTATCATTTCCCCCAAAGTTTTCGTTCAGTGGACAAATAATTATAAATAATGCATTTCTGCCCATAATGACGTGAGTCCTCAGTGATAATTACGTAATTCAACTATATAAATAATTTGAGCCACTTATTGGCTGACAAAAGCTTTATTTAAGACAAAACGTGAGTAAAATCGATTGCATGTACTCTTATGTATTATATCATCTAATTTCTTTACTAAATAAAAATATATATCCAGTGCACCCTCCGACAATTGGAGATTCATACGTGTAAGGATCAGCCTGAATAAAACAGGAATAGATGCATAACTTCAAACTTCAGATTTCCTCGAAAATCTTCAGTCCCAATTACATTCGATTTTTTGAAGACGATTTACAATGGTGACGTACGGTCCCTCAGAAGTAACGACAGAGATTAAGTATTTGTTGTCCAAAACGTAAGTTGAATAGTTAACGCTCTTGAGATCCAGTTCCTTATTAAAAACAAGATGCATCTTTTTATTTGAAAACTTGGAATAAGCTTCTTTTAAAGTCCATATTTTTAAAAGATCGGTTTCATCTATAATTTCGCCCACAAATGAAATTTTCTTATGGAAGTTTTTAAAAGTACTTTTAAGAGCTAGTTTTCTAGCAAGTTCAATATCGATACCAACATCAACCTTTGAGATTGCAAGGACTGTAAGGCTTCCGGTATACGATATACAAATGCGTAGTTCATTGTGATTAAGGACACAGACCTTCCCACATTCGTTTTTGTATGTGGATATTTCAGAGGCTGATTGCTCATTAGTAATCTTGCATATTATATGTTTTAAAACTGTTCTGGAGACAATGTATCTTTTCCTAAAGTAACTTGTCTGCAATCTCTCGAGATATTTTAATTCTATCTTGCTGAGGTAACTTGTACTGAATATGTCATAGTTATCCAAGTCAACAAGAAAAACAAGAATATCGCTTTGTTGCCACAGGTAAGGTACATATTCAAGAGAAACGGGAAAAGGCAATTTTAAGTACTTATTGCACATGCAGTCCACTTACATATTTTGTGTTTAGTATATATTCCATGCTTTTTATTATTGGAAACTTGCTGAACAACAGTATGAAAGCCGGATCATGAAAAATTCCTGCCTTACCTAATCTTTTATGGAAATAATCTCAAAAGTTGCAGATATCAGGCTCAGTTGTAGTGCTTCCACTTTCGATGTTATGTATCTTTGTCGTTTAGCTCAGATTTATAGCTAAGTTTCGTATGTACTACTCCTATTTCTTTAACATACTTTATAATTCTCAAACTTTCTTAAGCATTGAGATCGGAGAATTTTAACTTATAAATAACGTGGATTGTTTATCGCCATTGACAGTATGCTGAAACTTATGTGTTCGTATTAAATTTATACTTTATATTAATAATTAAAAAAAGCAATCCTAAAATATATAAACGATAAGGATATAGGGTATTCGTTTCTTAGCGCCTCTACTCAGAGGTCGCATACTTTTCATAACTAAAAGAATAGTGAGCAATATAATGCTAAAGCAACATAATTCAATCATTAACTGAGGTGTCCGAAACTGCAAACTGCGGAAGAAAGGGTAAGAGCGAGATTGATTAAGTATCTCGGCAGGGATGAAAACGGGATACGCAAGGTTGTGCTCAATCTCTTCCTGACCGGAGACAAGTTCACCACCGGTGAAGTTTACGATTACCTGGATAAAGGAAATTTTGAGGTAAGCTACCGGGGAGTGTCGGCTATGGTCGGGCTTATGAACACAAGGCTTGGAATTCTGAGCATAAATGTTACTGGAGATCACAACGTCTATTCCCTGAAAGAAAGTTATAAAAACATTGTTGGCTCTGTGCTTGAAAACTACTGAGCCACTCTTCTTGTTATCTGTTTTTGTGTAAAAATTTTGAAGTTGCTTATTGATTCTGCTAAAGCAGCGAAAAGAACGGAGTGGTTAAATACTTTGAATCTTGCTTCGAGGTACTCTGATTTATTCCAAGTAAAAGCTGGGAACATTGGAGAGCTAAATACTTCCAAAATTTAGCTCGATAAGCGAGATATAGCGCATATAGTTTTTATTTCTGATAGAATCTCAATCTAATAACTACTCCCAAAACTTAGTTTTATTCTTAATATCAAAATCATCATATCAGAATCATCAGGAGTACTATTATGATCTCAAGTTAGATTGGCCATTTAAGATAGAATAATATAAAGACGTTTAAAATATGAGATATGAAGATGCTTTAAAATATGAAATATAGAGGCGCAAGTTTTCAGTTTTTAATAATTCTTGTATATATTATTGATATCGGTACTTTTCATTCGAATTTTTTACCCATTCTTTGTTCATATATAAAAATATATGAATTTTGAATATATTTTATTGTCTATTGTGTAAGTTGTCATATTCGGAGTGCTTTTAGTAGTTAAAAACATATGCATAAGCCTTTCCCTACATTTTCCTTAAATAAGATGGATATACTTGCTTTTTCGGAATTTCGTTGAACTGGTCCCAAAATTTAAAGTTACTCCTCTGAGCGTCAGACCTCGATTTTCTGATCCCAATAATTATTTTGAGGTTTCTATTAATTTGAGGGTAAAACATTTTCTATATGGACTCGACAGATAGGATTTTTAAGCAAAAGAGATATTAACATCCTGGACAACAGAGATATTAAGATCTATTGAGAACTTAAGCGGACATTTCTTACATCTGGATATTTTTAGGAGGAAAACTCATTAAAAAATTAAATATTTTGCCTAAGAGCATGGGAATCTTTCGGGCGGGACTTCGTTTTTTGAAAAACCGTATCTTCAGTATATTTTATCACGAGTATGAGAGAAGACTCCAGATAAAGATTTTAAATTCAGAAATTCCGCATCACATAGCTGTTATTATGGATGGGAACCGCAGGTATGCGGGGCAGCTGGGAAAAGATCGAAGTTTCGGGCATGCAATGGGGGGAGAAGTTATAGAAAAGGTAATTGAGTGGTGTTATGAGATCGGGGTAAAGCAGCTTACTCTCTATGCTTTTTCTACGGAAAATTTTCGGCGCTCTGAAGAGGAAGTCGACGGTCTCTTCAACCTCATTAACGAAAAATTCCTGAAACTTTACTCTGATTCAAGGACATATGAAAAAGAGACACAGGTTCGTGTCATAGGAGATAGGTCAAAATTACCTTCTTTTCTTAATGAGTCAATTGAAAAAATAGAGAAAGCTACGGAAAATTATGGGAAGTTTTATCTGAATGTTGCCATTGCCTATGGAGGCAGGCAGGATATTATTCAGGCCGTCCGCGATATTGCAGGCTGTATTTCCAGCGGGAATCTATCTCTTGGGGAAGTGAACGAGAGTCTCATTTCAGAACATCTTTATCCTGCCCCAGGGGTCTCTGTTCCGAATGTGGATCTTGTCATACGCACCGGTGGAGATGAAAGGATTTCAAATTTCCTTTCCTGGCAGGCTAACGGAAGTGAATGTGCAGCTTACTTCTGTGCTCCCTTCTGGCCAGAATTCCGAAAAATCGATCTTCTTCGCTCAATCAGGGTATATCAAGCCAGAGAAGCCGAAAAAAAACAGGAACAATCATATAGAGTCTTAAAAGTTGTAAATTTCCTGGAAGTAGGAACTCGTGAGGAAAAAGGTGAAGATATCGGACAGCTTCAATCAATTAAAAAGCAAGGAATCTCCTGAAACACTTAGCAAATTGTAGCTATATGGAAAACAATCCCAAATAGTGCTTCGTCGTTTAAATAACTTTTTCTAAACTAAAATGCGGGAACCTAAAATGAAATGAAATGAAATGAATATCCACGTTTCACAATTTTCCTGTCAATATTGCTTCTAAAATAGCCTTTCTTACCTGTTTATATATAAAAATAATCTCTCAGAATACCGATATATTGATATTCAGGAGACGAATATTTAAAGTGGGGAAATTTGCTGTACTTAATTTTTTATTTAAAAGCTTAGCGAGAGCTTAAAAGATATCATTGTATTGGGGATAGGTTAAATCCACTCCAGAATTGGTCATTCATCTAGAATGAAATCTATGGAGATCGGTGTTTAGATCAGGGGAGTTAGAATGGATATCATTAACGAATTAAATCTGCATTTCTATAAGACTTATTTTCAGAGAGCCTGGAAATCAGGACATACCAGATGTGTAAATTTGGGGCAAGGCCATCCTCTGTACTTGTTAAAGTTACAGGAAATTAAGGTCATCAGAGACATGGAAACTGTGATTTCATTTCTTTCGGGTGCGCAGGCAGAAATAACTATCAGGACACTAAGGAAAGAAATAGGAATAACCAAAGTCTTTAAAGGCAGAATGTTTGCCTGGAAAGAAATAAAAATCTGAAGAGGCTGGAGGGATTTTTCTGGGAGAATATTATAGAAAACCTAACCGCCTGATAAATGAAAAGAGTCCGTATCTCCTCCAGCATGCGTATAATCCTGTGGACTGGTACCCATGGGGAGAAGAGGCTTTTCAGAAAGCCAAAAAAGAAAACAAACCTATTTTTCTGTCAATTGGATATTCCACCTGCCACTGGTGTCACGTAATGGCACATGAGTCTTTTGAGGATGAAGAGGTAGCAAGACTAATGAACAGGGCTTTTGTTTGCATAAAAGTAGATCGGGAAGAAAGACCTGATATCGATAATGTTTATATGACGGTCTGCCAGGTTATTCTTGGAAGAGGCGGTTGGCCTCTTAATATTATTATGACCCCAAATATGAAGCCTTTTTTTGCAGGAACCTATATCCCCAAAAATTCCCGTTTTAGCCAGACAGGGATGCTCGAACTCGTACCCAGAATAGAGGAAATCTGGAACAGTCAGCATGAAGAAGTCCTTGAGTCGGCCGAAAAAATCACGTCTACTATACAGAATATTATCTCAGAGTCAGCAGGAGAGAGTATAGGGGAATCAATATTACAGGAAGCTTATGAAGAACTACTGATGTCTTTTGATAATGAATACGGAGGTTTCGAAAGAGCTCCCAAATTTCCAACTCCACATAAAATTTTATTTTTGCTCCGCTATTGGAGGAGAAGCGGGAATCCTGAAGCTCTTCATATGGTCGAATATTCTCTGGAAAATATGTACAGGGGAGGAATTTACGATCACCTTGGCTCGGGTTTTCACCGTTACTCAACAGATAATATGTGGATTGTTCCTCATTTTGAAAAGATGTTATATGACCAGGCTCTTACTGCAACTGCATACACAGAAATTTATCAAGTTACTGGTAAGAGACTGTATAAAGAAGCAGCAGAGGGAATTCTTGATTATGTGTTAAGAGACCTTACATCTCAGGAAGGTGGATTTTATTGTGGGGAAGATGCTGATGTTGAAGGAGAGGAAGGAAAGTACTATTTATGGACTTTAGAAGAGATCCAAAGAATTCTTAGTCCTGAGGAGTCCGAACTGATTACAAAAGTGTTTAATCTCAGCGAAGGAGGTAACTTTGAAGAAGAAATAAGAGGTAAAAAAATCGGTACTAACATTTTTTATATGTCTCGTTCTCTCGAAGCCTTAGCTGCCGAACTGAATATTCTTGTTGACGAAGTTGAGAGTCGGATAAAAATAGCTAAAGAAAAACTCCTATCAGCTCGGAACAAACGTAAAAGACCTGCAAAGGATGACAAGATTCTAACTGATTGGAACGGACTCATGATTGCAGCTTTTGCAAGAGGTTTCCAGACCTTTGGTGAGGAGAAGTATCTGAAAGCCGCCGAAAAAGCCGCCGACTTAATTCTCCGGAGACTCTACAGTCCCGATAGACGACTGCTTCACCGATATCGAGACGGGAAATCTGGCATCTCCGGAAATGCTGACGACTATGCATTCTTGATCCATGGACTTATCGAGCTTTACGAGGCTGGATTTAAACTGAAATATCTTAAAGCAGCCCTTTGTCTCAACAGAGAATTTCTCGAGCACTTCTGGGATCCCGTTCAGGGAGGCTTCTTCTTTACTGCTAATGACAGTGAATCACTTATTTTCAGGAAAAAAGAGTTTACGGACGCAGCCATACCCTCAGGAAATTCTATTGAGATGTTGAATCTTCTTAGACTTTCCAGAATTACTGCGGATTTGGAGCTGGAAGATAGAGCTCAAGGGTTAGAACGCGCTTTTTCAAAACTCGTCAGAAAAATGCCCTCTGGGTATACGCAGTTTTTGTCAGCGCTTGACTTTGGTCTGGGTCCGGCTTATCAAGTGGTAATTTCCGGAAAGTATGAATCTCTGGACACTGGACACATGCTTGATGAACTCTGGACTTACTTTATTCCTAATAAAGTGCTGATTTTCAGACCTGAAGGAAAGGACCCTGAAATTGCAAAGCTGGCAAAATATACGAAAGAGCAGGTTCCTATCGAGGGAAAAACTACTGCATACGTTTGCCAGAACTATCAATGTCAGCTTCCTACTACTGAGGTCAATGAGATGTTAAGACTGCTAAACATATGACTGTAATTGGAACTGAAAGTTTTTATCAAATAAGCTATTAAAATTAAAGTGGAGAAATAGAAAATGAAAGAATACACACTTGAGGAACTTGCAGAGTATAACGGTAAAACTGGCAAGATATACGTTGCCTATCAGGGCCAGGTCTATGATGTATCAGACAGTTACTTATGGGAGGATGGTATCCACCAGGGACTGCATGACGCAGGAAAGGACCTTACCGAAGAAATGGACGAAGCACCTCATGGGCCTGAAATATTTAAGGATTTTCCTGTTATCGGAACTTTGAAAGAATAAAACGGTTTGGACTGGATAAACATATCTGGATTGGAAATATGTCATTAGTTATTTGCCTGAAATGTATAAAACTGTCACATCAAAAGGTGTCACATCAAAAACTATCACATCAAAAACTATTACATCAAAAACTATCACATCATGAAAACTTAGACTTATGTGTTATATGAAAAAATATTTTTTCGAATAACTTTTAGGGTTGCATTAAGTATAATTGATATAAATCCATTCTTTTTTCCATGTTAATAGGACTCACAGGTACGCCGGGGACTGGAAAAACCTCAGTAAGTAAGTTTCTTGAGAGTAAAAGGCACTGGAAAGTGATCCACCTTAATGAAATGATCAAAGAAGAGCATCTCTACACCGAGATCGATGAGGAGAGAGATGCTGTTATTGCGGACATGGAACTTGTCAGTCAGCATCTTGAAGAGATCATTGGTGGAAGGGAAAATGATGTAATAATTCTTGAGAGTCACCTTGCCCACTACATCACGGATATCGTGATTGTACTCAGGCTGTACCCTCCCGAATTGAAAATGAGGCTGGAATCACGTGGCTATTCGGAAGAGAAAATAAGAGAGAATATTGAGGCTGAAGCTCTTGATGTGATCCTTATTGAAGCCTTTGAATGGTGTAAAAAAGTTTTTGAGATAAACACGACAGGAAAGAGCATTGAAGAGACAGGACAGCATATAGAAAAAATAATAGATTGTATTTTAAGTGACAGTGAAGAAGAATTGTCAGAATATAGACCCGGATCAATTGATTGGATTGATCTTGTTCCTTAATTGTTCTTGAACTTAATTCTTTCTGAATTAAAAAGAGAAGGAAATTGGTAAGGGATATGGGGAATATATCCCCGGAAGATTTAAACTTCCTTTTCCCTTAAATTGCTCAGTTGCAAAAACAGGACAAAAGTCCGAGGGACATTTTTAGCATTTGACTGCAATCGTAACAGTTGCGCAATCGGTTTTTCCATCTTTACCTTTTACACAGTATTTAAAACTGTCAGTACAAGATTTTTTGCAACTTGCTGGCTTTGTGTAGCAGAATTTACCGTTACTCTGCATACAGACCTTGCCGCCCAGTTTTGTAGTAAAACATCCTGTAGATGTAACTTTAAGGTTGCATCCTTTGTCATTACTCAGCACGTTATAGCAGCAAGATTTACATTTACAATTAAATGTATCGTTTCTTGCATCGGTTTTACATTTATTGCATGAGGTGTTGCATGCGGCTGCTCCTGTCATAGACATGACAAAAAAGACTAACGTGAAAACACTTATTGTCTTGAATAACGTTCTTTGCATTTTATATCCTCCATAGTATACACTCAATCACAAAAATTTTAAAAATTATTGGTTTTTATATCCGATTTTCACTGGCAATGAAAATATACTCTTCCGGATTAAACCCCCCGATTTATCAGGAGATATATTTTCATATGATTGAGTGAATTTTCTACGTTATTTCTCACTAAACAGTGTGAATTTAAACACGCTGTATTATGTGTTTTTATGTACTCTAACTTCTTCGAAAACACAGGTTTTTTTCAACGTGTTCATTAATTATATCGATTGCAGCAATTAACCTGAGGCGTCATTTGAAGGTTAAAAGTTGAAACACAGTATAACAAAAACACATAGAAAATGTCTTCCATGTTCACCAAAAAGTTTCAAGAGTTCACACATGAAAATAGTACTTTCTTTTATAAGAAATTTTCTCTTAGAGATATCTATTATTGTTAATCGCGCTCACTTCTCTAAAAAATATTAAACTGTTATTCCCTATACATAACAAGAGTAAAACACCTATTGTAGATTAATTCGAAAACTCAGAACTAGTCTCACTCGGAGACAGATATAAAAATTTCAAGGACATCTTATACTTAGACTCAGGTCTAATTTTTAGAAAATTAATAACAAACTAAATGGTGAAGAAAATTCTAAAAAACAGAGGTAAATATAATGAAGGCTGGAATAAGAGAAAAGAAAAATAAGAATAATGAAAAATAAAACGTAAAGATAAATGAGAACAATGGAATATAAAACGTAAAGATAAATGAGAACAATGGAATATAAAACGTAAAGATAAATGAGAACAATGAAGAATAAAATGTAAAGAAAAATAAAAGCAAAAAGCACTATATGTAAAAAAACGATAATTAAAGAAATGCTATGTTGAGTGAAAAATATTTTTAAAATAGTTATACAACTAGCATAAAAGTAATCACTCTTATAGCGAAGAATTGTTATCGCTGGCAGAAACATTTTTCAGGCGATTTACTCCATCTATTTCCTTAATCACTTCAACGACTGACTTCGGAACAAGATGTTCCCATTTTTCTCCTGCTATCATTCGTCTCCGAATCTCTGTTCCTGAATATCTTTCCCGAATATAAAGAGGAGACTCTTTTACGCAAAAACCGGCTTCTCGAAAGAGTTGAATTACCAGCGGATTATTTGAGTACACAACTTCAAAATTAGGTGTCCGGGATGCGACGTGATGGACCCAGATAGAGTTGTACCTGACGTCTTCAATAGGGAGAACATAGTGTCGGATAGGAAGATTTTCAAGTGCATTATACACCATCAGTACTCTTTCCCCTGCCGTAAATGGGTCCGTCGGTTCGTGACTTTTCTGGGCACTTCCTATGCCTACAACCAGCTCATCAACTTCTTCCGCAATCTGCTTAATTATAGCATGGTGTCCGAAGTGATACGGTTGAAAACGTCCAATATAAAAAGCTCGCACCATTCCGAATACCTCCAATCGCACCTTGGTTATTTTTCTTAATATATTCTGGTTTCAGACAGTTTCACTACGGATTCCTGTCTCAAAGCTGAACTCTTTGCATACTTCTTTGAAATGCTCAGCGTTATTTTTGCGCTTCGTATCAATGAGCTTTCTTACAAGCTCAAGGCCAGGCTTGGGATCTTCCATGATCTCCATTTCTTCGCGGACCATATCGAAGTACTCCTCTCCGATCTCTGTCCTTATAAAGACTGAGTTCCATCCGTCTGGAGCACCGACCGAGCCTACGGAAATATCGGCAAAGACTGAAGTGTAGTCACAACAGTGATGGCAGGGGTTTCGGGCATATTTAGCTACGTCTTTGATAGGCACGGAGTGAACCTCACCGTCACTGGTATAGACCCAGAACTTACCTTTAGTGAACTCCATCTTCCTGACATCTTCTATCTTGACTTTCATAATCTCAGGGATTATTTTCTCAAGCATTACGTCGCGATGGAAACTTTCCATACATAGTAATCCGATGATAAGCACGATTTTTTCACTTATATTTTCCCGGATCAGCCGTGCAGAATGAGCCTGGCAGGGTACACCAACCACTGCAATTCTATCATATTTTTCGAAGGCTTCCCTGAGGGCTGCAACAACCGGATCAGAAGTGTATTTGGTTCCTCTTGTTCTCTCAACATCTTCAGCATTAGTTAATAAAACTACTTTTGGTTCCCATTTTTCGTTTCGAGTGATTCCGATTGCGCAGTCAATTTTGCCCTGCTTGAAAAGAGATTTAAGGATACCACTGGTAACTCCTCCGTCCTGGCTTCCGGCATTTTCCTTGGACCTTGCGGCAAAAAACTTGCGCACATTTGCAAGCTCATTCTCGACGAAGCCGTCTACTAATGGACAGACTCTACCGCAAGTTAAACAACCTTCACAGACCAGATACCCAGCTCCTTTTTCATACAGGCTCAGATCATTCGGATCACGGATTTCTGCCGCCTTCTTTACAGTTACAGCTCCGATAGGACATACGGCTTCGCATGCTCCACAGGCTGCGCATATGTCATGTTCAATGACTTCTGCAATCTTTGGTGGCAATTCGTTACCTCCAACACCTTGATATGCTTGCCTTACTGGTAAGACATTTTAAAAATACAAAAGAAAAAAACAAAAAATTATTAGATGTAATAAAATTACATCTTTG
>DUGT01000224.1:0-1957 GCA_013331275.1 Methanosarcina sp. | reverse complement strand
TCTTTACCTATAAGCTTTATTGCTTTTTCTTTGTTAGGACCGATCGGAGATCCGGCAACAATCTGGGTAACTCCAATTGCTTCGAGGTCTCTGATTCTTTTCATGCAGTCTTCAGGAGTTCCGCAGATAGAAAATGCCTCGATCATCTGAGGAGTAACAAGTCCACCCATTAAAGCGCCGAAGTCTCCTTTGGCAATGGCTGCACCTATCTGGCTCTTTGCTTCGACAGGAATTCCATGGCGCTCGAGAACAAGGTCAGGGGAACCTGCGACAATGAAAGCAACTACTACTTTTGCGGCATTGACCGCTTTTACGGGGTCCTTGTCAATTGAGAAACAAGCGTATGCTGTAACATCAACTTCGCTCGGATCACGACCGGCTTTTTCTGCTCCTTTCTTAATCTGTTCGACAGCAACTTCGAAATCCTTCGGATGAGAAGCATTAATAAGAACACCGTCTGCGATCTCACCTGCAAGTTCAAGCATCTTGGGGCCTTGAGCACCCATGTATATGGGTATATTTCCAGCTTTGAAAGCGAGCTTAGCACCTGCGAACTTGATCATTTCTCCATCCATGGAGACCTTCTGTCCTGAAATGAAGCCTCTGATTGCCTGAATTGCCTCTTTGGTGGTTGCAAGAGGCTTTTCCCATGCAATACCCATGGCATCGAAGGTTGCTTTGTCTCCGGGTCCAAGGCCGAGAACTGCCCTACCGCCTGATATCTCAGCAATTGAAGCAATGCTGGATGCAGTAATTGCGGGATTTCTGGTGTAGGAGTTTGTAACACCGGAACCGATCTTAATACTGTTAGTGTTCAGGGCAAGAACGGTAAGAGTGGAGTACACATCACGGTTGTTGTAGTGGTCAGTGATCCAGACATTGTCGAATCCCTGCTGTTCTGAGAGCTTTGCGTAGTATGCGATCTTTAAGGCGGGATCGCTCGGCACAAATTCGATTCCGAACTTCATCTCAAGTTACTCCTATTACTGTATATTAGTTAAATGGGTCCGTTTTTTGTCCCCAAATTATTTTCTTCTAATAATAATTAATATCCGTTATAATAGACACTAATTATAACCTTATATGGTTCACATAACAGTATTTAAGAATCTATATATATTTAACTGTATTAAACGAGTTATATAATAATTATCACATTTAAATAATCTACTTGTTCTTTTTCATAACGGATTTTTCAAATCTGGATTACTCAAAAAACATGATCATATCAAGACTTACATAGTTACACTGAGAAATCAATTGCAGTAACTATCATAATTAAAATCGTACTTAAAATATATTATGGGTTTAATACTATTTATTTACACTTCAAGTGCGTAAATCCTAATGCCTTAGAAACCTTTTTCAGAAATTGGCACTTGAAACTTCAGTTTTAAACTGTGTTGACTTGGACCGTAAGATAGGAATTAGAATATGCTGGGTTTTTTTAAAGAAAGGTAATCTTTCAAATTGGCAAAAGGTTTATATTGGAAAATGGCATACGGCGAAAATTCTATAACTATCGGACGAATGTTGAATGTAAATATAAAAGCAAGAAGTTGTGCATATCAAAGAAAATAAACTTGAAAATCGATGTGGTAAAATAAACTTGAAAATCGATGTGGTGATTTTTCGAAATAGTTAGTTTTACATAAAAAATTCGGGGAAAGTGCTAAAGAAAATCATTAAAACACAATAAAATTTACATTCTACTTAAAAACATTGAAAAAGATATAAATAGTTCTCCTTTTATGCTTTCATCTTAAAATATAAAGCAGTGAAGTCGTTACTCTACCTTACTTATTATACTTCACGATACTACTATTTTACGTTACTACAATACTTTGCTACAATGTGTGTATTATTTTATTTTATTTTATTTTATTTTATTTTATTTTATTTTATTTTATTTTATTTTATTTTATTTTATTTTATTTTAACATGTAGATATTGCCAG
>DUGT01000039.1:45387-46085 GCA_013331275.1 Methanosarcina sp. | reverse complement strand
AGCATTGCTTCTTCCTGGTCTAAGAAGAGCTGCATCTGGTCAGGAGTGGTGATCTTTATTTCAGCTTTTGTCTCGGTCTTCTTGAGCTCTATGGGCACGCTTAAAAGGAGGACTTTTGCGTTTTCCACTACTTCGGGCATGGCTGGGTGGACACGTTCTTTGTCAACAATTACACCCTCAACAATTTCGGAATCTTTGATGCTTCCGCCGGGTCTCTTTTCCACCTTGACATCTTCGATATCCACAGTGATCTTTCCATCTTCACTTTTCTCAGCAACTGCCGTAACGGCCTTCACTGCAAGCCTGGAAAGATGTTCCTTTTGAGCTTCTGCACCCTTTCCTGTTATGGCTGTGGCTGCAATCTTTTCGAGGGTTTCTGTATCCTCGGGAGATGCACTGATAGTAATGGTATCGATTATTTTTGTAGCCTGATCTGCTGCAAGCCTGTAGCCACTTGCAATTACTGTTGGGTGGACTCCACTTTCAAGAAGGTCTTCTGCCTTTGTCAGGAATTCTCCTGCAAGTACGGCTGCAGTGGTGGTTCCGTCACCGACTTCGGCATCCTGGGTCTTGGCTACTTCTACGATCATCTTTGCACCTGGGTGCTCGATGTCCATTTCTTTGAGGATGGTTGCTCCGTCGTTGGTGATAACAACATCACCCATGGAGTCTACAAGCATCTTGTCCATACCCTTGGG
>DUGT01000039.1:44927-45302 GCA_013331275.1 Methanosarcina sp. | reverse complement strand
ATACCCTTGGGCCCAAGAGTAGTTCTTACCGCTTCAGCAACTGCCTTTGCGGCCATAATATTGTTATGCTGGGCATCGGAACCATGGGTTCTCTTGCTGCCTTCCCTTAAAATAAAGATCGGTTGTGCTGCCAAGCTTTAATCTCCTTTTGATGATATGAATTTCTATGAATTTTTATTAATTGTATTCCTGAGCACGTTACCTTTGTGCGTATTTTCCTATTCTTAATGCAAGCACTTCTATATAAGAATTACTCTGGAGCACAGGTCCTGAATCCGAAAAATGGAGCCTACTGAACCTTTTAATGCCTTCTCCGAACTATTTTTACAGATAGGTAAATTCCAGCAGTATTATTTCTGTCTCATTTCTGTCTCA
>DUGT01000039.1:43209-44766 GCA_013331275.1 Methanosarcina sp. | reverse complement strand
TCATTTCTGTCTCATTTCTGTCTTATTCCTTGTTTCAGGATTCATTAACCTGGAGATTCAAGACGTTCTGCTGAGAACTTACACTATTTCCAGTTATTTTCCATCCGCCTAAAATTAAATAGCTCCTTCTGGTTTTGGATAGTATTTCCAGAATTAGGGATAAACAACTTGATATACGCTAACGTAATCGTTTTGATACGTAAATGTTTCAGTTATCTTTAATCTGGTAAATTTTTACTTCCTATTAGGATCTGCCATCACGTCATCTTTTTACAATTCACAAAAATAAGATGTAGCCGAGAAAAGGAGCCAATCTAATGTTCTCGCTTAAAGTTCCGCCGATATTACATAACAGATCCTTAGTAATCTTATTAGCTGCTCGTGTATCAACTTCAATTGCTTTTCAAATGTTAACCATTGCTGTAGGATGGCAAATTTATTCAATTACTAAGAAACCTATCTATCTGGGACTTGTCGGATTAGTTCAGTTTTTGCCTATGCTTCTGTTTACTCTTATAGTCGGTTATGTAGCTGACCGCTATGACCGAAAGTTGATAATTTGCTTCAGTCAAATTGTAGAAAGTATAGGTATTTTTCTGCTTGCTTACGAAAGCCATATCGGATCGATTACCGAAGAGGGAATTCTCGTTACTATCTTTTTCATAAGTACAGCCAATGCTTTTCAAAGCCCACCAATGCAGTCACTGCTGCCTAATGTTGTTAGTAAGGAAGTTTTCCCGGAGGTAGCTGCTTTATCAGCCTCTACATCTCAGTTTGCATTCATTATAGGCCCAGCTATTGGAGGAATTCTTTATGCATTAAGTCCCCAAGTTGTGTACTCTGTAGCTGGCGTATTAGCATTGGCAACAAGTGTGATTATTCTCTTCGTTTCAATAATAGAGGAGTCTCAAAACTCACAGCAAGTAACCATAAGTTCAATATTCGGAGGAATAGCTTACATCAGAAGCAAACCTGCCATACTTGGGGCAATTTCCCTTGATCTTTTTGCAGTATTATTCGGTGGTGCAACAGCGTTACTGCCTGTTTATGCCAGTGACATTTTAAAAATCGGGCCTTTAGGTTTGGGAATTCTACGTTCAGCACCTGCTATAGGTGCATTGATAACGTCCGCTTTTTTGGCAAAGCAGCCTTTAAAGAAAAACGAAGGGCTGAAAATGTTTATCGCAGTGATGCTTTTTGGAGTTTTCACAATAATTTTTGCCGTATCAACTTCTTTTCTTTTATCGCTTGTGTCACTTGTGTTATTAGGGGCATCTGATGTGATAAGTGTAGTCGTCCGTTTAACATTGATACAACTGAAGACTCCGGATAATATGAGAGGCAGAGTAAATGCCGTAAATTCAATGTTTATAGGTACATCTAATCAACTTGGCGAATTTGAATCAGGGTTAACTGCTTCCCTGTTTGGAGTTGTACCTGCTGTGTTACTTGGTGGAATCGGTTCGATAGTCATTGCAATTCTATGGATGAAGCTGTTTCCAGAGCTTTTACATGCAAATAAATTGGGACGCTCAACTTACTAATGATCTAACTTAC
>DUGT01000039.1:40845-43028 GCA_013331275.1 Methanosarcina sp. | reverse complement strand
AATGATCTAACTTACTAATGATCCCAATTCAAAAATATGTTTACAAACCTTAACTTTTGAATGAACTCACTGATTAGTGTTTTTTCATCCAATAATGTACTCGTTTAAAGATCGATAAACTATATTAATATCTATAAAAAAATTTTAGTGAGGTCTCATGTATGAACCTTTAATATAATGTTAGTGAGATCTCACGTACTAATTGATATTAAGTTTTCATTTAACAATAATTAATGTGTTTTTATATACTCAATCATGCGTGGAGTCAGCAAAGGAATCAGCTCAGGAAGCATATTAGGCATCAAGTTCTCCATAGCCTTCGGCATAAGTTCAGGAAGCTGCTCCCTCATGTAATCGGGCATGGGAACTTTTCTCTCTACAGCTTTGAGCATGTCAGGCATGACTTTCGGCATAACCAATGGCATGAGCCTGGGCATCATAACCGGCATCATTGGTTTCATCATGGCATCCATGCCTGGCACATATTTGACCATCTTCATCATGGCCTGAAGCGGTGCTGGCATAGCAGCCATCATCTGAGGCATGAGTTCAACCATGAGATCAGTCATATTCTCAGGCTGCATAAGGGAGATCATTTTTTCAAATGGAACCCACGATTCTAGAGTATAGGAGGTTGAGTCAGGGATGTTATATCCAAGACTTCTGCCTACAAGAGCTCCCAGATCCTGAGCCTGGATATTAAGGTTATTTTCCTGTGCTGCCACACGGAATTGGAATATACAGCACGGACAAAGCGCTGCAATAATGTCAGCTTTAACATCAAGGGCTTCCTGGAGTCTAATATCTCCCAGTTTGTATGCAACCGGCGGCTCGGCTATAAGGCTCACAACCGAACCGCAGCAGTGAGCTCTTTCCCTGTTGTATTCAAGTTCTCTGAACTTTATTCCTGGTATAGCTTTGAGCAGTTCTCTGGGAGGCTCGTATATTTCACCTCCTGCCCTGCCAAGGTGGCAGGAATCATGCCAGGCTACAACTTTATCGAGAGGCTGTTTGAACTTTGGCTTGAGGACATCGAGACGATCAACGAGCACTTCAGAGTAATGCTTTGTCTCAAGCTCATACTCAATTCCCAGCTTTTTCGCCCACTGGGGATAGACCGTATGCCACATCAGCCAGCAGGCAGGGCAGGAAGTAATTACGGTTTTTACACCTTTCTTTTTCATATTTGAGACATTCATTCTCATTATTTTTTCAAAAACATCCCATCTTCCGGCAACAAGCATAGGAATTCCGCAGCAGGCTTCCTTGTCTAAAAGACTTGTAAACTCTACTCCTGCATCATCAAGCATGCGGACAGCACCTATAGCTACGTCATTTTCAACAAAAGAGGCTGTACAGCCTGCAAAATAGGCGTATTCAGCTTTATCCTTAATTTTTGCCCTGATATCCTCCGGAATCCATTTATCTCGGTCTTTCCTGTAATTTGCCCAGATATTCCTTTCTTTAAGGAGGCTCGCAGCCATGATCTCAAAGGGTGGGAAGGTCATCTTTTTCTTTTCTTCAACCAGTTTTCCACGCATGGTCATCCAGGCATGTTCAATTGGCATATCAAGCTCACAGCGAGAGTCACACATCTGGCAGGTAGTACAGCCAAGGAAAGTATTTGTTTGTCTCTGGTCAAGTTTTTCCCTACCTGCTAGGTATTCTTTGATGAAAAACCATTTTCCACGAGGTGACTGTGACTCCCAACCCCTGCCATAGTACTGGTCGCACTCACTCACACAGTACCCACACTGGGAGCAGGAATAGGCAAGTTCTGCGATTTCTGCGGGGATTTCCTTTTCGTCTTTGAAGGAGACCTTGCCAATCCCTGACATGTTTCCGGCTATCCTGCCAAGAGGTTCAAAGGAAGAGCCCATCGATACGGCGGTGTTCAGGAGTCCTTTTCCCTCCAGGGTTTCAGGGTTCATAATCCCGTCAGGATCAATTTCCGTTCTCAGAGACTCGATTTCAGCAAGCCTTTCTCCAAAGACACTTTTTTTCTTTGAAGCGAAGAAAAGCCCTGAGGAATAAGCCCTTCCGCCGTTTTCCTCTGCAATTTTTAAAATGCTCAGGGAAAGAGCAAAGGCTGTATTAAAGAGCAAGGAGCGCTCCGAGTGGCGCATGAAACAGAGGAGAACCACATATCCGTCATTTATAACCATGCCTTCGGTAAGCACAGG
>DUGT01000039.1:18175-40450 GCA_013331275.1 Methanosarcina sp. | reverse complement strand
AGCTGAAGCGCTTGGAAAACTGGCAGAAACCGCTTTTCTCTCTTCAAATTTCTGGACTTTCAGGGTTATCTCGGTAACTATGCCTATGGTTCCCATTGTCCCGACTAATTTTTTCAGTTCAGGGCCTGAGAACTCCCGAATCTCCCCTGTGGGAAGCACAACTCTGGCCTTTTCCATGCTCTCGTAGCCCCAGCCAAACTCATAACTTCCGTAACCTGCTCCGCTCTGAGCCAGCCAGCCCCCAACTGTCGAAGAAGGAGCACTTGAAGGAATTGCTCTTACCGAAAGCCCATTTTCCTTTAGTTTCCTCTCCAACTTTTCCCAGATCATACCGCTCTGAACAACCACTGTCTGCCTTTCGGGATTGATACTTATGATCTTATTCAGCGGTGTAACATCGGCAACTATTCCTCCCTTTGTCGGGATTACTCCTCCGTACCCTGAAGAGGCTCCTGCACGGGGTACAACCGGAATCTTGTGTCTGTTTGCAAACTTAAGGAGCTTTACTGCGTCCTCCTCGGTCCGAATTTTTACGACAGCTGCAGGGTCGGTATTTCCAATTACTTTTTTAACAAGTGGAGGTAAAGCTCCCATATCGTGGTTGTAATAGTGGCGTTCCCGTTTGTCAAGATTGATATATTCCCCAAAGAGTTCGGAGATTTCTTTTTTCTGAATTTCCGAAAGTTCCGGTACACGGCTTGTCATGTTTTTTCTCCTTTTTCTCTCCTGATTTAACTAATTTGTAGATACTTTCCAGTATGCACATCTTGTCGTACAAAGTCAAATTTCGGAAGTGCTTTCCGGCTCCCCTGTATTTTACTATATAAGTAATTAATAATAATACTTATTATGCTGGGCCAGATCCATTCCGTTTTTTATCATAAAGATAAGTAATAACGATAAATGATAGAAATTACTAGACAACGTAAGTTAATAGACAACGTAAGTTAATAGACAACGTAAGTTAATAGACAACGTAAGTTAATAGACAACATGAGTTCACAGATAATAAAAATTCAAAATTTTAGGGCATCTTTAGGACAGACATCCACACAGCGCCCACATTTGATACAGTCAGGTTTTGCATCGTCCTGACGGATTTTGAGCTGCATCGGACAGATTTTTTCACATTTCTTGCAATTAATACATTTTTCCTTTTCTAGTTTAAGAGGATACTTTTTACCACCAAGCAGGCGTTGAGCTGTTCCCATAGGACAGAAGGAACACCAGGTTCTTGGGCTCAGATAACTGCCCAGAAGGGTTGCGATTGCAGTTGTCACCAGGCACATAGTTACAAAAATCATGCCGATTTTCTCAAAGGTGTTGAGGCCTCCGATGGTGCTTACTATCCTGTATCCCATAAATCCCATTAACAGAAAAAATATCGGTATACGAATCCACAGGGAGCGCAGAGTGGCAGGTATCGCGTTTTTCCTTGATATTTTGCTGACCCAGAAATCAACAAAGCTTCCCCTGGGACAGAGGTTTCCGCAGAACCATCTACCTCTGAAAGGACTAATTAAGAAGATTGCTGCAAAAATCAGCAGCATGAAGTACCCAAGTACAGGGTACCAGAGCCCTCCTATGGAAACGATAAGAACTATAACTCCCAGGTAAGGTGTTATTTTGAGCAAAGTGAATTAGCCTCCATTTTCCCATTTGTCAAGTTCCTGCCCAAGCCGGTCAGCCCAGGAGTTCACTACACTCATTATGATATTTTTTATTTTAGCCCTTGAGTTGACCTTATACTTGAAAACATAGCCGCCTCCATCCAGGTTCTGCTGCGACCTTTGCAGAATTTCTTTTTCATGCAGTTTTTTGACGGAACGCTGGATTGTGGAAATATCCAGCTTCAAGATTTTTGAAAGAGAATCAGTGTCAACCCATTGTTCTTTTTCATTCAAAAAGTACTTCATAACCTTAAGGTCAGCCTTTGTAAGATTAAGGGCACACTTGATCACATCTTCAATTTTGAACTCTTTACAGGCAAAGTCTATCATTCCAATCCCTCTAAAGCACTACAGTACTGTAATATTATTGCCGCAGTATATATACAATGCCAAGTACTGTACTCACCGGTCAAAAATAGGAAGTACTGCCTTTTTAGTGTGTTTTTAACCTTACAGACTGGCAGAAAACTAAAAGTATTCTGCAAAAAAACTACAAAGAAACTAAAAGTGTCCCTGCCTTGTTTTGTTGAGTGGTTTTCTCCACCCCAACTGAACCGTTTTTTACTCCCCTTATAATCAGAATAAGATTTTGTTACTGGATCATAGATCTGAACTGCCGGACCGGTTGAAGTGCTTGGGTCATCTGCAGAATACTGAATCTGACCGCCGGCTCCAAACCCTGAACCTCCTTTGTCACCCCCTCCAGCATTGGCTGCAAGCTTGACCCCCAAGATCCTTGGCAAGCTTGTTAAGATCCGAAGCCGATAAATTCTTGAAATCTTCAGGATTAGTTTTGAGTCCCAGCTTATACCTAGATGCGGAAAACGCAGCCATAACGCTGTTCCATTCCTGATGTGCCTGAACTTCTTTCTTATAGTCCTCAAGAGCAGATGCTACAAGCTTCTGAGCTTCTTCAAGAGTCACTGACCCTGCTTTTCCTTTCTGTAGAGAGGCTACAAGGGCAGTCTGCTCCTCGAGTTCTTTCTTAAGCTTTTTATTACTGGCTGTAACTTCTGCGACCTGCTGAGTAAGCTGTTCAACATTTTCAGCCGCTTCAGCCTTTGGTTTTAGTTCATTAATGAGTTCGTTAGCGTCCTTGAGTTTCTGCTCAAGTGCGGCAACTGTATCTTCATCGTTTTTCTCTTCTGGTATACTCCCATCCCCATTTTTAGAAGCCGCAATAATTTTGAATTTAGAAACTTTTCTGAGCCCACGTTTTCCATCTTCGGAAGCAGCAACGGTAACCCACCGTGCAGATTCCCAGGCCGGATTATTCACATTTGAGATTGACTGAATAACAACCCCGTGAGCCCATCCCCCTGAATCAACATCAGAAACAACTGCGTAAATGCTCCATGCCTGAGTCCATACACCATCTTCAATTTTTTGTGCTGCAATTGAATCAGTGATCTCGGCCTGGCACATGATAGAGTCGCCATCCCGCCAAGCCTTAACCACGTGACCGATTTCTGAGTTTGGATCCCCAAATGCATCGCAAATATGCGGATCTGAACGAGTGCATATTCTGACTACCGATGTCTGCAAGGACTTGAGGGCATTATCCGCCTCAGAAAACGGAATCCCCTCTCCATTAGCGTTTATAACCCCTAGAGGGAACGCCTCACCCTCTATTGTGATAGTCATTTTACCCCGTTCATACCGTTGGCAGGAATTTATATATAAAATATATCTATAAAAATAGATACATAAATATATAATACTAATTGAAACGGGAACGGAGGAAATGGAAAAACTCCAAAAAAAAGAGAAAAAAAGGGATATTAATTGATTATTTTGATTAATATTAGGTTGCGTATCAAAACTTCTGTAAATTCAATCAATGATGCACTTTTGTAGTAAAACCTGTGTATTTTGAATTAGTATTTCAAAGAAATTTCAGTACGCTATTTGTGAGATTTTTTTCTCAATGTAACAATATATAGAGATTCAGTTACTCAAATCCACTGTTATCCGAACAGCATCATAATTGACTAAGGGCTTTTTATGCATTATTGGGTCATTTTTTACTTCAAGTTCAAGCAATCCGATTCCTTCCAGATATTTTATGTCGTTTGAAACGTTGGACTGACTACGGTCTAGAAGATGGGCAAGTTTACTGATGGATTCGGGTTTCTTTTCCCTAATCATTTGAAGTAGACGAATGCGCTCACTTGTAAGTATTTTTGCGATGTCTTCTGGAGTACGAGCCACAATTTGAGTTTTTTGTTTTTTTGTTATTTTCCCATCTCTAGTATCCTTAAAAAGTTCGTCGAGGTGGTCTCCATAAGCTTCATCAGACATGACTTTGATTTCAATGTCTTTTAATTTCATTTATTAACCCCCTATTCTGTTCTATTAGTATGAGAATTTCTTTATAAATAGTTTTAACGACATAAATTCAAATTCAATTGGTTGATTATTAAACAGATGCTTATGATCTCTTTTCTTATGTCCTTTTACCTTGTGAGCATTATCAAATCTGATAATAGATTTCCATTCAGATGATGCAGACCTTACTCTATAATTGAAACTATATTTTACGCCATGTGGAATTAGAGGTGATTCTTTAACTTTTGTGATAGAAATATCAATTAACTCATCTTCTGCTAGTATTCGAGTTTCTTTTATCAATGTTCTAGAATACAATGAACTAACACCTATATGCTATTACCATATAAATCTAATATGCTAATAGTATATAGCTATATGGTTTAAGCATATGGGTGGCTTTAACTCTTTGTTATTATAACTTAATATTCTTGAAGAAGTTGATTTTTAATTAAGAGATTTTTAGATAGTGTGCCAATTTTCCTGTGAAATCACAAATCTCAAAAAGTTACTGGGTAGAAAATTCCATATTGGAAGATCAATTTTCTGTATAGTACGCAAAAAATTGACTTTAAATTTACAGCAAATTTGAAACACTGCCTGAATTGAAATAGTTTCAGGATAAAACAGGATCGTTAGAGTCAAAACTTCCACTTTCTGCAATTATAGGCTGTATGAGTAGATGGATAATGATTATTTCGAAAGTTTTATAATGATAATATCTCATGTTACTTATAGCATAAAACAGATCATATTTTTAACATATATCACTAGCAATGGGCAAGTGCAGGACTATGATCGGAAAGAAGGACATAAACGTGAAAAAAAATAAACGCACCAAAATAATTATAACAGGAGTCTTAACAGTGGGACTCTTAACAGTAGTACTTATATTCAGTGGTTGTATACAACAAAAAGAGCAATCTGAAGACGAACATACTTTAATCCAGGCGTCATCTCATGATATCGGCGACATCAACGGGCATTTATACGGAGGAGCTCAGATGGCGCAGGGAATGGTTTATGAAACTCTGGTGGAAAATACTTTTAATGGTCCTAAACCCAGACTCGCAGAAAGCTGGAATATTTCCGACGACGGCAAGGTTTACACCTTCTATTTGCGTAAGAATGTCAAATTTCAAGATGGAGAGCCGTTCAATGCCCAGGCGGTAAAAGACAATATTGACGCAGTACAGCGGAACAAAGAACGCCATGCCTGGCTGGCGCTGTCCTCCAAGATAGTCAGCTGTGATGTTGTGGATAACTATACTGTAAATCTGGTGCTTTCCGAAGCCTATTATCCTACACTCAATGAGCTTGGCTATACGCGCCCTTATAGTATGATGTCTCCCAAATGCTTTCTCAATGGGGAAACAAAGAACGGCGTTAGTGGACATATCGGAACCGGCCCATATAAGCTAATTGATCATGTAGAAGACCAATATGCCACTTTTGAGGCGAATCCGAATTATTGGGGTGGCGAGCCGAGCATTAAGAAAATTATCCGAAAAGTTCTGCCCACCGGACAGACTACCCTGCTTGCACTTCAAAAGAAAGAAGTGAATTTCCTATGTACCGAGTCTGGCGGAAATATGCTCGACTTTCAAGCAATCAAGGATCTGGAAAAGAACGGGGACTACCAGATCACTCAAAGCGATCCAGTATCTACTAAAATCCTTTTGGTTAACACAGGAAATCCGGACAGCCCTCTTGCCGATAAATCTGTACGTGAAGCTGTGTGGTATGCTATTGATCGAAATTCTATGGCAAAACTCTCCGGTGGAGAAGAGCTTCCAGCTGAAACCCTTATGTCCAAAGCGATCCCCTATTGCAACATTGACCTGAAGGCGCGAAGCTTTGACCCAGAAAAGGCCAGGCAAATTCTGGACGCAGCGGGCTGGAAACTGAAAAAAGGAGCAGAGTACCGAACCCGTAACGGAGAAACACTGAAATTTGATCTCTGCTATTTTTCGGCCAAACCCGAACAAAAAACGATGAGCGAGCTGATTCAGAGCAATCTAAAGGAAATCGGAATCCAGCTTGAGTTGATCGGTGAGGAAAACAATGCTTGCTATGACCGCAGAAAAACCGGCAACTACGATATGCTGTTTGATGTGACCTGGGGAGTTCCCTATGAGCCTCATTGTACAGCCAATATTCTCAAGCCTGGAGGCTCTTATGATGCTACAACCAAAGGACTTCCGGAAGCAGAAAAATTGAATCAGGAAGTTGATGATGTTCTCGCCAGCAAAGACGAAGCAACGCGGAAAAAGCTGTATGCTGAGATTTTTACGACGGTACATGAGGAAGCGAACATCATTCCCCTTACCTATGGGCATCTCACAGTAATTTATCCTAAAAATCTAGAAGATGTTCACTTTCTGCAAAATCAATATGAATTTCCTTTTAAGGATCTTAAATTCAAATGAGCTGTATAATCGGTCTGGTAGGGTAGGTAATTTGCCCTACCGGATCAGGAGAACGTCATGCGCAACTATGTAGCCAAGCGTATTTTTGCTGCAGTTCCACTTTTCTTTATTATTTCTTTCTGTTCTTTTGTGTTGATTAACCTCTCCCCAACCGACCCTGCAGTGGCTGCGCTGCGGGCGAACGATGTGCCGGTAATTACAGAAGAGCTGGTGGAGCAGACTCGGGCTCAGCTTGGACTAGATCAGCCTCTTCTAATTCGTTATGGAAAATGGCTGTCTGGTTGCCTGCAGCTGAATTTTGGGCAGTCTTACGTCAAAAAAATATCGGTATCCAGCTTGATTTTGCCGGCTTTCCTCAACACGTTAAAGCTGGTTACGGTTACTTCGGTGACCATCATACTTCTGTCGACAATATTTGGGGTGTTTTGCGCTCTGCGTGAAGGAAGCAAGGCGGACAAAGGCATACGCGGGATTCTGTTTGTTTTTACCTCCATGCCATCCTATTGGATCGGCCCTTTAATGATATGGTTCTTTGCTGTGCAGTTAAATATTCTCCCTACAAGCGGGATAGGGAACGCTTCACACTATATTTTGCCTGTCATAGTGATGTCCTTTAGCTATATTGGCTTTTATTTTCGACTGATTCGCAACTCTATGATTCGCAACAGTGGAGAAAATTATGTTCTATACGAAAAAGCCAGCGGACTGCCAGATCGTCTGGTAAACCGACACATTCTACGCAATTCCTTACAAACTGCGATCTCTGGCTTTTGCATGGCCATTCCTGGAATGTTGGCAGGGACAGTCGTGGTTGAAAATGTTTTTGCATGGCCTGGTATCGGGCGTCTTTGTGTTTCCGCAATTTTTGACCGAGATCTGCCGGTAATTCAGGCTTACATTATCATTGTAGCTGCGTTTTTTATCCTGTTTAACTTGATCGCCGATCTTATAAGCGCGGCAATTAATCCAAAACAAAGGGAAGGATAAGTAAATGTCTGCCTGGAAAAAATTAAAGCAGGACAGACTTGCCATGTGCTGCCTCGTCTTTCTTTCATCTGTTGTTTTAGTTGGCATTTTTGCGCCATTTTTCGCACCAAACAACCCTGTTGCGGTGGACACCTCCCTGAGGTTTGCTGGTCCATCTTTCCAGTACCCACTTGGTAATGACCAGTTAGGGCGCTGTGTTCTGTCCCGGCTGATTTACGCAATCCGCCCCAGCGTGCTGTTGGTGCTCTTTGCCTTGTCAATAACTGTGATGATCGGCACAGTGCTGGGACTGATTTCCGGATACTATAAGGGAAGGGTAGATAATGTAATCATGCGCCTCTGCGACGTCATGCTCTCCTTTCCTAGTGAGGTCATCACCCTTGCTATCATCGGGATTTTTGGGGTCGGGCTTCAAAACATTCTTCTGGCCTGTATACTGACAAAATGGGCATGGTTCACACGGGTAATTCGCACCGCAGTGATGCAGTTTTCCGAGCAAAACTATGTTCAGTTTGCGAAGGCTGCCGGGTGCAGCACCTTTCATGTTCTGACCCATCACATTCTACCGATGACGCTTTCAGAAATTGCGGTTATTTTCAGCAGTTCGGTTTGCTCGCTGATTCTGCAAATATCCGGTTTTTCATTTCTTGGTCTGGGGATGCAGGCCCCGACGCCCGAGTGGGGCATGATGCTCAATGAAGCAAAGGACGTGATGCTCTCTTATCCCACTTTGATGCTTCCTCCAGGCATCGCAGTCATGCTGGTTTCCGCCTCCTTTGGCTTCCTTGGGGACAGCCTGCGCGATGCCATGGACCCGAAGCACGAGCCTGCTGTCACAAAAAGAAAGAAAATAAGGAGTACTGTATGAAGATTGTATTGCAAGTAAGCGGCCTAAATATATGGGATTCCCGCAATGAGGAAACAATCGTCAAAAATGTTTCCTTTTCTCTCAAGGAAAACAGTTGTCTTGCCCTTGTAGGAGAAAGCGGTAGCGGAAAATCCATGACCTGCAAAGCTATTATGGGACTAACCCGGCCGTGGATCAGGTGCTCTGGCCGCGTGGAATTTAATGGGCATGAATTGCTCACACTACCGAAACAACAGTTACGCCGTCTTTGTGGTAGTCGCTTGTGCATGATTTTGCAGGACGGTATGAGCGCGTTTGATCCCTCCTGTGTTATTGGACAACATTTCAGGGAAACCTTGAGGGAGCATTTTGGCTGGACGGTCCAACAGGCGGATGAAAGGATGGTTGAGTCTATGCTGACGGTCAGGCTGAAAAATCCAACTGAATTTTTGAAAAAATACCCGCATCAGCTGTCGGGCGGGATGCTCCAGCGTGCGATGATCGCTCTTGCGCTGGTTCTGGAGCCGGAGATCATCATTGCGGACGAGCCTACAACTTCACTGGATACCATCACACAATTTGAGGTAATGGAGCAATTCGCGGCGCTGCAAAAACGTACCAGCAGCGCCATTATTTTCGTATCTCATGATCTGGGTGTCGTAAATAGGCTGGCCGATACAGTTGTCGTGATGAAAAACGGATCAGTTGTGGAATTCGGTTCACTTCCGGAAGTTTTTGAGCAGCCACAGAAGGAATATACAAGGTACCTTGTTTCTTCAAGACAGGCACTTGGGATGCGTTTTCGGCAGGTTTTGGGAGGAAATGAGCCGTGCTGACCGTAAGACATGTAAATAAAACCTACCATAATGGAGGTTTTTTTTCAAATAATCGTCAGCCAGTCCTTTTTGATGTAAGCTTTGAGATGAAAAGTGGCGAGTGTCTTGGAATCATCGGCGAGAGCGGCAGCGGAAAATCTACTCTCGGGCGTTTGATTGTGGGGATTGAAAAACCAGATAGGGGAGAGATTCTGTTTCAAGGGCAGAATGTATGGTCGCGCGAAGCACGTTTGGGACATATCAGCGCGGTCTTTCAGGATTATTCCTCTTCAATCAATCCCTATTTCACTGTTCTCGATGCAATTTCAGAAATGCTCAAAATTATGGGGCAGTGTGATAAAAAGGAGCTTACGCACATGGTTGTAAATCTGCTTAAACAGGTGGGGCTAAACGCCGAATATTGCAACAAGTTGCCTCACGAGCTTTCTGGGGGAGAAGCACAGCGGGTTTGCATTGCGCGTGCCATATCCACAGGGCCTCAGTTCCTGGTTTTAGACGAGGCGATCAGCTCCCTTGATGCCTCAGTACAAACGCAAATACTGAATCTCTTGAAAGAGCTTAAAGAGCGTTATCAGATGAGCTATTTATTTATTACGCATGACATCCAGGCGGTGACCTATCTTTGTGACAGAGTCCTCTTTTTTCATAATGGGCAGGTAATTGAGCAGTCTTCTGTGTCTAAGCTGTCACAAATAAAAAACGAATATTCTAAAAAATTAATTTCTTCAGTAATTCCGTTTGAAAATATAAAGAAATAAGGTAATATTATGGAATATAAAAAACAAGCCGTTAAACGATGGACAGAATCTGCAGGTGGCTATAATAATACCATTCAGGCAGAGCTTGCCAATGAGAAACGCAGAATATGGACAGAACTTCTGCTTGATAATGCGCCGCGGAAAGAAAATCTGAGGGTGCTTGATGTTGGAACTGGGCCTGGATTTTTCTCCATTCTTCTCTCTGCCAGGGGTCACCAGGTCACAGGAATCGACTGCACACCCGAAATGCTGGAGCAGGCAAAAAATAATGCCCGGCAAGAAGGTGTTAATCCGGAATTTCTATTCATGGACAATCACTATCTTGAGTTTCCAGAAAATACTTTTGATTTGGTCGTGAGCCGAAATGTGACTTGGACCCTCTACGACCCACAGACAGCTTATATAGAATGGAAACGAGTTCTAAAGCCCGGCGGCAGACTCCTTATTTTTGACGCCAACTGGTATATGCAACATTTTGACCCTGAGATAGACAAGACAATGCGCAGAGGTATTTTGCAATACAGGGAAAAATACGGACAGCTTCCATCAAAATTTGCGATGCATCGCATTGAGGAATACTGGAAGAGACTTCCGTTGGTTGGGATAAAGCGTCCCTTATGGGATCGTGCGATGCTCTGGAAGCTGGGCTTTCAGGATATTGTGTACGACGACATCTCGAGCCTGACTGCATTAGACGATATCAGTCAAATGCTTTACGGGGCCATCACCATGTTTATGATCCGTGCGACTAAGGTGACACAGAAGGAGGAAGATTTTCAGAATATAGCCGAATATTGGGACGGGAGATCTCCAGAGCAGAGCATTACTTGTCTGTCCGAGCTTACCTCTCCTCATCGTGAAACCTATCTCAAATTATTGAGCACTTATATGCCTGAAGGACGGAAACTGCGTGTTCTGGATGTAGGTACAGGCTGTGGATTTTTGGCTATACTGCTTGCAAAGGAGGGACATGAGATAACTGGGGTTGATATTTCTCCTCTAATGCTGGAGGAAGCTGCTTACTGTGCTAATGCCCATAAGGTAATAGTGGATTTTAGATTGAGTAATGCGGAAAAACTACCTTTTGAGGATGATAGCTTTGATTTGATCATAAGTCGCAACTTGATCTGGACACTACAAAATCCAGAAAAAGCTTTTTCAGAGTGGTATAGGATCTTGAAACCAAAAGGAATGCTAATATATCTCGACGCTAACTTTTATCTACATTTGTTCGATCCTCAGCAAAAGGGGCAATTTGAAAAGTTTCGCCAAACAGCGGGAGAGCATGAAATCACCCCGCTATATGGAACGGGACATAGCAGCACATCCGTAATGGATTCTATTGCCCTCAGGCTACCACTTTCTGCTCAAAAACGCCCGGAGTGGGACAAAAAAACACTTTCACAAGTGGGATTTCAGGTTATCTCCATAGAGCAGTGCATCTCAAAACTTCTCGGTAAGGGGGAAGAACAAATTCAATATGCAGCAACGCCGATGTTTTTTATTGTCGCGCAAAAAAATTCAGATCGGAGATGAAGGAACAATGCTTCAAAAAGAAATGTCAGAATACTGGTCGCAGGGCTCTCTAAATTATGATCACATCATCCAGTGTGAGTTGGAGAGCTTCCGGCCCAAGAAATGGCAAAAGCTAATTTTGGGTCAGGCTCCAAAAAAAGATAGTTTAGATGTGCTGGATGTCGGATGCGGCCCTGGCTTTTTTTCAATCATTTTGAGTCAGGCCGGTCACCGGGTAACCGGAGTGGACTGTTCGATCGGAATGCTGGAAAAAGCGCGGCAAAACGCTGAATTCTTAGGAGTTTCTCCAATTTTTTTGCAATTGGACTGTACAGAATTACCCTTCCCTGACAGTTCCTTTGATCTTGTTGTAAGTAGAAATGTAACATGGACATTATCTGACCCCCTGGCAGTCTACCGTGAATGGCAGCGCGTTCTGAACCCTGGAGGAGTGCTGCTCATTTTTGATGCAAACTGGAATCTGCATTATTATGATGAAAGCTTGATGGAGGAAGTCCAACGCAGAGAAAAGTTGTGCATTGAAAAATACGGCTCCACCTTTGATGGAGATAAACCTCCGACAGTGAGGATTGATTATGACCTATTACCGCTTAGCTCCATAAAGCGCCCTGCTTGGGATGTGGAACAGCTTACAAAGCTCGGCTTCTCAGAGGTCTACTCTGTCCTGGATATTACCGAGTCTCTATGGGATGACAAAGAAAAACTGCTCTATGGAGCCACACCGATGTTCATGGTGAAGGCGATTAGAGCATAGGGTTCCGTTGCAAAAAATCTCAGAATAAGCATGTAAATTACGATAGCAAAGAAAAGTCAAAACATTCTCAAAGATGTATCAATATTATAGAACTATTCAAATTTTGGTGTAAGATGATAAAAGATGGGTATTAAAGATCTGTTTGCCATCCGCCCTGTTAAAAAAGAGGAACGATTAGAAGGAATTGAAAGAATACTAGATTCAGATGAAAAGATTATAGCCTCCGTCGGCGGTACTGGAGGAGGTAAGGCTGCTGGTCTCCACATAGCTAAGGGTATTTTAGTATTGACGCCTAAAAGAGTCTTCTTCTACTTTTTGCATGGGAAGAAAGGTAAAAACTATGGGGTCGAAGACTACATCCTTGATGAGATAAGTAGCATAAATTTGATAGATATGCTTTAGCCAGATCTATTAAAATTCCTCAAACAACAATGTCATAAACGTCCTTGAGAGAAATAAGGAGAAAATAGGGAGAGGTCTCGGGATTAAAGACATATATCAGTATGCGTTATCGTGATGCTCGAAATCTTCTAAAGTAACGGTTTTCGTTTCATCGTCAATCGAAAAAGACAAGACAAAATGCCAATATGAACACGGCTTAAGCCGCTCATATCATATCTTAGATTTTTATATCTATGAGGATTATTAACTATTTCACTCGTCTTGCGCTTAATGCTCTCATATAACTTTTTATCTTTTTTCTGAATTCTTTTGACTGAACTTATAAATGCATTCGCTAAAAATTAAATCGTAGGCATCAGTCATCTTTATCATCAACAGCGTCATCTATGATTTTATCAAAATTATCTATACTATCTATAAATATATGCTTTCCTTTCTTTATTTTGTCTAATTTATCGATATATTCTGGACTAAATCCAGGTTCAAGAACTTTTTCTTCATACTGAGACATAACTAAGTCGATAGCTGCGCTCTTATCTTTTAAATTGTACTTAGCTTTTACAATGTTCAATAACTGGTTAGAATGCGAGCTGATATTTATTTTAGCTTGTACCATAGGTACCACATACATATAATGGGTATATGATGTATATACATAACACAGTGTGTTGCTTTAATTACTGAGAATCTCATGCTATTTATTTTTTCCAAAATTTCCATTTACTCTTTTTCTTTGAATTATTTTCAAGTTCAGCCTCTTTCTGACTCGCAGCTTCTTCTAGTTGGAGTATTTTCATCTTTTTGCTGCAAGAGATAATCCTGCTTTTTCCGATCTTGATTCTTTTCATACTCTGAAATACTCCGCTGGTATTCTGCCAATTTAATCCTGGCATCTGAAAAGTAGAATCTAAGAGATTCGACCATAACCTGAGACTGTTTCATTGGCTGAGCATCAATTAAGGCAACTAAATCCCGGGGAATGGCAACAGAGATCTTCTTAAATCCACCTAAATACTCTGATTATCAATTGCTGGGTCGTCCATTAATATCCGATTGATGTTTTAATGATATAAGTTAAACACTGCTTTCGCTTGCATTTATTTACTTACATTGCGATAGTCTTATGAAAAGACAAAATGGCTGGAAAAGTGAAATCAAAAGGCTTTATTTCATTATTTAGGAATACTATCAATCGACAAATGATAGACGTCCAAAAAGTGGAGGGCAATTAAAAAGTGTGCAATTGAAGTAGAGTGCAAGTAAAGCCCCTCGTTATGTCTTTAAAAAATGAGATCTTTATCTGATAACTTTGTTGTCTGATAACTTTGTTGTCTGATAACTTCGTTGTCTGATAACTTCGTTGTCTGATAATTTCATTGTCTAATAACTTCTATATCTTATTCATTTACGACCTTCACGGAAACATTTTTATACTTCCTTCTTAATTTGCGAACTGAGGTTTAATGAGCAGATTAAACTTTAAGGCTTTCTTTTTCATAGGAAAACCCTATTCTTCTTGTATTTAGCTCATTAAAATCCACAAACACTCAATAAAAGACCGGCAGGTTTCTCCTTTTCCCTGCCGGTTTTATACACCCAATTTTCCCCTGCCGGCTTCACACACCCGGTTCAAAATATCCTGGTCTGAAGAAGCTTTATCCTTCAGTTCTTTTCTATACTCTCATTTGACGTTAACTGAGATTGTTTTTTCAGCCCTTCATTTTAATCGGACTTATCCTATATTTTATTCAGGACACATTCTTTTAGAGTTACATTCCAAAGGCTGTCTGTGAAATCGTATTTTCGATTTCATTTTTCAGTTCCTCCGGAATTCCCCTTATTCCAACATCCAGGAACCCGCGCACAATCATGCCTACAGCTTCATCTTCGGTAAGGCCTCTTGCCATAAGGTATTCCACCTGGTCTTTAGCAATTTTTCCAACGGCTGCCTCGTGAGTAAGTTCCACATCATCTACGTTTGCTTCAAGGATGGGGATTGCAAGCTGGCTTCCTTTGTCGGTAAGGACAAGTCCTTTGCACTCAAGGTGTCCTTTTGCTCCTTTTTCATTGCCTATCATTTCTCCTCTTGCAATAATTCTCCCGCCGATTGTAATTGTCCTTGATATAAGCTCAGCTTTCGTGCCAGGTGCATTGAATATCGCCCTGCTTCCGAGATCCAGTTCGGAACCGGAATGGGCAATGGCTATAGTATTTAGCCTGGTTACTGCTCCTTCTCCCTCAAGTTTGACAGTCGGATATGTCTGCACAGAACGGACAGGTTTCAGGCAGATGTAGTTGCTTACGTAGGTTCCTCCTTCCTCGACTTTAATCACTGTCCTTGGCCTTACTCCTATCTGCTCAGCCCAGTTGTGAATCATTGTGAAGTTCAGGGTAGCTCCTTTTTTTACGTACATCTCAGAAATTCCCAGGTGCAAACCTTCTTCCACTCCCTTTTTAGCCGTACAACCTGTAATTATGTCAAGGCTGGCACCTTCTTCAACTATCACAATGTTATGTACGGTCTGGAAAACTTTATCTCTGCCAAGCAAAAGGCATGTCTGAACTGGCAAGGATGACTTCTTTCCAGCAGGCACCCGGATGAAGTATCCATCCGCATTTTCAAGGTAAGTTTTTGCCGTGTATTTATCTGTATCAACAGATACAAGCTTCCAGGAATAGTCTTCAAGCCATTCATATTTTTCGAGGGCTTTCTGGGTTGACATGAGTTCTACATTTTTATCTTTTAATGAAGAATGCGAAACTGCGTTGTCAAGTACCAGCAGACTGCCTGATCGACCTTCTTCACTGGGTACTACTCCTACTTGCAGCAGGGTTCTTTTACTTTCCTCGTCAAGGGTCTGAAGGTCTTCGATAGGCTTGCTAATCCTGGAACCTTCCTCGAATTTTTCCAGCTCAAAATCTTCTCCAAAGGCTGCTTTTTTATCGATTGCACTTTCAGCACGCTTTTTCAGGTTCACTTCATCAGTCTGCATTTTATACACTCCTCATACCCTCTGCTCTTTATTTCTTCCAGCATCTTCAGGGGGTTTCCTGAACACATAACCGTTCCATTGCAAAGGATGTATCCCCTATCTGCGTTTACATAATCAAGAACCTGGCCTGTGTGAGTGATTATGAGGGCAGATTTACCTTTCTCGCAACTCTCGCCAGGGCAATTCAGCCCTTCTTCAAGTAGTCCCTTAATTGTCATTCCTACCTGTTCTATGCTTACGAGGTCCACTCCTGATTCCGGCTCGTCAAGCAGGTAAAGACTAGGGTTTTGGGCTGCAAGCTGCAGAAGTTCTGAACGTTTAATTTCTCCTCCTGAAAAGCCCACATTCACATCCCTGTCCATAAAGCGTTTCATATCAAGATTCTTGACAAGAGTCTCTGGATTAGTTCCTTTCGATAAAACCTTTACAAGGTCCTTCAGTTTAATTCCGGACATATCTGGAGGGCGCTGCATCATAATTCCAAGTCCGAGTCTGGCTCGTTCATCTACTGGCAGCTCGGTAATATCTTTCCCGTTAAACAGAATTCTACCTTTCACAACTCTGTACTCACTGAAGCCCATGATCGTTCTCATTAGAGCTGATTTTCCGGCTCCGTTTGGCCCAAAAAGCACATTAGTATATCCTTTTTTGACTTCGAGGTTAACGTCATGAAGCAAAAGTTTTCCGTTTACCTCTACAGTCAGATCTTCTATTTTTAGCATCGACATTTTCTCCCTTTATCTCACTTTTAATACGGTTCCCCTCTACTTTTTATCCGCTTGAAAAAATAATGCTTGAAATAAATTTGTTCAAAGTTCACTTTAGATGGCTGGAAAAACGTCAAGAACCGGACAATTTTAGCGTCTTTTCCCACCTTCCGTTATTTCCCACCAAATACTATATTCTTTTTATAGGACATTCTATTTCTAATTATAGATTCTTTACTAATTTCTGTAAACTTTCTGTAAACTTTCTGTAAATTTCCTGTGATTTTTAAAATTAAAGAGTTAAAACCCAGAACTAATTAAATGAATTTAAGATACAGAAATATAATGTGAAATTTCTAAAACAGAAGCTTTTGATTCTTTAGAGTCTTTCAATTTATTCCAGGTCAATGCGCAGACCGACTTCAATTTCTACAAAACTCGCCGGAAAAATTTCTTTTATTTTTTCTCTATGAGCAGTACAATGTCCTGCTGCTATGAGTTCCATCCCTCTCAGCCTTTCAAACTCCACGTTATCGTGAAGCCCTCCTAAAATTCCCTTTACTCTTCCGTACTGACTGGCAGTATCCAGGATTGTGGAAATTCCGGGGTGAGCGCAGCCTGTAAGTACGTAAGATCCGTTTCCCGTATTCAGAATAAGCGCCTGCTCCTTTATTTTGTCTCCGAGTTCTCCTGTACTCCTGATACCATGAGAGATTTCTACAGACTCTTTTATTTCGGTAAGAATCGCTCTTTTCTCAATTTCTCTTTTAAGATTCTCTGAAAAAGAAGCAGGAACATAGACCTCAAGCCCAGGATTTGCCTGAAGAACCTCAGGAAGACCTCCGATATGGTCCCAGTGCTGGTGAGAGAGAATCAGTTTTCCGATACCTTCTGGGTCAATGTTGAGCCTCTTCATATGTCTAAGGAGGAGAAGTCCATCCCACCCGGTGTCAAAAAGAAGGGTTTCATGACTAGTTTCAATCATAGCTGAAAAACCCCAGCTTCCTGTAAAGCCCTGACCTGCTTTGTTGTCATAGATAACAGTAAGCTTGAGCATCGGGTTTCCTCAGATTTCTGTCATGGTTTTATATTCCATAACAGTAGAAACAGGATTTGTCTTGATTTTAATTCCGGTTTCTTCAAGGGCGCAGATGCCGTTAATGCCTCCTACGATTGCAATCCCGAACTTCCCGGTTTCAATAGGCGCTCCAAGTAGGGTTTCACCTACTTCTCCCGGAGGGAAATAACCTGCAAGGCCAACTTTTTCTGCCTTTTCCATAATTTCTCTGGCTCTTTCGTAAGCTGATAAATTGATCTGCCGAACATTGGCAAGGATTTTGCCTTCTCCCTTTTCAAGTACGTCTAGGACAGAAGTGGTCCTTCTGCTCATGAAAATCTGTATGGGATCAATTGAGGTTCCGCTGTAGGAAATCAAATCTGAAAACCGTGCAGGTTTTCGATTTTCGATTTGAAGAATTCCACCGTAGGCAGGTTCCACAGGGATGCCTGCTTTGAGAAGGAGCCCGTCAAAAGCAACGCTGCAGACCGTTGCTATTCCGATTTTTTCGGGAGGCAGGGAAAATAGCTCTTCGTCTTCTTCGATTATTCTCACTCTTGGGCTTATCATATACCCTTCGTGTGCAGTGTATGAAACAATTTCAATAACGGTTTCCAAATCATCCTTATCAAAGTATGAAATATTTACAGGCACTACTCCTTCATTGGTCTCGGGGTTATATGAGGTTCTGAAAGCCATCTCTTCTATTCGAGATATTACAAAACCAAAGCGGTCTGCTATGAGGGCTTCATTCATTTCCCTTTCTCCAAGTTCGGTAAGTGTACGTCCTGCATACCCATGCTTGCTTGTGAACCCTCTCTCGTCCAGGATCCTTAGATGGTAGCGGACAGCCCGCTCTCCTATATCATAGCCCCGGTTATTAAGTTCATCAGCTATTGCCCGGGCACCTATAGGCTTGTCACTTTCGTGAATCACCCTCATAATTTCAATGAGTTTTCGCTCGATTTGCGGATCCATCATGTTTAACACCGTTATACTTTATGATAAAACATTATCTGTGATCATGAAAAATTCTATACCCTTCAAATATTTTCGAGCAAACACTATTTCTTTTAGCTTGCCTAAAATAGATTCGTTCTTTTTTATATTCAATTATAGTAAATCTTTTCGTAGTTAATATATTTTATCTCCCAAATTGCGCTTCGGGAGCATGTTGCCTCTTTCGCCTCACTCAAAAGGACTGAGTAATGAGTAAGAAAGACTATTTTTCAAATTATTAAGGAGAACCAATTCGACATAGATGTATTTAGCTCACTCAGATGGACTAATTTAAAAGTTTCTAATTTACGTGTTTTCCATGGCTATTCCCCGTTTGAACTGGATTTTTCTTGTTCGATCTGGTTATCGAGCTCTGGGTTAGTTATCAGTTTTGGGGTTTGTGTTGAAATTATTGGTATTTCATACAATTTTTATAATTCCTGATTGAGGAGAGTAAAGTTCTCCTGTTTCCAGAAGGTTTTTGAGAACTGTTTCAAATTTCTCTTGAGTTATTCCTTTTTCAAGGGCTCTCTGTTGAAGTTCTTCTTTTTCTATTTTTCCACCAGCAGTTTTTAGAATTTTGAGAATAATTAATTTTGGGTCTTTTATTGCAGGAAGGAAGCTGGAAGGATTTTTTCCTGGAAGTTTAAGTTCTTTTACGGGAGTTTTAACTTCAGGGGTTAAAGGTTCAGATTCGGTGGAGGGAAAATTCAGTGAAAAGTCTTCGCTGCCTTTTCCTGATATTTCAGCTTGCAGACGAGTCCGAAAAAGCACTGAATCTTCAAGATCTTCGGAGAAGTGAAATACTCTCAGTTTTCGGGTTTGCAGGAGAGCACCGCAGTTCTGGCATTTCAGTGTTTTTTTTCCAGTTTCTATTATCTGGGCATGCTGTCGGCATTTTGGGCATACAATCACTGCATAGCGAAGATTTTTGCGCTTTTGTCCCGATTCCAGCTCAACTCACCTTCCGTATCTTCTCTTTCTTTTCTGAAAGTCCCTCATAGCTCTCAACAGGTCGACCTTTCGTACATCTTTCCAGTTAACATCTGTAAAATAAAGTTCTGAATAAACTGACTGCCAAACCAGAAAATCCGAAAGATTCTGCCCTCCAGAACGAATCATGATATCAGGTTCGTGGTTGACAAGGAGATGAGATTCGAGCATTTTTTCATCCACCTCTTCAGGCCTGACAGCTCCTGTTTCAACTTTGGAAAGGATAGTCAGTACAGCCCTCATAATTTCATCTCTTCCTCCAAATCCCAATGATACATAAACAAAAAAGTCCTTTCCAGGAGCAGTGCTATTTACCTCTCCGTCAGCGCCATAAATTCTATAGCCTGCGCCAGCAGGAAGGCTAGAAAAGCTCTTTTCCAGCTGTGCTTTGAGTGTTGATGCGACTTCGGCTTTCAAAGCCGGATCAGTTTTCAGGATGTCTACATAGATGCTCACTATTTGAACCCCGAATTTTCTAAAAATACTAAGTGTAGATATGAGCCTCTCTATTCCTTCAGGGTCAAAAAGGTCAGTTTCTTTGAGTATGATTGCTACATGTCCGGGAATATTAGAAAATTCCCTGGCTATTTGCCAGGTCAGGTACCTCTCATAAACCGGATATGCAAAAGAACGTAAATCCATCTGGAAAATATCCTCCCTGACAAGCTAAATTAATCCACTATTTCATCTTTTCTATTTTTCATCTTAACTTCACAGTCCTTTCCAGACCTTCTCCTAATTACCTGTTCGGATAACAACATTTTCGGTTTATCAGCTTATTATTTTGTTGTTTACTTTGCAGTGGATACAATCTTGATTACATCGCCATTTTTCAGTTCATGCTTTTCCCCAAGCCTGAGCCTTGTTCTTGCATCTACTGCATATAAAAATCGGTCTCCTATATCAGTATGGATCTGGTAAGCGAGGTCATGGCAGGTAGAGCCTCTTTTCATAAGGTAGGCATCAGGAAGCATATTTCCACTTTTATCGGACCATTTTCCTTCATCTTCTACAGGATATACAACAATAAGGTCTAGAAGCTCGAAGACAGTCCTGTTTATGCATTCCTGGACACCCGTACTGCCAAGCCTCTCAATAACTTTATAAATAGCTTCGAGCCCTTTTTTCTGGGCTTTTGTAAGATCCCCATCAAGCACTTCAAATTTTCTGTCTCCTGGACTGTATTTAATGAGCCCGTTTTTTGCTGCAGACTTAAGTGCCAGCTCGGCTGCTGCACTTACAGGAACTACTATTCTATCAAGGTCTTTAAGCCTGTCCAGGTTTTCTCTTGAAGCGATATCAGCTTTATTTGCGGCGATAAGTAGAGGCTTGCTGATTTCTCTCATTGTGTCGCAGAGCCGGATCATATCTTCTTCGTTCCATTTAACGTGGTCAAGTCTTGCAAGCCCTGTTTCTATCAAAGCTGCACTAACATGGGACTCTCTTATTCCTGCCCCAGCAAGCTGTTCTGCAATTACGACTTCGAGTTTGAGCCCTTCAGCCTGAATTTTTCTGGCAAGTTTGACCCAGTTTCTTTCCAGTATTCCATAAAGCCACATTGTGATTTCCCTATTCAGGAAAGCTACATCTTCAAGAGGGTCATGATCTCCTATATCTACAGGGTTGCCCTCTGCGTCAGTTCCGCCTGAGGCGTCTACTACATGAATAATTGCCTGAGCTTGCCTGAGTTCGTCCAGAAAAGTATTCCCAAGCCCCCTTCCTTTGTATGCATCGGGGACAAGTCCGGCAACGTCAATTATATCAATCGGAACAAGCCTCACTCCGTCCACACACTTTCCGCATCTCTTTTCCTTCTCTCTGCAGGGACATTCAACTCGAACATAGGTGACTCCATGATTAGCATTGATAGTTGTGAAAGGATAATTTGCAATTTCAACGTCTGCAAGGGTAGCAGCTTTGAAAAAAGTGGATTTCCCCGCATTGGGTTTTCCTGCAAGTCCTATAGTCATTGACATAAATTATAAAAACGAACTTGTTGCATTTAATCTTTATTGATAGTGATGTCGGAGAAGTGGGATTTTTTCTTCAACTTCCGGGCCGAGCTCAGATCTGAGAATTAGGGGTTAGGTTTTCTCTTGAAGAATAAAGTTTATATCCTTGAATGTGCTTATCAGTGTTGCTCGCTTGTGTCCCGATAGGGTAGTGGATATCCTTGAGGCCTGCGGAGCCTTAGACCTGAGTTCAAGTCTCAGTCGGGACGTAAATTCTTTTTGCTGATTCTCCTCTTTGCTAATTCTTCTTTTTGTTGATTTTCCTCTTTGCTAATTCTCCTCTTTGTTGATTCTCCTTTTTGTCTTAATATACTGCTTTAGGTAGAGATTTAGGCAAGGGGCATGTTTTGCAGAGAATGCAAATGTGAAGCGAAAGATAATGACAATAGCTTTTGAGGAGTCTTCCAAAAGTATTCTTTATAAGGGTATCTATCCTTAATTATAAATTACCCTTTATGCTTATCGGGAGTTGAAACTTTAATAATGGTTCTTTTAGTTTGGTTCTGTAACAAGCACAGAGCAGACCTGCTCAGCCAGTTAATTTCCTTTTTAATGAAAGGTACTGCTGAAGTTTGTAAGATCTATTTTCGATATAATTTGTGTACCTGGCATTCTGGACATGAAGCTTATGGGTAAAGTTTTCCGAAAATGAGGTAGACGAGTTTAAGTTCAAAGGTTACTTCTTATCGGTTGGAAGGAAAGACAAAAGTCCTTTTTTATAACGGAAGATTCGGCGCCTGAATAAATACTGAACTGCTTTATGAATAAATACTGAACTGCTTTAGCGAATACAGAGTAAATTGATCTGGTTAAACTATTGGAGACGTATCTTTTTATTGGTGAGGCTAGAAAACACGAATTGAAGAACAAAACAGAAAACGTGTTCCATAGTAAAGTAATATGAAAATAGTTGATGTCTTGATTTTTACACTCTGGTTATAGGTCTTGCTATACCTTTGTAGTGATC
>DUGT01000039.1:0-18004 GCA_013331275.1 Methanosarcina sp. | reverse complement strand
GGAAAGTGCCATGAACTTTTCCGTGACTATGCTTGAAGCAATTTTCATATTGTTATTATTGCAGACATAGAGTTTGGTATGTTTCAGGTTCAGGAAATGTTCAAGTTCCTTTTTGTAGTCATTGAGCATTCTATCATAAACGTATTCTGTAAACACCAGGGTTATGTCCGTGCCCTTTGCGGCAAGCTCGATGCACAGGGACGGATAGATAGGTAGGAAAAAGGAGGATGAAATTCTCACTTTATCAGATTCGGACAGATGTTTTACAACTTCTTTTGGATATTCAAACACGTGGTTTCGGTCAGGATTTACTTCAATATAGTTTCCAAGCTTTCCTATTTCGTCGAGAAACTCAGGAGGGATTGATGTCATATCCTGGTTTATCCAGTAGTCGTGGTTTTTATCAAAAACGTTAAATGTCTCAAGGATTGTCTTCATCTTCGGAACTAGAATCTCTCCTATACTGGAAAGTTTGTAGAGCCTGTTATTCTCAACAATAAGGTCCTGCTTCATCAGTATCTTTATCTGGGTCATTATTGGGCTTGAGCGGACATCAAGTATACTTTTGATTTCTTCGATGTTCTTGGGTCCGTCCAGAAGCAGTAAAAGTAGATTTTTCCTTTTTTCTGAAAGAAAGAGAACATCCAGTAGTGATGAATCCATCTAATTCCCTCTCTTAGGTCATCCTATTATTATATGTGACATCATATATATCTCTATACTAAATCTCTGAACTTTTTGCCTTTATCCTTGCCATTATAGTTTTTGCTGGGATAAGGAAATTCAGGGTTGGGAGAGTTTAGGGGCTTTTTTAGGGTTCTTTTTGGGGTTCATGCTTGAGGGCTTTTGAGATTTATACTTGCGATACAAAGAAATTACCATTTTTATGTGTCATATTATCATATATTACACATCATATATCACATATTATATATTACATACCATATATTATAATATCATATATGACATATCATAATACCATAATATTACTTGTAAATATATTATTTTTATTATCCTTTGATTAGTTCCCAAAAAACTTCTATCTGACAGTTTCTTATGACGTACTTCTCTCACTAACTTAAATATTAGTATATTTTAGAAGTAGTTAGGGATTATATATATCTGTATCTTTTCATATCTTATTTACCTGTCTGGAAAGCCTCTTGAAATAATCAAACAGTTCCTGGCCCCATAAAAGAGCACTGGGTTCGGAGCTCATAATGAATTGCTGGTCGAATTTTCCCTTTTTATCAAAAAGACCCAGCATCATTGTCCTATCAGTCACGGTAATCTCAGTAAGCTTTATTCCTTCTTTGGATACATAAAGGCTTACATTATCCATACCCATTAATTCATTTATCATATTTGAGTGTTCGTTTGATAGATGGTCCCAGACAGATTGAGTAAAATTCAGGGAAAGTTCAGCATCTTTTCTGCCAAGCTCAACATATAGGGGGAGATAGGCAGGGTTGAAATATGAAGCAAAAGTCGAAGCATGCTTTGCATTGGCCATGCTGTCAATTATTTCTTGAGAAGGTTCATATATGTGGTTAAGGTCCGGCTCTATAAAGATACAGTCTCCTAATTCGGATACACGTTCCAGCAAGTGGCGTGGGATTGCGTTCAGATCGTGACCTGTCCAGTATGAGTTGTTTTTCTCAATTACTTCAAGAGCACTTATTAGGGGCTTTATCTTCTTGATAATGAATTCTCCCAGAACTGTGAGTTTATACATTCTATCTTCTTGGACAATAAGATCATGATCGATCAGTTTCTTTATCTGGGGAAGGATCGAGGTAGCTGTAACGTCCAGTGTATTCTTGATTTCGTCAATATTTTTTGAGCCGCTATCCAGCAGTATAAGAAGGTTTTTTCTCTTATCGGAGCGGAAAACAAGATCAATAAGTGAAGAATCCATGTTCTCTTACTTCCTGTTATTCAGTAACTTGCAGTTGTAGCCGATCCTTCTTTCCGGCAGGCTGGTTCTCTGGCTGTTCTTCTTCAAGTTGAGTGTCTCTCTGGCTGTTTTTTCAAATTGAATATTTCTCCAGCTTTTTAAATAAAGCTTTATATATAAATAACATTTGATTTATTAAACTAAGTCACCTGGAGTACAGACACCTATAAAAGTCATTTTTGTCTCCATTGGAGTATGTTTCCAGCCAGGTGGAGAAAGGTATTCCATACTGGTGCTTATTTTTATTGAGCCTTCTGGAAGTCCAAAATCTTTCATTGAGTCTAGAATAAGTTCTTCGCCAGTTTTATAGGAATATTCTATTGCCATCTGATACTGCTCAAATTTCTTTCTTCCTGCAGGGGTAAATACCAGGAAATTCTGGTCTGGATTTTCCATTGAGGATGGTCTTACAATTATCTCAATTCTTTTAATTCCTTTTCCTACTAGAGCTCCAACTGCATTTCCTACGCTAGCCTGCTCTGGAACTATAATCTCTGCATCAATGAGTGCCTTGATATCCTCATAATAAGCTTTTACAGGGCCTCCGAGGAGGACTATGGGAATATTTAGTTTGTACTGGACAGGAACATCTTCCTCCAGCATTTTCTTTATCCCTTCTTTTCCCCTGCCTTCCATGATATATAACATCAAATTGTAGACCATATTTTTTGCAACTTGCTGCTTTATCTTTTTGCAAAAAGCATGAACTCCCATTTGAGTAAAACGCGAAAGTTTTTTTGCTCCTATCTGGGCAGCTTCAACATCCCATTCGGTATATTCCCCAAGCACATGCAGGGCATCAGTCGGTGTGAAGCCTATAGCCTGAATCACACGCTGCTGAATCAATGAATCAAGGACTGCTGGAGAAGGAAAACGCTTCATTTTATTTAAAATCTCGTGGATAGAAAGAGGTTCGTTTTTTATAATTTCAAGTAACCTCTTTTCGCTTTCTGTGGGATTAATAGGATCTGCTCCAGTGCTGACAAAAAATTTTGTGGGCTGAGTATGCTCACTGAGCATAGTTCTTAGGGGTACGGGATTGTTTTCAATTTTGTCCTTAAAGTGTGGGTACAGTACAGCAGCAACACAAAGAGGCATAACTCTTCTTGGCCCTATCCTTATGCATTTTTTGAACCATACATGGCTATCTCCCCCATTTGCCGAACTTTCTGTTCTTATTGCTTTTACTCGGGTTTGCCAGCCTCCTACAACTGCTCCTTTCTCACAAAGCTCAGGGACTCCGTTCTTTATTATGGAAACATCCGTACTTGTTCCCCCCACATCGATTACGGCACATGTGTCCAGCCCTGAAAGGTAAGAAGCTCCCTTAACACTTGCAGCAGGGCCTGAGAATATGGTTTCAATGGGGCGTAGTTTTGCACCTTTTATATCTATAACCGAGCCGTCACATTTCAGCATAAAGATTTTCGCATCAAGGTTTCTTTTCTTTATTTCGGCAGTGATGGAGTGAATAAACTGATATGTTATAGGAATTAGCTGGGCATTTAAGACAGCAGTAGCTGCCCGTTCGTAAGCTCCAAGCTCCTGAGATAATTCATGTCCGCAAACCACAGGATGCCCTGTCAATTTAAGAATTATTTCCTTTACTTTAAGCTCATGTTCCGGGTTTCTTGTGCTAAAGTACGAAGACACCGCAAATGCGGAGACTTTCTTTTTCAGGCTTACTGCAAACTGTTCCACGGCAGTAAGGTCAAGAGGTTGCAGCTCATCTCCATTGCTGTCGTGTCCTCCTTTTACAGTAGTACAATAATCTGCTGGAAGTTTTCTTGGGACAGTATAGTTCCCTACAAGAATCAGACCAACAGGATACCCTGTTTTTTCGAGAATGGTATTTGTTGACAGGGTTGTGGAAACCGATACCAATCTCACTTTGCTAAGATACTCCGGATTTAGTTTATCAAGTGCACTTCGAATTCCGACCATAAGGTCCGGATAGGTAGTAATTGCCTTGCTGGTATCAAGGATCCGGCTATCCGAATCTCTTAAAATTACAGCATCGGTGCAGGTTCCGCCTGCGTCAATACCCAGACTATATTGCATGTCAAAACAGCCCCATTTTTACTTTATGTTACACAATTTAGATCCCTTTTTAACTGTGTACATCCTTTTATCCGGAATTGTAAAGTTATTCTCAAGATATATATTTCTGTTTATATTATCCGGCTGCTGATATTCCAGTTTACTTTGTCCTCTCAGGCAGTCATCGTAGTTTTTGGGATTCCTACCCCAACGAAAACAAGTTTTGTTTCAAGGGGCACATCAGTCCAGCCTCTTGGCGCCAGATGCTTTCGACTTATGTCTATATTTATATTTTCCTTTTGAAGTCCTGCACTCACCATGTAGTCCATAACAAGCATTCTTCCAAGCTTTTCTGCAAACTCAACGGCTTCACTATAGCTTTCAAATTTCTTTCTTTCAGATGGGGAAAAGACAATAAACTCATTTTTAGTTTGATATGTCAAGATGTCTTTTGCAGTACACTTCTCGTGAGCCTCATTATCTATATTCTCAGCCCCACTTTCAAGAGACTTAATAACTTTTGTTTTTATAAGAATCTCTACCCTTTTAATTCCTTTTCCGACAAGGGCTCCGACAGCATTACCAACCTCAGCGTGCTCTGGAACTATGAAATCAGCATTTATAAGGGTTCTCAGATCCTCAACGTATGCCTTTACAGGTCCTCCTAGAAGCACTACAGGAATTTCAACTCTGAAACGGGTAAAGTTCCTTCCATGAAGAACCCTATTAATCTCGTTTCTCGGCATTCCTTCTATAAGATAGGCAATAAGGTCTTCGGCAATATTTCGGGCAACCCTGCGTTTTGCTTCCGCACTGAAAGTTTCCGGGCTCTGCTTCAGTATTCTCCCAAGCATGGAAGCCCCAATTGTTGCAGCTTCCATATCCCATTCGGTATATTCTCCAAGTACATGAAGAGCATCAGTAGGGGTAAAGCCTATTGCCTGGATTAACCTTTTCTGGACTAATGAGTCCAGAATAGATGGAGAAGGGCGTTTTTTTAGGGCTATGAGCAGATCCCCGAAAGAAACAGGCTCTTTTCCTATATGTCTGTAGATTTCCCGCTCTCCTGCCTTCAGTTCAATAGGTTTGAAATCGGTCCTTACATAAAATTTTGTTACCTGGATGCTCTCACAGAGATACCCTTTTGCAACCTTGTTCAATTTCAGTTTTTCCTTGAAACCGGGGTAAATGACCGAAGCCCGACAGAGTGGAATTACCCGACGAGGACCTATATAAATTCGATCACCTTTTACCCAGATATGGCTGTCTCCCCCTGTTGCAGAAGTCTCCATACGAATAGCTTTTACGCGGGTTTGCCAGCCTCCGACAACGGCACCTATATTGCTAAGGTGAGGAAGCCCATTCTCCATCATGGCTACATCCGTGCTCGTACCGCCAACGTCTATCATAGCACAGGTGTTAAACCCGCTCAGATGAGATGCCCCAACAAGGCTTGCGGCAGGCCCTGAGAATATTGTCTCAATGGGTTTTTCCAGGGCTTCTTCTATCCCTACCACTGACCCATCACATTTCAACATCAACAGGTTTGCGTTTATACCTCTGATTTCAAATTCCTTGACTATCGCCTGAATAAACTTGTGAGTAACAGGAATTAACTGGGCGTTAAGAAATGCAGTTATGGCCCTTTCATAGGCCCCGAGATCCTGGGAAAGTTCGTGTCCGCAAACAACAGGGTGCCCTGTAAGTTCCTTTACTACTTTTTTGACAGCAAGCTCATGTTCCGGGTTGCGGTTACTGAAGTATGAAGAAACTGCAAAAGCAGAAACCTTATCTTTTACCTTTAGGGCAAATTCTTTTACGGAAGCGATGTCAAGAGCCTGTAACTCTTCCCCGTCATTATTATGCCCGCCAGAGACTGTCACCCAGTAAGTCGTAGGAAGTTTCTCAGGAATCACGTAGTCCCCTACCATAATTAACCCTACTGGAAACCCGGTACTTTCCAGGATAGTATTCGTAGACAGGGTCGTAGATACGGATACCAGTTTAATGTCTTTAAGATACTCTGGAGTAAGTGCATCAATAGCATTTTTCATTCCAGGGAGTGGATCAGGATAAGTAGTAAGCGCTTTACTGAACTCGATGACAGATCCATCCGAGTCCCTAACGATAACGGCATCAGTATAAGTGCCTCCTGCATCGACTCCAAGACTATAGTGCATTTTCAACCTCTTTTGCGAACTAGATAACTTTCAGTGTTTCCAGATTTATTTAATTTCAGGTAATTAATTTCTTAGCAATCGTTAAGATTCACACTTCTCTGAAGTCTGGTATCGATTTAAATTTATATACGGAAAGTTCATATCCGTTTTTCACACCATTATTACCATATTATTTTATTTTTTCTACGTTTTTATTTTATTAAAATAAGTTTGCCTTTTCTCCTTTTTTCCCATTAACGAATCTATCTTTGTTTTTGAAACTCTTATTCACTCCCTCGATGGGCTCGATTTTTACCAATACGTATATATCTTCCGTAAAAGCTGCTTTCAGCCTTTCTTCTACCAGGTTTGCTATCTCTGCAGCTTCCAGAACATTCAGGGAATTATTCACATTGACACTAACATTGATTGCTATATTCTTTCCTATCCTGCGGGTTTTAAGTTCCCCGGAACCCGTTACATTTTCGGTTTTGTCTATAATCTCCCTAATTCTAAGGTTATTTTCCTCCTCAAGGGAGGCTTCTATCAGCTCGTTTGCAGTCTTGTAGAGAAGTTTGCCTGAAGTTCCAAGGAGATAAAGGCTTAATAAAAGTGCAACGAAAGAATCAGCTATTTTAAAGCTTTTTTCAGGCAGAAACGTGCATCCTATACCTGAAATAACAAAGCCGAATATTAGTATATCTTTTATTGGAATAACTGATAATTTTTTTATCTGGACGACTAATAATTCTTTTACCGGGATGGCTAATAGGTCTTTTATCTGGATGATTGATAAGTGTTTTATAGGGATGGCTAATAGGTCTTTTATCTGGATGATTGATAAGTGTTTTATAGGGATGGTTAATAGGTCTTTTGTCTGGATGATTGATAAGTCTTTTATAGGAATATGATCTTTCGAGGAAACCTCTTTAACGTGTACTTCAGGATTTCCTATCAAAATAGTCATAATATTTCTTAATATAAAGGCTGCAATTGCGGCATAGAGTGCAGTTATTTCAGGAGTCTCAGGCTCTTTACTCTGCAAAAACATGAACAGTTTTCCGAAACTCAAAGAGATTGTATGCAAACTTGCAAAAAGTAGAATTAAAGCCCCTGCTCCCACGCAGAGGGTTGTGAATTTTCCATGCCCGTAGTTGTGACTTTCATCCTCAGGTTTGCTTCCAATAAAAAAATCCAGAAATTTTGTACACTCATTGATAAATTCGGAGAAAGAATGAACTGCATCAGCAAGAAGTAAAGTACTATTTCCCAAAGTCCCGGCTAGCAGCTTTAAAAGTGTCAATGTCAAACTCAAAGCAAGCCCCACATAAGATCTATTGCGGGTTTTATTGCGGGTTTCGTCAAGCTTTTTATCCGCTTGCATTCGAAGTTCACCGTTAATTAGTTCTTCCAATCTTCCTTCTAGCGGGTCTTTTTATCTCGATCATTCCTTTTTCATAAAGGCTGTGCTGCAACCATTGAGCCGGTTGATCATGCCGACAATGACGTTTTAGATTTAACAGTAATTTTCTCAAGCTTTTTCAAAAAAGGCTTGGGATCAAGCCAATAGGGTTAAGGGATAATTATCTCAAATTCAAACATCGCTAGAGGTTTTCGATCATCCTGTTGTGTAGGTTGATCATGCCGACCTCCTGGTGTTTTCGCTCAAGCCTTTTTAAAAAGGCTTGGTAAAAACAAAAACGATATTATTTCTAAAAATTAAACAAGCACTCGAGTGCCTATGTTTTATAACGCGGTCACAATACAGAGGTTAGCCACTCATGCAATAATATTGGGAGGATTGGCAAGCACAGACTTGAGATCTGTACTTACCTTTAAATTATATTACGCTGTTTTTACTGTTTTCTTGCAGTTTTATAGATTAAATTATATTAGGGGGATTGGCAAGCACAGACTTGAGATCTGTACTTACCTTTAAATTTATTTTATGCCGTTTTTTAATGTTTTGCTGTTTTTTACTATTTATTCCTGCAGTTTTATGGATTTAACACAGTTCTTGAGGTTGGTGCAGGTTTTTTCTTCAGGTGTTCAAAGGTTTTACCCAATAAACGCTGATTGTTTTACTATTAGAGTGGGATTACGGTTTTTCCATGAATCTCATTCATTACCATGCCAAGAGCTGTATAAAGAGCTCCAAGGCCCATAATAAGTCCTACATAGCCAGCTATTACAAGCAACCCTGTACTGCCGGTTGCGTTTACAACAGCAAGCAATATAAATAACAAAAATAATGTAACAAAGACAAACTGGAGGGCACGGACTCCTATTCGCATAGTAACGATCAGCATAACAAAGGTATAAACACCCCAGATAAAGAGATACGCAGCCATAGCAGTTCCAGACGACGCTTCAGCCCATCCGATTGCAGGCATAATCAGTAATCCTGCCAATGAGAACCAGAATAGGCCAAAAGCGGAAAATGCAGTCCCTGCGAAAACATCTCCTTTTTTCCAGCACATAATTCCTGCAAATACCTGAGCAAATCCTCCAAGAAATATTGCCATAGAGACAATCATTGACTCTACAGGGTATATTCCTATGTAGCTCAGACTTAACAGAACCGCAGCAAGGCCAAGGCCTGTAAAGCCCAGGGGGGCAGCATTTGCAGTCTTGTCAACTATTACGGTAGCAGTTCCTACGTTTTCGCTCATGGTTTCACCTGAAGCTATAAATCTAAAAAAATTAAAAAAAAGAAGTTTAGGGCTTAGAGCCCGTAGTTTTCGGGTTTGAAAACTGCAACTTCTTGTTTGAACTTTGTAAGGTTGTCGCTCATGAACTTGTCAGCATCATCTGTGAGGGACTCAAGGTCGGCCTTAACCTTTGCAAGAGCATTGGTTTCGAATCTTGTAAGTCTGAGTTTGCCGGAGTTGACACCTTCTTCGATGATGTTGCAACATTCGATTGCTGCGTTCTTTGCACGGAGGTAGTTGTTCTCTCCATCCTTTGCGATTGCCTGTCCTACCTTGTAGGCGTTGTCATAGGCAAGCACATAGCCCTGCGGGTCTCTGTATTTGTCCGAAAGCACGAGAATGTCTCTGAGATCCTTTGCTTTTCCGGTCTTAAGGGCAACGTTCATCATGGAACAGTCGTATGCAAGGGTCTCGGACCAGCACTGAACAGTGGTACCGCCGAATTCACCATGGTATTCAACTGATTCGTTGGACCAGAGGTCACAGCACTGCATGACAATGTTACCCATCAGGTCAGAGTGGGCACAGGTTGAGGTCTTACCTTCCTGAGTAATTGGCACACCTGCAATGGACTTTATGATGCTGTTCTCGTAACCACAGTCCTTTCCAGGGCCTACTGCACCGGATTCATATGCACAGAGGGATCTTGCTGCAGAGATTGCCCTTGCAACAATTGCAGTTGTGTGGGCAAGGTTCTTGTCAAGCAGACCGCCTGCAATGAACATTGCGGTGTTTGCCTGGGCACAGTCAGTGTCACCTGAAGCTACAGTTCCTGTCTTCTTTGCAACGTCTGCAATGTCGGACCAGACCATTTCCATGTCCATGCTGCCGAGCACACCGATTCCGAAGAGGATACCTGCAGTGTCGTTTCTCAGAATAGAATAGTCGAATACTTCCTTACCACCCATTGACTCAACTGCGAGCAGGTCTGCACCATTGTTGGCAGCCTCTTCAAAGGCTTCCATAAAGGTGCTGTACTTGTCTCCTCTGAGCTGGAGGTAGTCACGGTCTTCACGGATGTCACCAATTGTGTGGCGAAGTGCACACTTTATGCCATATTCATCATGGTATTCTTCCATGATGGTCTTCTGAGCATGTGCAACAGCTCCTCCCCAGGTGGGGTTGTTGGACATCTGCTGAACGTGTTCAGTTTCAAGAACAACAGAAGGAGCTCCGATCTGGACCATCCTTGCCATAATGTCAGTGGTGATCCTTTCATACTCTTTGATGAGTTTTTCTTTGGATGCGCCGGCGCCAGGCCTTGGGGCATAGTTAACTTCGGGGGATGTGTAACCTGCACCGATTTCAAGGCCAAGCCCTGCTTTTACAGGGAACTTTGAATTTCCGAAAATTAGTTCATCTGCGTTAGCGTAAGCCATTGAAGTGTATTTTTTTACCATTTTTGCTCCCTCCTCAGTGTTTGTGGAATTCCTCTCTTAATGCTGTGATATCTGTAGTACCTGCAACGATTGCGTCAGCAATCTTTGGGGCGTCTGCAGCTTCTTCACCATAAACTCCAAGTTCATACTGAGACACGAAGTCCTGGTTCACAGCACCGCCACCACATGCGAATGGGATCTTTACTCCCTTTTCAAGGAGCTTGTCGTTAACTTCCTTGAATGCATACATGGTGGTTGTCATGAGAGCAGTACCTGTGAGCATCATTGGCTTTTCTTTTTCAACTGCAGCGATTACTTCGTCTACAGGAACATCTCTTCCAAGGTCAATTACCTCGTAGCCATTCGCTCTCAGAAGGGCAGCAACAATGTTCTTTCCGATGTCATGGACGTCGCCTTCTGCAACATGGCAGACAACCTTGCCTTTTGGCTCAGGAACTTCGGTGGTCTGGCTCTTACAGAAGTCGATACCTGCCAGCATGGCATCAGCGGACATCATAACGTTCGGGAGGAAAATGATACCATCGTCGTAGAGCTGGGTTACAACTCCCATTCCTACCATCAGGGCATCATCGATAAGGTCAATTGGCTTCTTGCCTGCAGCGATTGCAGACTGAAGTGCGTCAACTACATCATCCTCTTCTCCCTCATAGATTGCTTTTGCAACAGGATAGATGAGTTCGTCTTTTGGATAAAGCTCTTCTGCGGCTTCATCAGGGGTCATTTCCTTTTCGAGGGCGACGTTGTAGCGTACTAATATGCCGTCGATGTCTTCCAGTTTCAAATCCAACATATTTTAACCTCCATTTAGCAAAAAGGTCTCGGATTGCTCAGATCGTTGACCCTACAAGTTACATCTCCCTGAAGTTCTCAAGCTTTTTTGCCGGATACTTCTTAAATACAATGTCAAAGAATTCGAAAACCTCCAGATCGAACTCTTTCCATTTGGGGGAACTAGATAACTTTAAGTGGTGTACTGGTTATTCAGAAGCTGGATTTCAATCCTTTCTCTCGTTTTTCAAGCTTTCTGAAGAGGGCTTTTTAGTTATTTTTCCCGTTTTTATTTCCGTTTTTAAGTCTTCTCAGAAAGCTCTTTAGTTGCCAGGTTCAGATATTTTTTATTTTCCATTTCCTGGCTCTAATGATCTTTTTCCAGTTAATTCTGATAAGTGTACTCCCTTTAGTATTCCGGGATGCACTTGCAGATCACAGTTAGATTTTATTGCATATACCTTCACCGATGCTAATTTTTGAATCGTTATAATTTTATAATTCTCTTCTCAATTTTCTCTGCAAATGATTTTATTAAAAAGAAGTATTTTTTTGTCCTCTTTGATCTAAACAATGAGATCAAAATTTATGTGACAATTATTTTCCATTCAAAGGAGATTTTATTGCAGAGGGTGAAGATAAGGAGGTTTTTACTTTGAGCGAGGAGGTTATCAAGTAGATTTGTTTTCTTCCTGGAGATTTGAGAAGGCAAAATCGGATGATCAAAGTATGTTTTTGAAAGCACACAAGTGAAGTGAATCTCCTGTTCAGTTCTCCTCAGAAATCCCCTAATTTCTTGCTTTTGGTGTGAACTGCTTGAGAGCTTTCATAACTCCGATCTTTTAACTCTCTGGAGTTTATTCAGATTCGTTTTTTTGCCTTTTTCAACTCTTTTTTAAACAGAGACAAGTTATTTTCCTGGGAGGTTATTCTGCCTCTGTGTTCAATTTCTCATCAAGTAAATATCTTTGCAACTGTTTGAAATTCTGCTGCTGATCCGTAGTCAGTTTTCTCCAAATAGCTGAAAGGATACTTTACCTCTCTATTTGAGGGTCATCTTCTTGACAGGGGGCGATGACCATTTTATCGTATATAAAGTTTTTGCGTACCTGGTTACGGTTGTCCTGTACAGGAAATATTCTCCCTTTATCATTATCTATGTCCATGCCGCAGCTGTCCTGGATGGGAAACTTTCGAACCGGAAATATTCTTCCGACTGGGGTTTCCTTATACTTGCCAGGATGAAAAACTTATCATTTTTACTCTCGAGTTTAAGAAGATTCAATAAAGAAGTCCTAAGTTATCAAACTCTTTTTTTATAATCTGCAATCCCTTCTCGCAATCTTCGGGAGACTTGCCACCTGTGATCACCAATTTGCCAGAGCTGAATATTAGCACTACTATCTTGGGATCCTCGAGCCTGTAAACAAGCCCGGGAAATACCTCCGGTTCGTACTCTACGTTTTCCATACCAAAGGCTATAACAATGGTATTCAGGTTCAGGTTCGTTTCCAAATCAGCGGTGGCTACAATGTTCTGAATATGAACATCAGGTTCTGGATTTATTTTCTCGCAGCCAATGGACCTGAGCGTGTTAGCCAGATTGATTATAGCCACCTCAGCATTCTTGACGGTCTTCGCTCCGGTACATACTACTTTTCCGGAGGTGAAAATTAGAAAAGCAGCTTTTGGACTCTCAATTCTGTAGACCAGGCCAGGAAATTTCGCTTTATTATATTCTGATTTCTCTAGCCCTGCCTCAATCTTCTGCAGGTCGAACTCTTCTGCCAGGGTGGTGGATGCCACCACATTCTCTATAGTTATTGTATACTCCATGAAACATATATCTTAAATGTTCTATAGAAGCTACTGTCGGTTTAAATCACAAAATTACTTGATTTCTGAACTGGCATATTCGGTATTTTCAAGAAGAGAGGTTTCTGAACGCGCTGATTCTGCAAGCTCCTTTTCTGCAAGTCCACTTTCTATATTGCAGATGCTGAACACCGCAGGGGGAATCAAGCATTGCCTTGTACAGTCCAAAGCGCATTCCTTTGTGCAGTTAAGAGACCAGCCAATTTGCCCTTCCATTTCCAGAATTAAATTATTCTGATCCTCAGGTAATCCACAAAGGGGAAGTTCTAGGAAGTCAAACTTCCTAAATTTTTCGCAGGGAGTATCGATCTTTATGATAATCCGATCTCCTTCAACCCTTCCTGTTATCACGTGATTTGAATTGCAGATGCAGGAAGATACGCTTATCTTTGTCATTTTTTCATCCCCCTAGTTTATATTTCTTTTAATTCCCGTCAGCAAACTCCGTTGTTAAAGCTGTCCACCTGAAGCCCGTCTACGCCAAGCGCTGAAATCTTCTTGAAATCTATTACTTTTATCGGGCAGGCTCGCACACAGCGTCTACAGCTCGTTCCAAGGCAGTCCTGGGTACTGCAACTTACAAAAGATCTTCCTTCTTTCTCGACGGTCACAAGGGCATTCTCCGGGCATTCTTCATTACAGCGTTTGCAGTGAAGGCAGCCTTCCACAGGGACTTCAATTGTGATTCCTACATCTTCTACGATCTCTACCGGGAAGTTGCCTGTTTCCTCTATATCCTTGGCTGCCCTTTTTTCAATAAATACATCTTCTATGGGCTCCGGGAAAGGTGGATACTTATACATATTCATGAACTTTTTGTATAGTTTCAGGCTCATGCCTTCGGTCCAGTAAGAAAGCTCGCAGGTATAAATATTCTTAAAGGTCTCGCTGGTCGCCATCATCAGGTGATCAGCCTTTATATTGCCGGCAAGGGCGATGACTTTATCAAGCATGGATTCATCCAAGAGAAGCTCCCTAGCAAGCGCTATGGATGTGTTTCCGAACTGAACAACTTTGTTTGAGAAATTAGGGCAGGAACCTATTCTCCTGGCTTTTCTGCAATCTACGTATGTTCCAGATGCCCCAGAAATATAGACATTTTCGAGTTCCTCGAAGGAGATGCCTGCCTCCAGCAGGAGAGTTAGCTGTGCCGCACGAATTGCCCCTATAGCTTTTCCAGCTTCCGAAATGTCATCACTGGTGATTTCAATGGAATCTCCAAGGATCAGCTTTCCATTAGGCAATCTAGGTGGCTGCTCCATCAGACCTGTTTCCATAGCAACAGCAATAACTGCAATTACGCCTGTGCCTGTAATTCCCACGGCTTCTATTTCGCCTTTCTCAAGGATTTCACCAGTAGCCGGATTTACAAGGGCTCCATTTTTTCCTTCCATCCTTTCATCCAGGACCGTAAGCCGCCAATATTCCCCTTCGGGGTTTACATCCGAAATAGCACCCGGACTTGCAATCATTCCGCAGCTTATTCCCTGTCCCTCGATGGCGGGTCCTGCAGCAGCACTGCCTGTAATAATCCTGTTCCCCACTTTTATTGCCATCTCCGCATTTGTGCCGTAGTCCGTAACAATGGAAACATCTTTTTGGTTCAGAAAATTGGTTTCTATCATCATTGCCAAGGCGTCAGCTCCAATTTCGTGGGCAATTGCAGGAGGCACAGTGATCTCACAGTTAGGGAGGTTAAGAATATCTTTGAAGAGTTCATTTGCCTGAAAGATCCTTGCACTTCGGTCCACGTTCTCTACTCCAAGCCGCTGTTGCATGTTTTTTCCAGCAAAGGCAAGGTCTCGGATCTCCGAGTTTTGAAAGAGGGAAAGTTGGATAGGGTTTCCACAAACTACGATTTTTCGGATACAGGAGGGTTCGACGTCAAGGGTTTCGATTATCTTCTTCACGGTATCCAGTATGATATTATTTGCAATATCTTCCCCTATTTCTAGGGCAAAGTTCAGATGATCGATAACGTTGCCTCCAGGAAGAGGATGTCTCATTGTCATTGCAGTTCTTACAACTTTTTTTGTCTCTAAGTCTATGAGCTGCGCTCTAAAGCCACTTGTTCCCAGATCTAGTGCTATCCCATACATTTTTCTCATTCCATACATACTTGAAAATTAAAAATTATTGAAGCCTGCCTATATGCTATCAGATTGTTATAAACCGGATAGGACTTCAATCAGCGAAATGAGCTGCGCATCATTTTTTCATTGGTTAATCTTTTTATATTTTAATTTAAACGTAAAAATATATAACATAATTTGGGTTATGTTGCGAAGGGGCTCTATTTTCTATAGGGTATTGATTTTTGGGAGGGCACTCATTTTGGAGAGAGCATTAATTTTATGGATAACTGATTTTTCAGGGACATTGAATCTGTAGAGATTAATTCCGTCAGCGTGGGTTTTGTGAAGAACCAACTCTGTAGAGAGCAAGATCGCGAAGAAGAAAAGAGAACAGCAAGGATTAAAATAAGAGAGAATAAAGCGTGTAGTATCGGCAAGAATGAAAAGACTGGAACCCTCATTCAGAGCAATAAAAAATCATTTAAAAATCACTCACTATAAAATTCATCTCTGGCATCAACAAGCGCTTTAAGATTTGCAAGGGAAGTTCTCGGGGCAATCCCGCAGCCCGGAGCAAGTATATCAATTCCTCCTTCCAGGCATTTCTTTGCTTCGTTTTTCACATCTTCACAGGTTCCTGTGAGCATAACCCCTGAAGAGGAAAGATTTCCTATAAGGCTTACTTTTTTTCCGACAAGCTTCTTTGCAGCAGGCAAATCAGTAACCTTTTCTTCTATGCTAATTCCGTTAAATCCGCATTCAGAGAGCATTTTGAGGATCGATGTGGAATTGCCACACATGTGTATAAGCTTTATTCCTTTCCCGACCCTGTAGAAATGTTCATACTCGGGCTTTATTAGGGAAGCTAGATGCTTCGGGTCCAGCATGTCAGGACCTGCTATCCCATCAACTATGCAAACTGCGTCTGCTCCCGCTTCGGAAAGCACAACCGCATATTCCGAACAGGCAGTCCCTGTAACCTTAAGACATCTCTGGAGCAATTCAGGTTTCCTCAGTACCCAAGTAAGAAAGTTATATGTCCCAAGTAGCCTTGAAGCTAGAGAAGCAGGTCCTTCTATTCCCGCTATCAGAGGGACTTCTTCTCCTATCCTTTTTCTGAGGGTAGAAGTTACATCAACAATGAGTGGTATCCGCCCCCGGTCAGTAAAATCAGAGGGAAGCTCCAGATTCTCAGCCTTATCTGCAAAAGGCTGAGAATCTGGAAATGGCTGAACATCGCGTCTTCCCTGATTAATACTGCATCCCATAGCTTCAGAAAGTACAGTTAGACAGAAAGGATAGCGTACAGCCTCAAGCCCTGCAAATTTATGGGCTGCAAGGGCAAGATCTGCCATTTTCTCAGCGTTAAAATTAGCTTCAGGCCAGGCTGCCCCACTTTTTTCCATAAGTTCTAGAGTGCCGGTCTGGGTTACCGACAGAGCAGGTGCTTTATCCACAGTTTTGCCTTTCAGGACATTAAGAAAACGGTCTTTCAGGTCGGGATCTGCCATAAAATCTGCCATTTAATTTTTTATGACGTTAAGCCTTTGTAACTTTTTCTGTAAGCTAATACAAGCAGGATCACGTTTATATTTTTCATTTAAAATATCTGTGAACTAGTTATATAAATTAATTCGCATATGCGGCATTTTTTCTGAAGATAATGCGTCTTCAGTCCATTATCTGATCATGTAGAAACAAAAATATCTAAAATCAAGATTTAAAGCAGTCCTGTCAAATAAAGTTTATAGAAAAAACTAATCGATTCACATAGTGATGGAGAAAACTTTATGAAAACTTGCAGAAAACAAAGTGTGAAAAAAGCTCCTGTATCTTTCATGAAGTGAGGTATCTTACCATTAACGATTGGATTGCTGCCCTTTCTCCTGCCTGGAGGGTTACGGCAGTTTAGGGGCATACCAATCTTTTGAAGTCGGGGCCCTAAGCACTTTTCCAGCTCTTAAAATGGCAAAAAGAGCCTGATACTGCTTTGATCCTGAATTTTTCGGTTCATAGCCCCTTCTTGCCTGGAGGTTTGAGGCTTAGAGCATTGAACCTTTTTCGTGGATTTGGACCTTCCTTTTCCTAAGTCACACTAAAATGGCAAAAGTGTGTTCTGAGGAATTCTCAGGCCTATCTACTTTTTAGGTTGTGAATAACAATGCCTTAGAGAGGGAGAAGCATTGTTATCAGCATGATTTATCTAATATTTCAGGATTTTATGGAATGTGGAGATTCCATTTATTCCTGTTTTTCCTGTCTTACAGGTTTAACTTAAAGTTCATGTGGAAGTAATGGAGATTTTCGTTGGACTTACTTCTAGAGATCTAAATTTTAATTAAGTTGGTACAAGTCTTATTTTTAACATATACGGAAAATTTCTGAAATGTAATTAAATAAAAGAAAGGACAGAGTGTTTTGTCCGTCCTTTCAAGCAGCAATATTCACATTGCTTTTTTGACTGAATGACATCAATGGGTTTATCCGATGATCTTCTTGAAGAGTTCCGGACCTGTCTGTGCAGCGGTATAGGTCTGGGCGGCAACTGTGTCGCACGGGCCCTTTGGCGGCACTTCGCATCCAGTAGAGATCACATACTTGGACTGCATGCCATTCTCTTTGAGAGTGTTCAGGACACTCTCCTGAAGGGCAACGGTGTCTGCCTTTATCTTCTGGATACCTTCGGGGCTGTTATCAAGGAAAACAACCGGGCTTACTTCACCTGCGAACATGACGTCTTTGCCGTAGTTCTCAATAAGGTACTTGTGGTCCTTTGAGCCTTTGTTTACCTTGTCGGGATAGAAGGTATAGCTGTAGTATTTGGTGTCCCACTTATTAATCAGATCCCAATGAGGAGCATCTGCACAATTGTGGATAACCATTGGCTTGTTGTACTCCTTGTAGAGCGGGGCGAAGACGTTCTGCATGACTTTGCCTTCTGTCTTCATGTATTCATCTGCACTGAGAATGACATTGTTAGTTCAGAGTGTTACCAGACAGAGATTATCAGGCTGGGCTT
>DUGT01000126.1:6475-30911 GCA_013331275.1 Methanosarcina sp. | reverse complement strand
ATGACATACACAATCCACGACAAAGGGCTTTCCACAATGATTGACTGGAGGAACCGCGACTCCTATGGAAAGTCAATATCTTCAAAAAATCGTGCTCAACTCTATCGTTTAAGAAAATGGCAGCGTAGAATCCGTGTAAGTAACGCAACTGAAAGAAACCTTGCATTTGCATTATCCGAACTGGATAGAATGGCTTCTGCTCTCGGTCTTCCAAGAACTGTGAGGGAAACCGCAGCTGTCGTCTACAGAAAAGCTGTGGACAAAAATCTTATCCGTGGAAGAAGCATTGAAGGCGTTGCCGCAGCAGCTCTTTACGCTGCTTGCCGTCAGTGCAGCGTTCCAAGAACTCTTGATGAAATTGAAGAAGTGTCAAGAGTCAGCCGGAAAGAAATCGGAAGAACTTACCGCTTTATTTCCAGAGAACTTGCACTAAAGCTTATGCCCACATCTCCGATCGACTATGTCCCAAGGTTCTGTTCAGGCCTTAACCTTAAAGGAGAAGTCCAGTCTAAGAGTGTTGAGATCCTGAGGCAGGCTTCCGAAAAGGAACTCACAAGCGGGAGGGGTCCTACAGGAGTTGCTGCTGCTGCAATTTATATTGCGTCCATTCTCTGTGGTGAGCGGAGAACTCAGCGGGAAGTTGCGGATGTAGCCGGGGTTACTGAAGTCACTATCCGAAACAGGTATAAAGAGCTTGCAGAAGAACTGGATATTGAGATTATTCTCTAAATCAAGCCTTTTTTTCAAAAGGCTTGAAAAAACCCGAGCTACAGCATGATTAATTTGAGCGATGTAAAAGTTTTAAAAAGTTGATTGGGAGAGATATTGAAATCGTCTCTAAATTTCCTGTTTTTTCGCCAGTAAGTTTTCTCTGTAAAATAGAGATGTCCTATTTTTTACTGGTTTGTTTTATTTAAGTTAATTTATCTGGATCTTTCTGCTTGCGGAAATTTACTTTCAAAAAAGAATCCTAAACACTTTTAAGTTCTTGGTCCATAATGCTAACAATTGAAGTTTTGGAAGCTCTTCTTTTAGGTTTCTCTGTAGGGCTTACAGGAGCACTCGTTCCTGGCCCGATGCTTTTTGCAACTATAGAGATTTCGTTGAAGAAAGGCTGGCTTGCAGGTCCACAGGTGGTACTCGGGCATATGCTCGTGGAAGCTGTGCTCTATGTGTTGATTCTTTTAGGGGCTGCTTCGCTTGTCGATAGTGACATGATTTCTTTAATTTTTCTTCTAGGAGGGCTTTCACTTCTGGTATTTGGGCTTCTTACTTTAAAGGAAGCAAGATTTACATCTTCGTATGTGAAAACTTCTAAGGAATCTCCAGGCTTGAAGCTGGTTTCTAATCCTAGCTTGGTAGGCCTTGTTACTTCGGTTTCTAACCCATACTTCTGGATCTGGTGGCTGACTGCTGGTGGCGCACTTGTACTTAAGGAATATGAATTAGGAGTTATAACTGCAATGGCTTATATGCTCGGACACTGGACTGCAGACCTGGGCTGGTTTACTGTCGTATCTGGATCATTCGGCCATGGTAAAACCTTGCTTTCACAAAAAATGCATAGATGTATTCTTTATACCTGTGGAGTATTCCTGGTAATTTTTGGGTTGTACTTCATGCTTAATTACAACAACTCGATTCACTTATCCTGAGCTTCAGCTTTCCTGAAAGCTAAGATATCCTGAAACTTCGTTTATTCCGAAAGTTAAGTTCAACTATTCTGAAAGTTCACCTGTACTCAGGCCAGTTGTCCCAAATTAATTTTTCCTCAGATTAACCAGTTATTCTGGGATTTTTGGTTACTATCTGCGAAGCCACTACTCAGAAACTCTTGTAATAATCCAATATAGATGGTCTCCTTCAGCTTAGCAATTATCAGCAAACTCGTAATTGTCTGTAAACGATTTTTAGGTATAACTTCGCTGATGGTGTAATTTCTTTTTACTCACTTTTTTCTGCAGGTGTCCTTTGTTTATAGAGTCGTGAAAACATGTATACTCCTCCACTGAAAGTCGACAGAAACAGAACTACAAGAGTCCTCATGTTTTTGATAGTTTTCCAGCTCCATCTGTTAGCTACGAATAAGGAGCTAAGAGTCAGAGTTATAAGCCCAAAGATACCGTGAATATACATGATTGCAGGAGCTGCCCTAGCAATTATGAGCCTTAGTCCGGAGTACATCATATACAGTAAAGATAAGGCTCCCAGGGTGTATCCGAGAGTGTTTATTTTCCCGTGTATTTTGATTCCTTCTTTTTTTGAACCGCTCAGCTTCAGCGCAGTAAATCCAAGCATATAGGTTAGTAGGGTAGAAACCTGCAGTCCAAGCGAGATTTTCCTGATCTGGTTAATGCTTACTCCCATTACCAATCTTAGCACCCCTAAAGTCAAGTTGAGTTTTTCACCTTATTTTCAAATAAATCTCAGGATTAAAGATCCCTTTGGAAACAAAGTTTCTGAGGCATTTTCCTTTTCCGAAAATTTACTCATACCTTTTCAGGCTTGTTTAAAACGTAAAGTCGGACAAATAGCCAGATAAGTAACCGAAGAAGACAGAGTTTGAGGTAGTTTATTAATAGAAGGATAGCCTTAGGCTTCCGAAAGGCGATTTTCCATGAAACGGCAGTGCATAAAAGTTCCTAAAAAGAAAGGAGAAACTGTACGAAGAATACTCCTTGAGCTTGAAATTCTGGATAATTCCGTAAAAATAGGTTCAGATGAGGCGTTTCTTTACCTTCCACTGAGCAGGGAACCTGCTCCTGATGAACTTGAAAATTTTCCCGAAGAAATTGAGTTCATCGAGTTCGATTTCAAGCTCCAGGAAAAGAAACCTGTTCCGGAAAACCTGCTTGGTTTCAGCCCTGCTTATGAAGTTATAGGGGACATCGCCCTGCTGGAAGATTCTGAGCTTGATAAGCAGAAAGCCTCAAGAATTGCCCATGCCATACTTCAGACTCAGCCGAATATAAAAACTGTGCTCAAGCCTCTTACTCCTGTTATCGGAGAATTCCGGGTTAGAGAATTTGAGGTTATTGCAGGCGAGATGAGAACCGAAACTATTCATCGGGAATACGGCTGCCGCTACAAAGTCGACCTTGCAAGGGCTTATTTTACTCCCCGCCTTTCGACCGAGCGCTCAAGAATTCTTTCCTGGATTAAGGAAGGGGATACTGTTGTCGATATGTTTGCAGGCGTCGGACCTTACAGTATTCTGATCGCAAAGAGCAAAAAGCCTTCAAAAGTCCTGGCAGTCGATAAAAACCCGGATGCTGTGCGTTATCTCAGAGAAAATATTATTCTCAACTCTGTAAAAAACATTGAAGCAGTCGAGGGTGATGCCAGGGAAGAAGCAAAAAAATTTGCAGGCAGTGCCGATCATGTGATTATGAATTTGCCTCATAGCGCTTTTGAATTCCTGGACTCTGCAGTTCTCCTGACAAAGCCCGGTGGAATAATCCATTATTATGGAATAACTCCTGAGGACGACCTTTTCGAAAGCTCTATAGAACTCATAAGGAAAGCTGCGGAAAAAGCAGGAAGAAAAATCGAAGTTCTGGATAAAAGGGTAGTCCGTTCGTATGCTCCTCACCAGTATAATATCTGTATAGAGGCCAGGATTGTTTAAAGGGTCAAGAAACCGTTAAACGGAAAATATGACTATTAACTGTATAATATAATCACTTTTTCTGTACTCTGATCATTTTATCCATATGGCAGTTATTTAATGACCAAAATGAATATTTAATGTATAAAAAGATCCTTAAACGTACTACGCAATTATTTAATGAAAAGAAAGTATTATAAAGGCAACTTGACTATTTAAATAATGTCAGGTTTATTCAGTCGTTTTAAAAGCAAATAGCTCTCCCCGAGCGAAATAATTAAATTCTTGATCTATGTATTAAGTCTGCTCATTCTTTCTGTGCATTTGCCGTCGTGGCTTAGCGGTATAGCGGCTGATTCGTAATCAGCAGGTCGAGGGTTCAAGTCCCCCCGGCGGCTCTTTTTTTATTTTTCTGGACCAAATCATCCTTTCTGGGATTGGGATAAAGTGCAGGTCTTTACATATTCGATTTTGAGAAAATAAATTCGCTGGTTATGGACATTTTGAAGTAAGGATAAATTATTATGATGAAAATGTAACCATGATCATCGGAAAAGCAGGAGACTTTCTTTCCTGGTTTCATCTTTTGGCGAAAGAACTCTAATTTAAAGTATTCACAAGCATCTTTTTTTCTTTAATCAGTAAACTAGAAACTTAATTTCATGCTTATTTGGTTAACGAAAATCAATGAAAATTACTCTATTTTTCAATAGTTCTCCAAAATATTGATTTGAAACCAGATTCCATACATGATTGAAGACCTGAACATTTGCATGTTCTATAATAATTGATGGCAAAGATCAACGCTATTTGTTGGGAATATAACTCATATCTTCTATATGTACAGATAGTAATTTTTTTATATGTTGTGTTTCTTAAATTAAAAGGGGGGTATATAATGACTATAAAAGGACTACTTTCTAACGCCTTTTTAAATTTTCAAACTTTATCATCATTTTCTGCATTTAACGGCTTCAATCAACCAAAAACCCATAAAATGATACAAAGTCGCATAAAGAGTGATTGTATTTATCACAAGTACTGGTATGAGCCTGTGAACAACGATAACAGTAGACCTAAACATATTCAGATTGATAGGTGTACTTTTGGACTTCTGGCTACAGGGGGATGTAACACTGAATGTGAGTCATATATCTCCTATAACAGATGGAACACTTGTAATGAAGGAAATAAAGACTGATAGCCAGTACAAGAATATTTAGACCTTAAAATTGCAAATAAGGTCCTTAGTACAAAAAGACCCTTTAATGAAATAATCGAATTTTTAATCGTTGTTTTAAGTTCTCTTATTTTCCCTGTAAATTTGCCGTCGTAATTTAGCGGTATAGAGGTTGACTCGTAATTAGCAGGTTGAGGAGTAGAATTCCCCTTTCGATTATTTTTTCCTTTTGTTTGATGCTCTTTTTTGACGTTTTGAGTATGAAAATAAAATTCGTTTAGGTATAATTCTATCAGTATATTCCTAAGCAGTATCAAGTTAAAGCAGGTAAATGCCATATGAAAAAAATGAAAATGAAAAATGAGTTTCAGATTAAAACAAAATAAGTAAAAAGGAAATAGCGCCTGTTTGAGGTGCTTGGGTTTCTTTTTAGAACCTTACATCCTTGTCGCAGATAAGCTGATTGGTCTCTATATCGATTATTTTAATGTTGACAGTTTCACCAGGTGTAACAGAAAGATAACTTGCACTTGTTGTACCATTTTCTAACTTGAGCGTCTTCACAGAACCAACTTCTAAGACGCCAAGACCACCATCATTATCTGCATTATTTGCCTCAGTGATCTTAACAGAGGACTTACCACTTACGGACGCCATAAGTTTCGTTTTTTGGACACCTTGGATAGTTTCGAAATGAATCGGATCACCACCAAGGTGTTCAATTCTTATAGTTGCTGGAGATGAACCACTTACAAATTTATCTCCGGTTTTAATATCCAAACTCGCCTGTGGTGCAGACTTGGCAGGTCCCATACCAAATACTGAAGAACCGATTGCGGCGGCAAGGATAACAGTTATTGCAACCATTAAAATGACACCGATAACCGGGGAAACTGCTTTCTCATCTTTTCTAAATAATTTCTTAAAATCCATATGTTTCTCCCTCCTGGTTAAACGTATTCGGACAGTAACAGACTGACAGACTGCCAGATACCTTTAACACCTAATAATAAAATCAACAATGCTTTTTTATTTTGACTGTTGTACTCAACTTCTCATATATATTTAAACATTTGCTGGGTGTAACAAAGAATAAACTATGTTAACATAGCAAAGTATTTCAGCAAGATATCTATAAGCATCTCTACCTTAATAAATTTTCTCAGACAGTCAAGTTAATATTCCATTAAATACACTTTAGAAAATTGGTAATTAAATTTTTAGGAAGTGGTTTCTATCGTGGAGGGCAAAAAGCGCTTTGTATTTTACCAGGACTGCCGGGGAGTTTCAGAAATATATGGGCAATTGCTCATGATGAGTATAGTAGTTCTGGCTTTTTCTACGATAGGGCTGGCCGTATTTTCCGATGGGGGAGTTGTAAAACCGGAACATACTCCGAATACCGATCTGCAAGAGAATTTCAATAGAAGTACCAATACTTTACAGATCATCCATCGCGGAGGAGAAGCCATTGATGAGTCTGCTATCAAAATAATTGTTAATGTCAATGGGGAGAAAAGGGGGGAATTTGATAGTAATAGTGACGACTTTACTGTTAAAAACCCCAATGGAACTGTTTCCAGTGACGATGTTTTCACTCTTGGTGATTGTATAGAAATTAATACCGAGAGCATGGAACTCAATGCAGGAGAAGACATAGATATATTCTTTATCGATAAGCCATCCGATCAGGTACTCCAGAGAGCAGTACTCCAGAGAGGTTCCTGGAAAGTCCCTGAGTGGATAACTCCACACCCTTATGGGAGTGTTTACAGTAACTCCACAGAGAACGGAGGATGGCAGCCTACCGAGATGGTTGATGCCATCAGTGATGGTATTAATACAAAAGATTCAGTTCCAAAAGACCAACTTGTATATCAGGAGTTTCAATTTGGGATAGATACGGATGAAATGGAGATTTCAGATCCGTTAAGCCAGGTTCAGTTAAAAATAATTTACGAATCTCATGATTGTAACCCGAATGAGTTTCCACTTTCTATATATAATGGTTCTGACTGGGTGAGAATAGATTATACTATGAAAGAAAATTATAATTTTGCACAATGCGAGGCTGACGGTGAGACGGTCTTTGATATAAATTTAGCACCGTATTATGTCAATACTACTGAGAAACTCGAAAAATTAGTAGTCAGATTTTCAGCCACTGGAAACACAGTCACTGGAAACGCATCCACTGATAAATATTATTGCGTTGACTTCATAGGAATTAATGTGGACTTTTAATGTAAAAATCCAGGGGACTAAGGCATGAAGGCTGAAAAAATGCAAAAAGATAATTCGGACAAAATCGGATTCGAAAAAAAGTTTTTTTCCCATTCGGAATTTGCAACATCAACTGTTATTGGGGCAGTACTGTTGCTGGGAATCATATCTTCGGCATTAACTATCGTATATGTAGGCTGTGTTCCTGAGTGGAAAAACGATGCTGAATACTCTCATATGGGGGATGTATGTGAAGATATGGCAGAAGTTAAGTCAAAAATAGATATGATGTCAATCATCCTGGCTTCAAATCCAGATTCTTCCTATTCTAACTCTTTGAACCCTAGCTCTTCAGCTCCTCAGTTAATCATGAGTGTGCCTTTCAATATGGGTGGCGGAGACCTCCCGCTTGTAGGTCCTATAAAATCGAGCGGAACTCTTGCTGTAAATAAAGATAATTGTAAGATAGGCATAGTAGCAACAGTAGTAACACCCAACGGTTCTACCAGTCGTTCTCAGTTAATCAACTGTGGCACTATTACTTACAATTCTCAAAATAATTACTATGTGGATCAAGCTTTCAGTTACGAAAATGGAGCTATAATTCTTAACCAGAATCAAGTTCCTGACCAGGAAGACCAGTCAGTTATGATGCTATATCCTTCAATTCGTATTTCCAAGGCACTAGATGACAACTCTACAGTCACTAAATATAATTTCATTATAAATAATGTGAGAGTATTCCAACCCTATGTTCCCCCAAAAGTTATTTCCTCAAATAGAGGATGCTCTCTTCGTCTTATAGGAATTAATTACAGAGACTATAGATCTTTGTATGAAATCAATGAAACAGTTGGAGAAAATTTAATGAAATTGGAACTAACGGTTTGGACAGAACATCCTACAGCTTGGGAACAGTATTTTAAGAAAATAACTAAGGACGCAAACATAGATTCCTTAGATTATGACCTTGAGTGTCCTCCTGAAGTTCCATTCGTACGTTTGACGTTTCCCCAAACAAACACGAAGGGTTTGAAGGGATTATATGTTAGTGAAACGGTGATCAAGGCTGAACCTGGAATTGGCTTGAATTGAAAAGAAAGCAAGGAAAATATTTCAAATATCAAAATTCAAACTAAGGTTTCGAAAATGCTCCCGAATGCCTCCACTAAAAGAAAAGGGACAGAAGAGGGAAAAGTAGGGCTATTTTTCCGTTTTTCAAAATCAGAGTCCGCTGCTGCAACAGCTGTTATAGCAATACTATTATTGGGACTTGTATTTACAATAGTTTCAGTAGTCAGGCTTGAATACGTTCCAGAGTGGAAAAACGATGCTGAGCAAGACTATATGTATGATATATTGAATGATATGTGGGTAGTAAAAACTAATATTGATGTACTCTCCAGACTCATGGAACCAAACAATTCTGCAAGTAATAACATTTCGGTAACTGCTCCTATAGATCTCGGGGGAGGAGAAATCCCTTTTTTAGAACCTTTAAAATCGAATGGAAAACTTGAAGTGAATACTGAAAGATATGCAATGACAGTAGTAATGCGCAATCTTTCTCAGAAAATAACACCTGACAACATTACTTTTGAATGTGGAGGAATAACCTGCTACTCTGAAAACAAGCAGTATCCTGACCAGGTCATCAGGTATGAAAACGGAGCTTTGATTCTTGCAAATGGTAAAAGTTCGGTAATGAGACAACCGCCTTCAATAACTATCGAAAATAAGACTACCGAAAATAACTACACAGTCACGATTCAGGCAGTTCAACTTTCAGGGGAGCGCGATTTTACATCCTCAAATACTATCGTTCCTCTTCAATTAACAGGATATAAAACAGAGCCTGTACTCGATAGTAATGACTACAAAAACACAAGTACATCTATCAACGCATTTAACCTGACAATTGCCACAAGGTACCCTGATGCGTGGATTGAATACTTTAACGAAACGGCACAAGATAAAGGACTTGAATATGGAAAAGATTATACTGTTCAACACTTGAAGGGTTCTGGCCATGTGCGCTTCTCTTTCCTGCCCAATAGTACCAAAAAACTCGAAAGGCTCTATATAATTAAAACGACAATAGGTGCTGAACTTGGTGAAGAAAATATTTCAATTCTAATTTGATGAAGCTAAATCAATGGTATTGACCCGGAGAAGAAAATATTTCAATTCTAAATTGATGAAGCTATCAACGGTATTATTTTGACACACTTACTGGAACGTGTAATAGAGCATTATCTCCATCTCCTGACTCTTCAACTCTTAAAGATTATGGTCCTTCAAAATCTCCATACTGAAGAACTCTCCAGGCGTAGATTCAACTCCTTATAACCCTCAAAATGAGTTCCCACAGCATCTATAGTTATGAACGCAACAATTTACACTTCACTTCTCAGAAAGAACTAAAAGCACAATGCATCAAACTGGAAAATAGGTCAGTTCAATTTCAAGTGTAATTCTTTGCGTAAGTGACTATAGATAATAATGACAATTTTGAATTGACATTCAAATTTAACAATCACAGTAGTTTTAATTTCAGTCCATCCCAGACAAAAGTTGTGATAATTTATACGTATCATACAGATGACCTTAATTATAGTGGGCCAAAAACAGAAATGTTGCTTTCAGGAAAAAGTACTCCTTCAATAAACCATCTACATACCAGTAACTGGAGTCTTTACAGTAGTACACTTTCAGTATCATCAGCTTCGCCTTCAGACATTGTACTTAACTTGAAAGTTAGTGCTGACAATAAACGAACAGGGTACCTTCTATATCTATTACCTTGCAGTCTCTCTTAGCTAACGGAAAAGAAAAAAGCATATGGATACATATGTTTTCCATATAATCAAAAAGCGAGAAAACCGATTCATATGCCCGAAAAATATACCACTCCATATCCTGCAAAAAGAACATATTCAGACGGCAGATCTGAAGATGTTAAAGTACTGCTCGCAAAGGAATGCCCTGTTAAACTTTTTCTCAATGGGAAACTCTTTACGACACTTTTTGCCTCCCCGCTCGAACTTAAAGAACTTGCGGTCGGCCACCTGATTACAGAAGGAGTTGTCAGTTTCAGGGAAATCGAAAATATTGAGGTAGGAGGCAGTACTGTTCGTGTCCGGACTCGAAAGGAGAGCCAGGACATCTATGCAGAAACCTCCGGAGAAGTCGAAGAAGTTGAAGAAGTCAAAGAAGTTGAAGAAATTGGAGAAGTCGGAAAAGCAGGAAAAAAAGAAAAAGCCAGCAGAGAATTTTTTGTAGATTCTGACTCTATATTTGAACCGCAAGTCGTTTTTGCAGGTACAGAATACCTTGAATCTGACACGTACAAACTTACCAGAGGAACCCATCTGGCAGCCCTGATAGACCGAAACGGAAAACTTGCAGTGCAAATAGTTGACGTTGGACGGCATAATGCAGTAGACAAAGCCGTAGGGGCTGCCTTTCTCAAAGGTCTTGACCTCTCACAACATTACATGCTCTCGACAGGTCGGCAGCCTGCCTATATGGTCATAAAAGCCGCTCGAGCAGGGATTCCTCTTATAGCCACCAAATCCATGCCCTTCGACTCAGGCGTTGAAGCCGCAAAAAAAGCAAACGTATGCCTCATAGGCCAGCTTAGAAAAGAATCCATGCTCATCTTCACCAGCGAATGGCGGGTAAAATTTTAATTCGTTTCAAGTTTGCTTCGCTGAAAGGGGGTTTTCGCTCAAGCCTTTTTTAAAAAGGCTTGGCATTGAGCTTCTTCAAAAGCCATGCCATGTTCTGGCCCAGGGTCTGCATTGTTTGAATGCCCTCTTCATCTTTTTCAACGTCCCCTTCGGCAAGCCCTATTCCCATATTCCAGTAGCTTGATCCCGGGATTATCATCTGTGAAATTGTGAAGAAATGGTTGATTGAGTCAAAAACGTGAATTGAGCCTGCTCTTCTCACTGCAACAACTGCAGCTCCGGCTTTATGCTTGAACATTTCGCTGTTGGCTTTAGCAACAAAACCTGCCCTGTCAATTAAAGCTTTAAGTTCGGGAGTTAAGTCTGCAAAATAAGTAGGCGAAGCTAGAATTATGCCATCGGCTTCAATCATTTTTTCTATGCATTCGTTGACTATATCCTTGTCATTTATACATTTCTTATCCATTTTTTCGTAGCATTTCCCGCAAGCTGTGCAGCCGTGAATTTTTTTTCCTCCCACCTGCATAACTTCGGTTTCTATTCCTTCCTTTTCAAGTTCTGCAAGGACATACTTTATAAGGGCAGCCGTATTTCCTTCCTTTCTCGGACTTCCGTTAAACGCAACAACTTTCATTTCTTTATTCCTCCACTGGACTGTTTCTACTTTCTATCTCTATTCTTATTCTCTGTTTCCTCTTCCTTTTTTCGAATTGATCTCCTTTCAGGCTTTTCTCTATCTTTCAGGCAGAATTAGCATAGTTGCTTACAATCCAGTAATTATATTCCTCAATGGAATATAACCAGGGAGTTATTTCTATTTAAACATATTAATTATTTATACTCAGATTTATAGGTAGTTAACTCTTAAGCATGCCCAAAATTTAAATTTTTTTGATTTTTATATGCCTAGAAATCCGAATATTTTACATGAAAATATGTTCTTTAATGATATCCGCTAGAGTTAACCTCCTTATTAGAAATACATATTTCATCGTCAGAGATACATGGTTGATAAGCTCTCTGAAAAAGTTGGGAAACTCTCTGAAAAGAATGTTTATATTTACCTTAGTCCATAAACAATATAATAAACTTTCAACTGAATGGGGGGTCAGATGAAAGAGTCAAATTTTTTTCGATTTGTGATTTTTCTCACAATGTTAATATTATTTAGCATAGTTCATGAAGTCTCCTTCGCTACCAAAGATTCCTCTGAACGCGGAAAAGGCAACCAAAATAAGTATATAAGCGAAGGTGTCCGCAATCTATCTAATAATAACACAGGTGACGCTGGTGATTTTGCGATAGATAAGGAAAGACTTCAGATCAATTCCAGTGTAAAAGATAGGAACAGAACCTCAGACTACAAGCAAGAAAAAAACCAAATAATTGAGGAGGCAGAAAATGGTCAAATTTGCTCACCTGCTCGTACTGTCAGCTTTAATCGTCTGGCTTGCAGGATCCGGTTGTGTCGGGGATAGTACATCTGAAGTAAAAAAATCACAGGCAGATCCAGACGTTGCTGAGATGAAAAATGGCGAGCCGGATGAAGATTTTGAAGTGGGACTTACGGAGGCTGAAATTCAGGAGTTTGATTCTGAGATGAAGGATCTTGAGCACTTGCTTGAGAATGCAAGCCCTGAAGAAGAGATAGTAATTGAAGAGTTGTGGAATGAAAATGAAAAGTGAAAATTCTACATAAAATAATAAACGTTATCCTTTATTTATTGACTCATATTATGAATTTACTATTTGTAGCAAAATCACTCTCAAACACATCTCATATTTTACTCTCAAAAGGGTTCTTGCCTGGAACAGAAGAATATTGTTATTGATCTTGATTTTTCTCTGCCACATCTACTTTCTTCTTTTTGATTTACTTACTATTGCATTAATTCAGCATTGATTTCCCAAAATTGTTCGAGAATGGGTTAAAAATTAAACAGATGAAATCAAACCTGAACATATTACAATGTTTTTCTATAGATATTAACCTCAGTTTCTTTTTCAAGATATTCCGAAAGCAATGGAAATATTTCTTTAAAATAACTGGAATTTAAATGCTGATCAAGGCTTTTTTCATCTTTCCATTCTTCTAAGAATGTCAGAGTTCCTGAGTTTTCCAGTTCCTGGTACAGTCCATAATCGATGCAACCTTCATCCTTTAATGATGCTTCAACGAGTTTTCTGCATAATCCTAAAAATTCCTGAGTTTTCTCAGGTTTGACATAATTTTTTGCAACTACACGTATTGTCAAAAAACCACCAACATTTAATAAAAGTTATTTCCCTGAATTTTCAAGCTTTCAATACTTATCTTTATTGTTCTCGTAGTTTGGTATAAATTTTATTCTGCCGGTTTTACAGCCTCATTCTCTTTGTTGGCCGTATCTGTTGTAGTAGATTTTTGCTTTATCAAACCTTTCTTGAGGGCCTGGTTTCTGGTCCGGATAACCTAAGGGTACAAAAGCTAGAGGAATTACGTGTTCAGGCAGTCCAAAGGCTTTCCTGAAACCTTCAACCCGGTCCTTCATCGGATAGATCCCGGTCCAGACTGCCCCAAGCCCGGCATCGTGAGCTGCAAGCAAAAGGTTCTGGGTAGCTGCCGAGCAGTCCTGAACCCAATATCCTGGAACTTTTTCAAGAGTTGTATCCCCACAGACAAGAATTGCAAGAGGAGCTTCCCTGCACATGCCTGCATAGGGACTGAAAGTAGGAATTTCGTCAAGGAGCTTCCTGTCATCGATAATAATAAAGATCCAGGGTTGGGCGTTGACTGCTGACGGAGCACTCATTGCAGCTCTGAGAAGTTCGGTAACAAGCTCTCTCGGAACAGGCCTGTCAGTATATTTTCGAATGCTTCGGCGAGTGTGGATTGCTTCAAGAGTTTCCATATTCAGACTCCTATTCTTCCCTGAAAAATCTGGGCAAGGAAAATTTCCAGGTTTTTTTCACCCTTTGTTTTTCTCACCCTTTTTTATTTTCTTCCCGTTTTGGGTTCCCGCTTCTTTAGTTTCGGTTTTATTTTTATTTATTTTTTCCTTCATTTGAACAGGTTAAGACCTGCGTTTTTCGCTTTATCCATAAGCTCTATATTATTCTTGACCTCGCCCGGAATGTTATAGCCAACTCCTACAAGGACATCCTTTACTTCTGCCTGCATGAAACCGGAAACTTGCCCTTTGAACTCTTCGTAGACCCCTTTGAAAGCTTCTGGGTCAGGAGCTCCCTGAACTCCTACAATTATCGCCTTTTTCCCGGCAGGAAGACGAGGAGAGAAGTCCGCGTTTATAAGGGAGTAGCAACGGTCAAGGAAAAGCCGCATTTGGCCTGTAAACTGGCCAAAATAAATAGGAGAACCAAAGACAACTCCATCTGCTGAAGCAAGCTCATCGAATACTTCCGTAAGATCATCTTCAAGCTTGCATTTGTCATGGCTCTTACAGTATCCGCAGCCCTGGCAGCCTTTGTAGTTCATCTCGTTGAGAATAAATGTCCGGGTTTCGGCACCTGCTTCTGCTGCGCTTTCCAGGACCTGCTGGACAAGAATGTTCGTGTTTCCATTCTTTCGGGGGCTTCCTACAATACCTATAACTTTCATTTTGTTCACGCCTCTTATTCTTTAAACTGGGTCTGACCTGAGTTTGACTCTGACTGATTTCAGGTCTAGCTTGAAATCAGGTCTAACTTTCTTTCTTTTAGAAAATGTATTTATTGATGTTTAATTTGCAGTAACTATACTTATATACTATACATGCAATCAGGATAGTAACTAACAAAATGGATAGTATGTGAGCATATGGTGAGTGAGATAAGGAATAACAAACATTGTCAGTGTCCTGTGGAAGCAACCCTGGAGGTAATTGGTGGAAAATGGAAGCCTATTATTCTCTGGCAGTTGAGGACAGAAAAACTGCGGTTTTCAGGGCTCCAGCAAAGTATGCAAGGTATTTCACCCAAAATGCTTACGAAACAGCTCAGAGAGCTCGAAGAAGACGGGCTTATTCTCAGGGAAGTTTATCCTGAAATCCCTCCTAAAGTTGAATACTCACTAACCGAATTCGGAATGACCGTACTTCCGGTTCTTGAGGCTCTTTGCAAATGGGGAGTTAAGTATCTCGGAAGAGAATGCGTACTGGATAAGCAGTAATCGCCTAGTGGAAATAGACCCTAACATCAAGAATAAGTCAAAGATAGAGGCTTACAAACGACGCTCTGCGCAACAAGTAAAAGTAAAGAATTTTCCCTTATCTTAATTTTTAATATTAAATTTTAATTTGAATTTCAAATGTTATCTTGAATTTCAAATGTTATCTTGAATTTCAAATGTTATCTTGAATTTCAAATATTAGCTTGAATTTTAAATGTTAACATTAAATTTTGCTTTTATCCGGAAAATCTAAAGCATTAAAAAGATCTAAAACATTAGAATAGACTGATACCGAGCAAATTTAAAATAACTACTAATATTTCATTAGCAATATTTTCAGAAACATTAAAAACTTTAAAAGTTCTACTCGCTATTCATCAACAAGAATAAGTCACTGAAATAAGTCACTGAAAACATTGGAAATCGGAGAGATCCCAGGTTAAATGTATGATGCAAAAGAACGGATATATGCGGTATTTTACGAAACAGAGCTGTTACCCTAATCAGGCAGAAGCCATGGAGAAGATTCATTCGGCTCTCCTTAGCGAAAAAATCGTGCTTTTTGAAGGAGCATGTGGTACAGGCAAGACTTTAAGCGCACTTGCTCCTGCATTGAGTGTGGGGAAAAAACTCAATAAGGTCGTTATTATAGTCACTAACGTCCATCAACAGATGGTTCAATTTATAAATGAGGCAAGAGATATTTCACGGGGCAACGACATAAAAACAATCGTTTTTAAGGGCAAGACTTCGATGTGCCCTGAAAATCTCGATTACGAAGAATGCAGGCTCAAAGGGGAAAATACCTATGATCTCCTTGACGTTGAACGAGAAGTTTCTTCAAAAGAAAAAGAGCTCAAGGACGCCTATGAGAAATACAAACGGACAAAAGACCCTACTCTTTATGCCCTTAGAACCGAGCTTGAAAAAGAACTCGAAGAAACTAAGAAAAAATCTCGGGCTTTAAGGAACAATTCCTGCCCTGAATTATATGAAGTCTTGAAATTTGAAGGTAATGAATTTTCTAACTGGCTTTTTTCCGATGTAAGGAGCCCGGAAGAAATCTTGGAGTATGCCGAAGACCGGGACATGTGCGGATATGAACTGCTGAAAAAAGAACTCAAAAATGCCGAACTTCTAATTTGCAATTTTCATCACGTCCTCAGTGCCGAAATTTTTATGATGCTACTTAAATGGCTCGAACGCGATCCTGAAGACATTATCCTGATCTTTGACGAAGCTCATAATATTGAGGCATCTGCCCGTTCACATTCTTCAATAATGCTCTCGGAACTGACTATTGAAAAAGCCCTTTCGGAAGTAGGCGAAACTCCCGAATCTGACAATTCACTTATATTAGGAAAAGAAACTGGTTCCGGAGGTGGTATTCCTCTTGACCAGGACTATGCGGCTAGATTATATGCAAAAAGGCTGTTTACCTGCCTCCTTAACGCTCTCAGAGATACCTGTGACTCAAAATTGAAATTCGGGGAAAGAAACAGGCTTGGAAAACGCTGGCAAGATATTCAGATTAGTGATCCCTATGAACGGTTTGACATCCTGAAAGCTCGCTTTTTAAGGGAATCGATAAAGGAAGGTTTTGCGGATGAGGAAAAAGTCCTGACCCGATTGAGGGAGATTGGCGAGTTTGGGGGAAGGCTGGAAGAGATTTATGCGGAAAACTACAAAAAAGGGCTTCTTACAGTTCCAAAACGTTCCCAGATTCGATATGTTGCAGACTTTTTATCTTCTTACCTCGTACTTTCGGACAGGCAAAACTACTATCCAATTCTGAACGTGCGCAGAGATCTCAAAAGTGATAGAATTGCCAGCAGAATCGAGCTTTTCACATGCATCCCTAAAAATGTGACCCAACCCCTGTTTGATTCCGTTTATTCGGCAGTGTTAATGTCGGCTACACTCCGGCCCTTTGAAATGATAAAGTCCACGCTTGGCATCTCAAGGGAAGTAGAAGAGATTTCCTACGGAACGGCATTTCCAATCGAAAGAAGGCTGACCCTCACGGTTTCCATCCCTCCCCTTTTTTCAAAGAACCGGGACAGCCCGGACACGCTTGAGAACGTGAAAGAAGCTCTGCTTGCAGCTACTATTTCGTCGCCTGGAAATGTGATTATTTACTTCCAGAGCTATGCCGAAGCACTCCGCTATACCAAACTCCTTGAACCTGAACTTTCTATTCCCATTTTCCTTGATGAAACTGGGGTCTCAGCCCAGGAGATCCGAAAAGAATTCTTCAAAATAGGAGAGCGGGGAGGAAAAGCTTTACTTATAACATATCTATGGGGAACATTAAGTGAAGGCGTTGATTTCAGAGATTCCAGGGGCAGAACAGTGATTATAGTGGGAGTCGGATACCCTGCCCTGAATGACCGAATTAAGGCAGTTGAATCTGCTTATGATGCTGTTTTTGGCTCTGGGGATGGCTGGGAGTTTGCAGTCCAGGTACCTACAATTAGAAAGGTCAGGCAGGCAATGGGGAGAGTAGTACGTTCTCCTGAAGACTACGGGGTAAGGATTCTCCTTGACTCACGCTATCAGGGGTCACAAATGCGTAAACTCGGCAAATTTTCAGTTTTTGATTATTTCCCGCCTGAAGAAAAGAGAGAGTTCATCGACATTGCACCCAGGGACGTAGGAAGTCTCGTGGAAGAATTTTTTGCGCATGTCACATCCACTAATCGCGAAAATGAGCCGGAGTCCGAGGCTTCAAGCCATGTGGATTTCGCAAGCCTTGCTGAAAAGCTTTGAACTACTTCGAATTAACTAATAAAAATCGAATTGTTTATATTAACTATTTGAACTGTTTGATATCTCAAATCTACCTGGAACTCTATACTAACAATAATAAAAAGAGTTGCCTGTCATTCTTATTTGAACTTCAGGCACTGAACTACTTATTAAACAGGTTTTTGCAATCTATTTTCATGAAACTATTACTTACTTTATTTTTTTATTTATGTTACTTTACTTATATCTCTTATTTATTCTTTTACTTGTATCTTTTATTTATTTTTTTTACTTATGTTACTTTTATATAATTGGCTCTTGTCTTCGTGCCAGTACCGGCTGTGTTACTTGCCTTAAGTGTTACTGAATAGTTTCCTGCTTTTGAATAAGTATGCCTTGGTTTCTGTAGTGTTGAGTAGTTTCCATCTCCAAAATTCCAGTTCCAGGCAGTAGGAATGTTTGTACTCGCGTCAGTAAAAGTGACAGTAAGTGGAGTCTTTCCTGAGGTTTGTGATCCCCAGAAGCTTGCAGCAGGGACTGTTGCATTTGTTGTATTATTCGCTGTTGCTTTTATGTAACTGGATTTCGTTGTCGTATTACTGCCTGCAGAGTTGCCTACTTTTAGCGTTACACTATAACTTCCGGCTGTCGAATAAGTGTGTACAGGGTTCTGGATTGTTGAGTTCGTTCCGTCCCCAAAATTCCAGTTCCATGCTGTTGGCGAACCTGTACTGCTGTCAGTAAAGGTTACACTCAGAGGCGTATTTCCGGAAGTTGGGGATGCCGAAAATGCAGCTGTCAGAGTCTGGGAAGAAGTCCCTGTGACAGTTATATATTTTAATTTTGTTAATGTAGAATTTCCTGCAGCATTATTTGCTGTCAGCTTTACTGTGTAGTTTCCTGATGTCGAATACATATGCTTAGGGTTCTGTACTGTTGAATAGGTTCCATCCCCGAAACTCCAGTTCCATGCGGTAGGTGAACCTGTAGTATTATCCTTAAAAGTCACGTTAAGCGGCGCGTTCCCTGTTCTCGGAGATCCCCAGAAACTTACAACTGGCTTTGACGATGTTATTCCCACTGTAATATATCCAGTTTTTGTGACAGTGTTATTGCCTGCAGAGTTGCTTACTGTAAGTGCCACCGTATAATTCCCTTGCGTAGAATAAGTGTGTGCTGGGTTCTGTTGGGTTGAAGTGGCTCCGTCCCCGAAATTCCACTTCCATGAAGTAGGCGAACCTGTACTGCTGTCAGTAAATGTCACGTTCAAAGGTGCATTTCCTGATATCAGGGATGCTGAAAATGCAGCAATCGGCTTTACGGTTTCGGATTTGGAAGTTACTAGAGGAAGGTTGTCAGAGTAGATGCTGCCTGTTATGTTTTTGTATGCAGAATCGGACATTCCGTCTCCATCTTTGTCTACTGCTGTATTGGAAAATCCTGTACCATCAGGTTTTCCCCAGAAGTTTCCTCCTATATACGGTCCGCCTACAATATTAGTACCTGCGGTTTTTTTGATGTTATAGGCATTTCCGATTCCGTTTCGAATAGTCACATTAGTATCATTGAAATAATTGTTGTAAATTTGATTATTGTCGCTTCTAGGACAGACATAAAGCCCGTAAACGTTGCTGTTTTCAACGGTGTTGCCTGAGAGTGTGTTGCCGTCTGAATTACCTATATGAATCCCACGACCGTTATTAAGGGCTATATTTCCTGAAAGGGTGTTGTCTGTAGCAGTCCCAAGTACAATTCCATAATCGTTGTTACTTGTAGCTGTATTCTTTGAGAGTTTGTCCCCTTTAGAGCGTAGGACATAAATTCCATAACAGTTGCTCAAAAGTTTGTTATTCTCGATTATGCAGTTACTGCACGAAGACAGACAGATTCCCGAATATCCGGATCGAGTAGCTCCCGTAATCTTAAATCCTGTTATTTTGATGTTGTCTCCCTGCAGGAGAAACACATTGCTTCCTGAACTTTTGGCTTTAATTACCGTATTATCAGGTTTTCCAGACTCTGAACGGATTGTAAGATTATTTTTAGTTACATTGATATTTTCAGTATAGGTTCCTGGTTTTACAGTAATTATATCGCCGGAAGACGAATCATTCACAGCTTTTTGGATAGAATTTCCTGGCTGCACTATAATCTCAGCTGCAGCTCCGAGACCGGATATAAACAGTAAAATTAAAAAAGTAACTACCAGAGAGGTTAACGTTTTTATTCCAATTCCTCCATTTACTAAAAAAGTCTTAAATGAGCACTCATTGTAACTGAGCAAATGTTTACAATGAGCGCTCATTTGAATACACGAATATAGAGTATGCTTTTATAAGTCGAAGCGTAAAACCCCTGAGTCTTTAGCTCAGGGGATATAAGCATCAACTTCGACAATATTCTTTTCGTCATGCTTTGACTTCATATAGACCATCGAATAATCTAATGTTAGATAAAAGGTATGCGAAAACCAAGCAACCTTTTTCTAAGAGTCTACCATAAGGCGAAACTGGTCTTGAATAAACACATCGTATCAAGCTTGTATTCATGTAAAGCCGAAACGAGCGAATGAACGAGACTCAGTAGGATAGGGACTATCCGAATTCACGCTCATGGAGATGCCGATGGTCATCTATGAAGTGAGAAGCTACTCAGTCTTTAGCTGAGTGGTAGTTCACACAGGAATTTCCCGATATCATCCTTCTCCGTGCCCATGCATAGTTTTGCAGCATAGTTTGCAAGAGCTTTCCATTCCCTATCCTGCATGAATTCGAAAAGCCTGTCCAAGTGAGGCAGCTAATCTTATCGATTCTTGGAAAACTGTTCTTTCTGAACTTCCTTTTTATGAAAACGTTTCCTCGACTGTCTATCCGCCAGGAAAACACCTTATGCTTTGTCCCAAGGGTTCTGGACCGGGTCCAGGAAACAATATCTGGAATAAATCGGTTTTGAATATAAGAAATTGTTTGTTGTATGTCTCACCCTGTAGTATCTGCAAATCTGGAGGTTAAATAAAAGTTACTTTATGCAGCTTTCGGTAATTTTAAACTCCTTCTAAATACCTATTGAGTTTCTCTCAAATTCCTTTCAAATTTATCTCAAATTTCTCTAAGTTTCTTTGTTAGCGTTCCAAAGTTACGGGGCACATGAATTTATATAGCTTTTGACAATAATCCAGAGAACAAGCCAACCAATTGCTGAGATTAAATCTTTTTTTAACTGTATTTCCATACGCCTATTTAATCTATTGTTCATATTTAAATTTTTTTGTCTGTTTGAAAATAACTTTATATACCCTTTTTCAAAGATATTTTCAACTTCCGTTATAAAAAAGTCTATTTCGTCCTCAAATTCCCATCCAACCCTTTTTGCCTTTTTTCTTATCCCAAAAAGCCTTTTTTTGAACCTGGGACAAAGATTTTTTCCACCATTTTTTCATTTTATAGCACTAAGGTAAAAGTTACATTTTCCTGGAATCTCACTAGTGTCAAGTCAATTATCAAGGGTTCAATGATTCTAATAATTGCACTCGATTTCATACGACATTTTGTGTTTGATTCGACACTAGAAATATTAATACAAATAGATGCACAGAATATCCGATGCTTTGAAGCCGGAATTAGCCCGAAGTTCATTTGCTACGTCCCATAACCTGTTTTCAGTTTCGTTGTTATTGCCTGCTATTTTCAATATTTTTTTGAGCTTGTTTCTGCTTTTCATTATGGAGTAAACATATAAAAGTTGCTAAAAGAATGAAAGTGGAGTTATTCAGGGCATAAATCTTTGTATAATTATTGAAGACTTAACAGAAAATAAAAAGTTCCATTATTTGCGACTAAAGAAGGAAAGCAACCGGCCTATAAATGTTTTAAATAATCTTAGAAATAAAGTTCTTAGCAAAAAGTAATGAATCCTATAAAATCCACCGTTTCAAAGAAGGTAAAAGTATTCCAAGTGCATACGACAATCGAAGAGGATCAGTAATAGTTGAAACCGATGATGGAATTCTGCTGGTGAGCAGCTCCGGGTCTTACTACAGGCTCCCTGGAGGAAAACCGAAGAAAGGGGAGGCTAGTATCGAAGCTGCGATTCGAGAGCTTAGAGAAGAAACAGGACTTAGGGCATACGACGTAAGATACCTTTTCAAATTTCATGCATCCAAGGTCTTTAAGATTAAGGCCAACGGATTGCCAGAACCGAAAAGTGAGATCCACCATTTTGCATTTTTCAGGCCAGGCAAGGAAATGAAAGTGCAGATTTCTGAAAACACACTTAAATTACTGGATGTTTATTATAACCTGAAAGAAAATGAGAGTAAATAAGAGGTTATCTTTTAATTTAGAGCCATTTTTTATAGTTTATTTCATACTCACTTTTTTCATTTTCATACTCGCTTTTTTCATTCCCACACTTGCTTTTTTCAGTCCCACACTTGCTTTTTTCAGATATGTACTAATCATTCTACCGAGTCCATGCAGCTACAAATACAGAAACAAATTACCCTTTAGTACCTAGATAAAACACTTTACACTGGCTTTTCATTGGTTTCATGAATAGTCATTCTTTCCCCCTCCTCTGCCAGAATCCTCTCTTTGACACTTACCTTATATGTACCACATGATATACCTGTCATAGAGCGTTACGTTCAGGAGACATAACAGAGAACTACAGCTCAGAAAACCAGCATATCAGAGAATCAGATACGCTAAAATTTGCTCACTTCCTCTCTAATTTTTGATCCTGCCTCCTGAGATATCAAGCATTTAGAGACTCAAACCGTCAGACCGAAAATTAATGGCATAAGTCGGATTAAAAAAATTGATTTTATTTATTTTTATTTAGATTTAGACTAATATTTTTAGTATATACCCTTATTTAGTATATTACATCATTAACTTCATATCTCCATACTTTTTGGACTAATATGACTATAATTTATCCAGTTCACTCATGTTGAAATTAAGATATGACTGATTTTTATATAGACCTAAGTTATAGATATTTTCAATTAATCTAAACTAAAAAGAGCCAGCTAGATGCCAGTCACCTTGCCTGCACGCAGCCGGGATCTTGGAGCTTAAGGCAGGAAATATTGCAGATATGTGGGGATACTCTGCTGAGAAAAGCTTATGGCAAAAGGTAACGGCCTTGCTCTTTGTAGAATCCTGTATCAGGCAGTTGATATCTGCCTGGTTCTTAGAATTCGCAAAGGACCAGAGCTGGTAAAATTTGGGGGAAATAGCAATGACGCAATTCAGGCCTTTTGAAATGGATAGTATTCCAATAGAAGAGCAGTTTATGAACTGGAAGGAAATAGTCAAACCTCCGTATGACAAGAAATCGGTTGATGCGTACACCCGGACCCGAGTAATCCTTATGAACGGGATTGAGAATGCTTCAGTCCTTATGTCACATGCAATAGAGAGAATGACTATAGATCCGGAAATTAAACGCCAGATGGCAGCGATGAGGCGTGCAGACTCAATGCAGCAGCAGACGGTTAACTGGTTAAACCCAGCCAACCAGACTATTATTGAGACCACGCTTGGCTATGAACAGGTAGCTGTTGATCTTACGGCAAACCTTGCCAAAAACGAGCCTGATCCATATGTGAAGCAGACACTGGACTTTGCCCTACTAGAGGACTTCGACCATCTTTACCGCTACAGTTGTCTTTACGATTACATGGAAGGAGGAGACCCTGAATTCATTGTTCAGGGCAAGACCGAGGTAAAAGCCGCAAGACCAACCATTGCCCACCACCGTCATCCTGACGACACAATGCGCAAACATTATGATAAAGATACGGCTGATATTAAAACCAAGATGAATTACCTAACCATCGTTGCAGGCGAGCAGCAGACCGAGCTTTTCTACAAATCTCACGGTTTCATGTATTCTGATGAACTTGCAAGGCAGCTTTACTCCGAAATTGCCGATGTTGAAGAAGAGCACGTGACCCAGTACGGACTCCTCGGTGATCCTCGCGAAACAATGCTCGAAAAGTCCGCACTCATGCAGCTCTGTGAAGCCTATATCTATTTCTCCTGCGCCCAGACCGAAACCGATCCAAGGATAAAAGCAATCTGGGAAGACTTCGCAAAAATGGAGATTTCGCACTTCGAAGGTTGTGCCGATCTCCTTGAAAAGTATGAAGGCAGGGATATAAGAGATATCGTAAAGACTGATGTTATCGAACCGCTGGTCGTTTTCGAGTCGAATAAAGACTATCTGAATAAGGTAATCGATGAACAGCTTGACCTCATGCCTTCGAATATGGAATATAAGCGGCTCAGTGAGCTGTCCGATGAATGGGCCAGCTTCAAGTTCCAGTGGAAGGTGAACGGAGCCGGCGTGCCAAGTGAAGAGGTCATCAGCAAAGCGAACAGTGAGCTGGCTAAACGGGACCAGGCAGAAAACGTCAAACAGTTTAAGCGTCAGTTATCCGAGAGGACACAAAATGTAATGGCTTCTCAAAGAGAAAGAATGATGCCGCGTCCCTAATCTGGTTATCGATGGGGAACTGTTGCAAGCCATTTTCAATTTAAGTTGCAGATGAGCCATCTTTTAATTGAAAGTCATCTTTTAATTTTTGGATGTAGGGCGTCAAATAACGCCCACTCTTAATGTAGATGAATTGGTATGTTCTTTCATTTGTTTAATTTAGTATAATCCACCCTTTCATTCAGCTGATTTAATATAACCTCACCATCAAACTTGTTTTTGTAGATAATATAATAATCAGATACTACAATAATAGGTAAGCTAACTTCTAGCCTGACTGACAAAAATAATAATCATAACTACTCAGGTTATTGATTTATTATAACTACTCAGAC
>DUGT01000126.1:0-6328 GCA_013331275.1 Methanosarcina sp. | reverse complement strand
TATTATAACTACTCAGACTACTGGTTTATTATAACTGCTCAGACTACTGATTTGTCTGTAATATTTTTCCTGCTGCAGAAAACCTATTAATATATCTGTTTTAAGATTTATAGTATAATACAGATTAATATATGTATATTCTTAAACGATTTATGTTTTTTACTTACTGAATTCTTGGCTATATAGCGTACACATGAGGTCAATTGATATTGATCAAGTAATTTGTCTGCATAAAGTTCAGACAAAAAACATTAATTCCATGTGGAATATTCTTCAACTTCAATGCACAGAATGATCAGGGTCCCACCCGAAAAAGGAGAAGAGATAAGGAAAAAAGCAGTTCTTGAAGGGTTTCTGGATACTGCAAGAAAGATTCGAAAAGTCAGGACCGAAGAAGGCAACTTCCTGGAAATCCCGGTCACAGAAGCTGCATACGACAGTGTGGAAAGTTTTCTGGTTCTTGAACAGAAAAATCCGGAATTCCTTGAAAACCCCAACTCTCTCAAGGAATCCCTTAAAGGTTCTCTTTCCGAACCTGAACTTGCGTTAGTTCCAGCAGGCTGGCAAATTCTGGGAAATATAATAATAGTTAGTATCCCTGAAATCCTGGAGGATAAAAAAACGAGAATAGCCGAGGCTTTACTCTCGATGTATCCCAGGTGCAGGACTGTCGTAAGGGATTTTGGAATCGAAGGACAGTTCCGTCAGCCAAAAAGAGAACTCCTTCTTGGCAGCGGGACAGAAACTATCCACAAAGAGCATGGCTGCTTTTTTAAGCAGGATGTAACAAAAGTTATGTACTCCAAAGGGAACCTTGAAGAAAGGAAAAGGATGAGCAAGCTAGGGAAGGGGGAAATTGTTGTGGATATGTTTGCAGGAATAGGGTATTTTTCAATTCCCATGGCTGTCCACTCAAAGCCGAAAAAGATTATAAGTATCGAAATAAATCCTGAATCCTTTGCCTACCTGAAAGAAAATATTAAACTGAACCATGTGGAAGATATTATTACTCCGATTCTTGAAGACTGCTCTCAGGCTGCTCCCGAAGGAGAAGCGGATAGGGTTATCATGGGGTATGTTGGAACAACACACCATTACCTTGAGCCGGCTATAAGAGCTTTAAAAAGAAGTGGAGGAGTCCTGCATTACCATGAAACGGTGCCTGAAAATCTCGCCAGAATAAGACCTGAAGAAAGGATAGAAGAAGCTGCTGAATCCCTGGGAAAAAAAGTTGAAGTCCTGGAAACCAGACGGATAAAAAAGTACTCTCCCGGTGTCCTGCACGTAGTTGTGGATGCGAGAATCTGTGAATAAGTTTTTCAAATATGTTAGCAGCTTGAAGAAATTAGCTTTGAGATTTTTGTATAGATAAACTTACTGCAATTTAATTATTTAGCTTCTGAAGTTGCTGCTTACTTTTATATCCATATCAATAATTTTCCTGTAAATGTTTCTTTTTTGCACAATAGGCCACCATCCATAGAGAAAAACATAAACAGGCTCCCACATCGCAACCCATCCAATAATTGTCAGGCCTTCGGAAAACATGGTATTTATCAGGCTCTGTTCAAGCGTAGAAAGAAGTCGGATTATGAGCAGACAGAGAAAAAGGAAGACAATAGCAATTGCAAAGTTTCTTCTTCCCCGCTGAAGAAGTCTCCTCAACTCTATATCCGTGAGAATTTTTTGTAAGAAAAATGGTTCCTTATTGCTTCTTTAAGTGTATGCTCGGTTTCTCCGTCAAACTCGGAAAGGGGAGCGTATATTATAATCTCAAGGGATTTTTTTAGAGGGAATTCTCCAACTGTATTATAAATATATTCTTCTGCTTCCGAGTCAAGCTCTTTTTCATGAAAAGGAGCAGGATCAAAAGAATTGAAAATTTGCATTATGTTATGCAACTCAAGTTCGATCAGAAGTTTTCCATCCTGTTCCCTGTAAAGAGCCTCCGTTCCTTTCGGGGAAAAATCTATTCCCCAGACCACTATATCTACCTTCTACGGGGCATTTTTAATTTTATAGAATTTTTGTTAAATTATTAGAAAGAATTTCTCTTAAACATTAATATACAGTTCCAAGTTTAATATAAGGTTTTGCTTTTTGCGCTTTTGCTTGGGGTCAAACTAAAGCTTCTGAGAATCGTTTGCGAAAAAAAATGTAAAGTTAAAATATATAGCATTTAATATTTAATTATGGGCAGTAGAAACTGTTAAAACAATAATTATAAAGAAATTATTAAACAGTAATTATAAAAACAGAAGATCTCGAGGCCGAAATCGTCAGTATTCTGCTGTAGCTTGCTTAATTGCACTACAGAGTTCTTCAGGTTTTCTGGAGCTTAGAAGCATTCTTTCTCCAGAGATAAGTTTGATTATCACAACAGGACTAACTTTTTTAGAAGATTGTGACACATCAGATTCTTTTCCTGTGAGAGGATTATAAACCTTAATTTTACAATCCTCCACTACATATAAAGGAATCTTCTTGGAGGAGAGATTCAGGGGTACCAGGTGAATGTATATTCCATCACTTCTTACTTCAGTTATGTACTTTGTATAGTAAAACATAAGAGGAAAAAATAACCCAAAGACAATCCAGAGCGTAAACAGGTATGTTCCAGGAATGTTACTGATTCCGGCAGGTTTTCCGAAAATCAGGCTATGGATTTCGATATACCAGAGGAGGAGCGCAGGATAAAGAACCGAAACCAGGAAAAAATTGTTTCGCAGATCCTGTACTTCCCTAAAAATTACGTTTACTTCCGGTTGTTCCACAAAATCCCTTCTTTGATATCCGCCTGGTTTGTTTTTAGTTAGATGCTCACTTTGGATTGCCTGACTGACAGTATTTCAATAGTGCTGAAATTTATCTTACGGTACAAGTTAAACTGCATATAATGTTCGTACAATTTGAACTGCATGTAGTGTTCTACACTCAGCCGAATTCTATACCATTTAACAGAATATCATCTAGACACCAGCACACCAACTCAGTACCGGAGCAAAGGTATGCAGTAGAAAATGTCCCTAATTTCTCTATAAAAACTGAGTAATAAACCTTCCGAAAAAAATTGAAAAATGTATATATTTTTTAATTTAAAAATCTGAAAATAATAAGATTGAAAAAAGAAGGCGGAATCTTTTAAAGATAAAAAACGGTGAAGGAAAGTTGTTCATATAGACGATAAAGAACAGACTATATTAATAAAAAATTACTTTCTAACGCCTCTTTTCAGGAACTTTTTGGTGCTCTTTATAGCGGCTACATTGCAAGAAGATTTTGGTTCAAAGTATGAGAGTACAAAATAAAACATATAGCTATTTTCAGGTTTTTGAAGAGAATATATGAGTACAAATGATCAGATTTCATCCTTTTTTATTTCCGAATTAGAAAAAGTCGTAGCCTATTGAAAGAAGATTTTTTGAAAGGATACCTCCTAAGTCTAAGCAGTAATCTGAACTTTGATATGTTCTTTCTTTTTCATTTGAAAATTTTAAATATATATAGTGTAGGAAAAATTATATTTGTCTTTACAAAATATGATCGTGCACTATTAGCTAGTTGATGTTATTTCCAAATGTTTTTAGTAGCGTATCATATTTGCAATTAGTAAGGTTAATAGCGTGCTTAATGCACGAAACATATGGCACTTCTAGCACTGGAAAATTAATCATGGAAATATCAACCGCATAATGGTGGACGATCCAAAATATAAATATGGAAAAAATCATGGATATAGACAAGGAGGAAAAAACGTGAATAAAAACCCAATAAGGTGTGTACGTGTTCCTCTTCCTGAATCATTTGAAGAAGATATGAAAAAGATAAAGAAAGAAAGGGAAAAACTAATTGAAGAAATATCAGACAAATGCATGACCGCTAGCGACTTTGCACGAATCTATCAGGATAACAAGTTAAACACAAAAAAGAAAGAGAATTATAAAGAATAAACTTGATATGTTCTGAAACAGGGAAAGCAGCTAGAGCTGCCTTCCCGAACATTTTAGAGTTTATGGTGCAAAAAATCTAGTTTTGCTGCAAAATCAACATAAACCTTGCATTAGGAAAATCAATTCGTTTCATGACGGTAAGCATGAATAAAATTTAACTTAAGATTTAACTTAAGATTTAACTTAAGATTTCTTAAGATTTAACTTAAAGTTTAACTTAAGATACTATATAACTAGCAGTTCCTTTGAGGCTTATCACTTCATATGATTTTACTGCTCCCTCAACGACGTTCTCTCCGACGATTGCTGTTTTGCTAGTTGTTAAGATCGCAACCGTTTTAAACTCTTTTACTGAGCTATTGAGATTAACTGCAGGTATTAACAGAGTTAGTGTTGTAACATGGAGATCAGGAATGCTCTCTAATGTCACTGTAACCGCCTTACCTTTTGCCATTTGTTGAGTACGGATTTCATCTCCTATGAAGCTATACGAGTTTTTCGAATCATTATAGATAAAAATAGGTTTGCCTGTAATACTGGTCGTTGAATAGCTTATTTGTACATCTTCATACTTTGGTCCAATCCCTTGGAGAACAAACTGGTTTGGCTCATTCGTCTGGTTTGATGGAACTAAAGAAGTTGCACTCGCATACGCAGTTGTCAGTAAAATTACACAAAAAATTGGCAGTAAAAACCACTGTGCCTTTTTTAGCATTTTAAATGTTTGATTTCTCATATCTTCCCCTTCCCGCAATTCCGTAAAATATTTTCAGTTATTATAATTATTACGCTAATTTGACGATTAAAATTGTAATTGGAGATTATAAAGGTATCTAAGGCTTTTTTGATAATAGAGGAGGTAAACTATCTAACGTTATAACGAAAAAGGCTTTCCGAGTAAAAGCTGCTGGTAAGCTCCATACCATGAAAAAACAACAGGAACCGACAATGAACCAGATACAGATCTGAGTCATTTTTTTGAACCTTCTAAGAGAACTTGAGAATTCACTTGTTTTGGATCATTCACTTTCCATATATAAAGTCCATTTTCCCAGCCTCAAAATTGTAAAATATATTCCCGTCTCGTAAAGCGTGTTTGAAAAAAGTATTTTAAAAAAGAATATTTCAAAAAGTAAATTGATAAACAGGATGTCTCCTGAAAATTAAAGAAAAAATGCCTTCAATAAAAGTGTTTTCTTAACAGCCTCAATAACCTAGTTTCTCCATCTCTTTAAGTACTGCTGCGCTAAAATCCGTGAAGTGCTGGATTCCACCTGTCCAGGCCGCGAGCATCATCGCATCATTTATCTCGGTTCTTGTAGCCCCAAATTTATGGAGTCTTTCCAAAATCTTGACTGCGCTCTGGATGTTATTGCTTGAACAGGCTACAGCAAAAACAATGAGATGCTTCTGTTTTATAGAAAGACCACCTTCCCTTTCTTCCCATATGGCTTTATAGAGGCCTGCTATTCCTTCAGCAAAGTCCTCATTTATCTGTCCGGCATACGCAATAGATCTGGGTAAAAAACCCTTTAATTCCTTGATTTCTTTAGCAGCTTTCTCCATAATTATCATATGTCATTAGTCAGGATTGAATATAATTGTATCTTATTAAAAAGCTTATAAAATTGAGAAAAAGAAAGAGAAGTAAAAGGTAAGGATGAAGGCAAAATAGACAAAGAACAATAAAGAATAAGACAAAAAAGTAAAAATGTAAAAAGCAAAAAGATATAAAAAGGTAAAAAGAGTAAAGAAAGGGGGATTCTTCTGCCTGAAAGCCTCAAGAACTCCCAAAACTGGACTTCAGAGCACTTCAGACTTGCAATACCTCAACTGCCAGATCGGCATTGATGACATAATCAAAATTTATTATTTCATCCCATTTCTGCTGTATGAACGCAGATTGGAAGCAGAGTCCGATAACTTTTCCATTCTCAGAGCCTTCGAGGATTTTACTGGCAACTTCTTTTGCTTTTTCAGGGCTAATCCCTATTTTTGGCATCGAAAGTCCTCCAAGCAGGACAACAACGTCAGCGTGCTTATCTGTAAGATCTCCAAGCTGCATGCCTTCAGGACCCATGAAGATAGACCTGGCTTTCTCAAAATCCTCACTGGAAATAAAAGCAAGTTCACGGTTACGAACTACGAAACCAAGAAGTTCTGCAAAAGGAGTGCAAAACCCGGGTGTTCCCACAAAAGCAATCTTCTTTGCATCTTCGACAAGACCCCTGAAACTGTTCAGGATGCCTCCTACTCCCTGTGAAGTGTTTATTATTGGCATTGAATTCTCTCCTTAAGCTTTTAGTAAAATCTCATTTTCTGAGCATTTCGTCGTAATATTTCTTTATAGTATTTCTTCATAATATTTTATATAGTGT
>DUGT01000130.1:59014-59307 GCA_013331275.1 Methanosarcina sp. | reverse complement strand
GTTTTATAGTATTAAACTTTCTTATTTTAATTAAATATTTATAAAATTAGTTTATATCGTGGCATTAAGATTGGTTTACAGAAACAAAACATGCACAGATTTTACTAAAAAATTTGTACATTTTGAGATAAATATTGAATATATAGATAATTTAGACTTATACGGTAAAAAAATCATAAAATTGAATAAAAAAGTACAGATTGAATAAAATCTATATGTTCACAAGTCAGATTAAACTACAGTTATACTAAAAATGAGTTAATTAGAGTTAATTAAACTCTCTATAGATCAAA
>DUGT01000130.1:48140-58867 GCA_013331275.1 Methanosarcina sp. | reverse complement strand
CTCTCTATAGATCAAAATTAAACGTTCTATAGATCAAAATTATTATCTAAGGCTAGATCCAAGACTACTCTACAAGACAGATAAACCAACTATGAAAGACAGAGGGCCGCCAAAATCCCTGTTTTTTCTTAAAAGGATATGCGGATCAGATATCAAAGTCAACCTTTACTACCTCACACTCTGGCAGGTTTTCAATATGTACGCCTTCCTGTGTTCCGGTTACCTCAAGACTGTCAAACTCATTTGAACCGCAAAGTACGTCCTGATTCGGATGTGTGCCAGGAGTAATATTGCAGCTTAGAACAGTTTTTTGGCCAGCCGACACTACAATTGGAAGCCTTGGGGATGCAGGGTGTTTCTTTGGAAGAACAATTAAGGGTGATCTGATTTCCCGGATCATAAAAAGAACGCATTTAAGCCCTTTTTCGGTTTTCTCATCTACAGACAGCGCAGAAGCAACAATCAGGTCATGAGGTTCCAGTCCGAGTACGATCTCTTCGTTCTCAGTCTCCAGAAAAAACTGTCCATGCGGGCCTGCTTTCACAATAGCCACTGTTCCTGCCGTGCCGCGCAGGAGAAGCATTTCACTTTCCTTAAGTGAAATATCTTTCGAAGAGGTTGGTTCTTTCATGTTAAAAATAAGTTTTTAAAAATCCAGTAAATTATCAGGATTCTGCTACATTTTTGGATTGGCAGGAAGGGCATCTTACATTTTTGCCAATGCCTTTGAATCTGTTCCCACAGTCTTTACATACATAGTCTTTAACCGGCAAATTTCCTTCCATATCCAGATCAAACGAGTCTCCAACACTACACATCATTATCACCTCACGGTTTTATCAATGGGTTCAGTAATAATTATATTACCCACATATTATAACTCATACTTCTCCAATTAATACCTTTCCATAAAGGTTTCCGGAGGTGATTTATGGTTGCCGTTATTCTATAAGGGCAACCGTTTTCCGCAAACGAAGCAAAAATCGGAGCGAAAGAAGATTTCCTGCCTGAAAAGATATTCTCCTATCTGAAAAGATATTTTCCTATTTGAAAAGATATTTTCCTATCTAAAAAGATATTTTCCTGCCTGAAAAGATATAGAGCGCTTAACTTCATCATCTCTTGAAAGTATATTTTGCTGATTAGTGTAATTTTTTTTCTTTTGATTTTTTCCAGATCTTAAATCCTCCATAGTAAGATAGGTACAGAAATCCGATTATACTGCTGATCCCATAAGAAATAAAACGCTCCAAAAGAACGAAACTGCTTGCAGATGCGAGGGACAAACCAAAATACAGAAGTAGAGAGATCAGGCCGCCTTCAATTATTCCGAGACCTCCTGGAGTTAATGGCAGGGCTCCCAGAATAAAGGTAAGGATTGAAATTGTTACAATCAGGCTTAAAGAGAGGTCAATGTTCAGGGCTAAAGCAACCAGTTTGAGACGTACTGCATCAAGAGTCCAGACTGCACAGGATAGAAGGAGAACAGGAACAAAAGCTTGTTTAAATATTTTCCAGTTTTTCTGTACATTTCGAAAGAAAGAGGTTAATTTTGCTCGGAAGAACCACATTGCTATTCCTGCTGCCAGGAAGACTAAGAAATACAGGTGGACTGATTTTAACGTTAATTTGTCAATTGAGGGCAGGAACCTGATCTCTAAAGCCGGGAACGCATATAATATATAAATTGATAAGAGAAAAACAGGAATTGCTTCAACCAATCTTTCAAAGAAAACTGTTTTAAAAGCATTGCTATAGCTTATCCCAAAAAGTTTGTTAGCCCAAAGGATTCTGAAAGATTCTCCCGCTGCCATGTTCCCTCCCGGAGTAATGTTATTTACGAATACTTCTCCGAAATAAATCGGAACAAGACTTGTGACTTTCAGATTGTAACCAATACAGAAGAGAACCTGTTGCCAGCGGACTGAAAATAAGTATACGCTCAGCAAGTATACCGAAATCGCTAGAAAAACATAACGCAGTTTTGTTTCCCTGAGTGTTCCTAATATTTCTTCCATAACAGGTATGATCTCTACCCAGTAACTACGGACAAGATATACACCTGCTGCGAGCAGTAACAGGGCCACTATGATTTTTATCAAAGTTCCCATCTTCAAAGATATGCCTCACAAGGGTTCAGGGTCTTTTTTCTATAAACAGTTTTTCTATTCCTAACCGAAACAGCCTTATCTCACTAGCTCTCCTACTCTGAATTTACTTTCAGAACCTTGCCTTTTAAACGATCAAATGAATTTCATACCATGCAAATACTCTTGAGAGTTTTGATAATAACTAAGAAATTTTGGATATCTTGCAACTCTTCACTCTATCATGCGCCTTTTGGGTCACATTCCTTTTAGGTCACATTCCTTTTGGGTCACGTTTGCTCTGAATATACGCAATAATGCCTGGAAGTAACGAAACAAGAATTACTCCAAATATTAAAAAGCTGAAGTTATCCTTTACAATCATCAAGTTCCCAAAATAGTATCCTCCAAAAAGGAATGACGTCACCCATAAAACTCCCCCGATAGTATCATAGCTAATGAATGTCAAATAGGGCATTGTTCCAATCCCTGCTATAAACGGTGCAAAAGTACGGATAACAGGAATAAAGCGGGCTATAATTATCGTTTTTACCCCATACTTCTCAAAGAATAAGTGTGTACGGTCAAGCTGCTCCTTTTTAATAAACCGTATATTTTCACGATTTGTTACTCGATTTCCTAAGAAATGTCCTGTGTGATAATTGACATTATCTCCTGCAATTGCTGCAAGACATAGCACAATCAGTAGAGTAAATAAGTTGAACGAGCCACTGGCAGCCAGAGCTCCGGTTGCAAAGATGAGAGAATCACCCGGTAAGAAAGGAGCTATCACCAGCCCTGTCTCACAAAAGATGATGGTGAACAATAATAAATACGTTAATAAACCGTATTCATTTGTTACTTCTCTTAAGTGAGCGTCCAGATGCAAAAATAAATCGATAAAATAGCTTTGGTCTGCCATGTCAATACTTCTCTATTATGTATGCTTCTTCCATTACTAAATAAAATAATTTTATAATTATGTATATTTCTTTGCTTATTATAACTGCTGTTTATACTTAACTGCTACAATCAAAAACAATCTAAAAATGAAAAATTCTTTAACTTTGAGCTTTCAGAACATATCGAAGATTCAGAAATCTCAGTTCAAGAATTACTTATATATCTCTAATAATTTGACGATCCAGCTAGGAACTGAGTTTTTTCGAAATTCTCTCAAAACGTAAAGAGTTTTTCATACCTTCGGTTCCATTGAAGTTTATTATTCTCTTTTACTGAGTGCTGAAACAGTTGGAATACAGAAAACAATTAAATGTGCCATATATTATAAAGTTATACTTTTTCGATTTCTACATGAGTTACTTTTCCATCAGACTTGAATAAGCACCAATCAAATTTGAGGAGTACATACTCAAATTTGAGTAGATACCCAATTCAAATTGAACATATACCTATTCAATTTGAACAGGTATAACACTTACCTTCCAGTACTTAACTTTCTAGATCTGTCAGATATTGTTGTTTATTTGGCTTTTGAGTAATCTGAGCCATACTATACTTAGAGTCCCCACAACAAACACAATTAGCAAGTCATCACTGTGCAGCAGTGAAAAACGGAACATATTTCTTAAAGCAGGGACATACAGAACCAGAATTAAACCTGAAAGCGCTCCTGCTAACACGTATCTTAAGGCTTTGTTCTCGGAAGACAATGTTTTGATAAGGCTCTGGGACCAGGAAAGGTTTGCCACGATTAAAGTAAGGTTTGCGATTACGAGTGTCGCAAAGGTAAGTGTGCGTGCATCCACTTCTCCCTTGCCCATATATAAGGCATACATGAAAACAGCAATCACTCCTGCAAGCATGCTTATGCCCTGTACCAGACTGAGGGCCAGGTTTTTTCTTCCGAACATTCTTTCCTGCAAATTTCGAGGAGATCTGTTCATTATATTTTTCTCTTCAGGTTCAGCTTCAAAGACTGTTGAACAGGCAGGGTCAATTATCAATTCCAGAAATGCTATGTGTGCAGGCAAAAGGACAAGGGGCAAATTAAACAATATAGGGAATAGGGCGAGTCCTGCAATGGGCATATGGACTGAGAATATGTAACCTATTGCCTTCTTTAGATTATCGAAAATCCGCCTTCCAAGCCTGACGGCTGCAACTATGGAAAAGAAATCATCGTTTAGAAGGACAATCGATGCAGATTCACGAGCTACATCCGTGCCCCTTTCTCCCATTGCAATTCCAATATGTGCCGATTTCAGGGCAGGAGCATCGTTAACCCCATCCCCTGTCATTGCAACAACTTCCCCATTTTGCTTTAGGGCATTTACAATTATCAGTTTTTGTTCTGGCACAACCCTGGCGAAGATATTTGTTGCTTTTATTTTCTCCGCAAGCTCGCTTTGATCCATGCTTGTCAGTTCAGGACCGGTAATATATTTATCCGGGTTTTCCAAACCTATCTGCCTGGCTATATGCTGAGCTGTACCTGGATAATCTCCAGTAATCATAATGACTCTTATTCCGGCTTTATAACATTCCTTTAATGATTGGGCAACAGATGGCCGGACAGGATCGACAAACCCAAGCAGTCCTATAAACTCAAAATCGAAATCGTGCTGTTTTTCAGGCAAAGAGTCATCCTGAAAACTGGCTTTGGCCACACCCAGAAGCCTCAAACCCCTGTTTGCCATCTCCTGGACATGAACCGATAACTCTTCTTTTTCGGCTTCGCTCAGATGACATAAGTCAAAAATCGCTTCAGGTGCACCTTTTGTCGCAATAACATAATTTCCGGAATCTGGGGATTTCCATACGTTTGAAAGTGCAAGCAGGTTTTTAGATAGAGGGTACTCCCTGACAGTTTTCCACTCTTCATGGATATGTTCGGTGTTAAAAAGAAATTTTTCAGTGTTTCTTTTTATTTCTTTCTCAAGAGGATCAAAAGGATCACGCTGGCTTGCCAGGTATCCGAACTCAAGCAATTCATGGAACTTCTCAAGCAGGCATTCGTTCTTATCAAGTTCGCAATACTCGCCTTTCGAAAATAAAGAGTTCAGAATCATTCGGTTTAAGGTTAAAGTCCCTGTCTTGTCCACGCACAGGACCGTTGAAGCTCCTAGCGTCTCAATTGCAGGCATCCGCCGTACAAGAACGTTTCTTTTGGACAAACGCCAGGCTCCCATACTCAGGAATATTAGTAAAACTACTGAGAACTCTTCGGGAAGAAGAGCCATGCTCAAACTTAGTCCTGCAAGCAAACCGTGCAACCAATCTCCTCTGGTCAAGCCATAGACTACAACTACAACCGTGCAGAGTATTCCTCCAAAAACAGCAAAAGTCTTTATAATTTTAGTTGTCTCTTTCTTGAGTAAAGAATCTTCTTCAGCGATTGTCCCAAGAGCTTTCCCGATTTTTCCCATTTCAGTATGTATCCCAGTTCCAGTTACCTGTGCCACTCCATGACCCTGAATTACAAGGGTTCCTGAATATACAAATGGAAGATCGTCTCCTCCTGGTTGCTCAGGTTTTAAGGACTGAGCTAAGTCAGTATATTCGGATTTTCTAACAGCCAGTGATTCGCCTGTGAGCAAGGATTCGTCTACCAGAAGATTTGTACTGGAAAGAATAACTCCGTCTGCTGGGACGCGGTCTCCTTCTCTTAAAATTATAATATCTCCTTTAACGACTTCTCTCCCTGGAATTCTTTTCTGTTCCCCGTTTCTTATTACAAGAGCTCTTGGGCTTGAGAGATTTTTTAAAGCCTCTAAGGCCCTTTCGGTCTTTATTTCCTGGTTAAATGTTATACCCACAACCACAAAAACAAAAGCTAGCAGTATTAAAGCATCTCTTACTTCCCCTAGGAACAGATAAATCGTACCTGCGATTAAGAGAAGAAGCAACATAGGTTCTTTAAGAACATTCAGAAAGATAGAAAAGAGGCTCTGCTTCTTTTGGGACGGCAGCTCGTTATAGCCTTCATTCTTAATTACTTCAGCAGCATCTTCTTCTGAAAGCCCACTTATATTTTCTGGATCGAATGTCGTTTCCATACTTTTTCATACCTGTTGTAATAATCCTTCTGTTCGTGATCCCATATAGTTTCAAAATGCTTAGCTGGAGACATTAATTATTTTATTAATTATTTTATTAATTATTTTATTAATTATTTTATTAATTATTTTATTAATTATTTTATTAATTATTTTAAATTACTTTGTTAATTACTGTATTCATTGTTTTTGTTAATTATTTTGTTAGTCATTAAAGGGATTTTTAAAATTTTAAAAGTAAATATATCTCAGCTTTACCATATAAGGTTATCCAGAAACTAATATTATACTTAGATTATAAATTAAATATTCTTTTCTTTTATAACATTGATAACGTTCTAAAAAAGAAAAAGACGGTTAAGATGACTAAAAAGAATAAAAAGCAAGGTTAAAAGTACGGGATAGTAAAAGGAGTGAAATGAAACATAAAATATCGGACAATTTAATCTCTTATTTGCCGTTTATTATCCGACGGGCGTCTCTTTATTTACAAGACGAGTTTCTGGCTTGGTGTACATTTAATTTAAGACAGGAAAACTATATCCCAGAAAAGTGAAAAAATAGATTAATATATTTATCTCTGAATACGGGTTACTGGATCGTAATGGATTGGTTTTAAAGAAGTCTCTAAATCCGGAGTTTTATGACTGGGATCAAATCAATGGGGCTCTATGCTGCGACTTCAATTGGTGTTGGGGGTATGATCGGAGCCGGAATATTTTCTATTTTCGGAACAGCTGTAAAAATCTCGGGAAGCGCAGTATATATCTCTTTCATCATTGCAGGAGTGGTTGCACTTTTAAATGCTTATTCCTATGCAAAACTTGGAGTCAGGTATCAATCGGCTGGCGGACCTATAGAATTTATTCTACAGGGTTTCGGAGACGGAGTTTTAAGTGGAGGACTTAACCTTTTACTCTGGATAAGTTATGTCTTCGGACTTGCCCTTTATTCGAGAGGTTTCTCTTCTTATGCAGTGACCTTTCTTCCTCCAGGCTCAGCCCAAATATGGGAAAAAATCTTTGCAACTGCAATTATCCTGATTTTTACTGCAATTAATTTTATAGGAGCAAGAGCCGTAGGAAAATCAGAATTATTCATAGTTTCGATAAAGTTTAGTATACTGGTGATTTTTGCAGCTGCAGGTATTGCTTATATGGATACAGGAAATCTTTCAGTTTCTACGTGGCCGGATTACAAAAGTATTCTCTTTGGTGCAGGGATTGTGTTTCTTGCATACCAGGGGTTTGGATTGATAACTAATGCGGTAGAAGATATTAATAATCCAGAAACCACTCTTCCAAGAGCAATTTATCTGAGCATTGCACTTGTTATTCTTATCTACATATCGGTAAGCCTTGCAGTAATTGGAAACCTCTCTATTTTTGAGATCGAGAAGGCAAAAGACTATGCTCTTGCAGCTGCAGCAAAGCCTTTTCTAGGAACTATAGGCTTCAAAATTATGGCTCTTGCCGCCCTTATTTCAACTTCTTCTGCAATTAATGCTTCTCTTTATGGCGGGGCAAACGTAAGTTATTTACTTGCAAAAAACGGACGACTTCCTTTCTTTTTTGAGAGGAAAATCTGGAACAGGGGAACAGAAGGACTTTTTATTACATCCGGTCTTGTCGTACTCCTGGCTAACTTCCTTCCTCTGGAGGGAATAGGTATGCTCGCAAGTACTTCCCTGCTCATAATTTATGTAGCTGTTAATACTTCTCATCTACGTCTTTTAAAAGAAACTGGAGCGAAACGCTGGATAATTAAGGCTTCATTTTTGAGCAGTTTGATTTTCTTCGGATTGTTAATTTATTACGAATTTGTGAGTTCGAAACTGACTCTGGGGCTGCTTTTAATCACAGTTTTCTTCTGCTTCTGTATTGAATGGGTTTACAGGAAATTGTCAGGCCGAACAATAAAAGAAAGGACAGACTAAACAAAAGGACTTTATAAAAAAGCTTGGAATTGAATCTTTATAGAAATGAGTCTTTAGTTTGTCTTTGAAAAAGATATTTTTTTCTCAATTTTATACAGTGGATTAAATATACTCTACGTCTAATTTCCTTCTGTATAAACTTTAAACCTGATTGAGCATATAGATCAAAATCAAAAAACAGCTTTAATAATGGGGCACGAGGCAAAATCTTGATTACTATTGTGCCACAGGTTCTATTATCCGGATAACTTACCCTAAACAAAAGTGGAGTAATTATTCGATGTCTTATATATCCAATCTTCTCATAGCGCTCGGGCTTGCAACGGATTCATTTGCAGTTTCAATGTCCGGAGGCGCTACGATAAGTCCTTTCAGGGTTAGTGATGCTCTAAAATTTGCTATTTTTTTTGGTGGCTTTCAAGCTTTAATGGTAGTATTGGGCTGGTTTGGAGGAAGTGCGATGAGTGGCTTCGCTTCCGAATATGCCTCATGGATTGCCTCAAGCCTTCTGGTTTTTATCGGAGCCAGGATGATTTATAGGAATCTTCGTGGAAGCAAACAGAGAAGGATAAACTCATTGAGTTATTCTGTGCTTCTTGCGCTTGCAGTTGCAACAAGTATAGACGCCCTTATTGTAGGAATAAGCTTTGCGTTTCTAAAGTCGTCCATTCTTGAGCCCGCAATTATTATAGGCTCTGTAACCTTTTTTATGTCTTTATTCGGAACATATCTTGGGCGTAAAATGGGTCACTTTTTCGAGCACGAAGCAAAACTGATTGGTGGTGTTATACTCATCGGGCTTGGAATCAGCTTACTGCTCTTAAATAGTTGACATAAACTCTTTTAGCTTTGTCCAGGTACAAAAATCGCTGTGCAGGATAATGATCTGTAATGAAAGGAGGAAGAAACATAATGATATTTTTGTTTGGAATATGTGTACTAACAAAAAACAAAAAGTCACTATAATGAAAAGATCATCTGCTGGCAAACATTTTAATTGAATTCTTTTTTATATAACTATCGATATAATACAAAATGGAGGGTGGGAAACCAGACAAGAAGATCGCAACTACCTTATTTTAGGGAGGTGAGCTTACCAAAAAAGGTTCACGCGAGACTAAAGGACATATAACTGACAGGGTATCATTTATCCTGCGAATAGAAAGGATCTTATCAGGCTTGCGAAGGACAGCAGGCAGAAAGTGACTTTCTGAATCTTCTGAAGAGAATTCTGAAGGAAACTTTCATAGGAAATATATTACAAAACTTAGGCAATAGAAACTGGTTCCAGAACTGGTTGCTTCGTTGATAAGGCTATGGTTGCTTAGGCGAGTTTTTATAAAAATAAGGAGTTGAAAAGTTCTTTTATAAAAATAAGGAATTGAAAAGTTCTGGATCATAAGGTGACATTATTAATTTCATTGGGCAATGGGTAGGAACTAAATGGCTCTCGCATTGAAACATACATCCATATAGGTTCATACATTAAGAGGATTCATACATCTAACTGCTAATTTATATCGAGCTGTAAGACAGGTCTCAATTTAAACTGTGTAAAAGCAAGAGGGAAAAGATACTGATTACAATCGAATGACAGGACTATAGTAAAAGGTCTATAGTAAAAGACCTGGACTTCAAACACTTCTTAATGGAAAACTTACTCATGCCTATTAAGATGAAATGGAAAGGCAAAGAAGGTAAAAAACAAAGACGAATCATTTAAAACTTGCTGTAAAAATTACTACGTTATTTAAAAAATCACTATATTGTTTTTTAAATTTAAGTTCTAATGTGGAGATGGGGGTATTATTTGGCTGACAGAGAAAAGATAACTGCAAAACTAAAAGTCGCAGAGGCTGATCAAAGAGATGTCGGAAAAGGAATTGTCCGAGTGGATGACAGTTACCGGGAAAAACTGGGTCTCAAGCCCTTTGACGTTGTGGAAATAAAAGGTGGAAAATCGACTTCAGCCCTGGTCGGACGTCCATATCCCAGCGATTCGGGCCTGGATATTATTCGTATGGACGGGCTTATCCGCACTAATGCAAAAACCAGCATAGGAGAGTACGTGGATATTCGCAAAGCCGACTGGAAAGAAGCAAAAAGTGTAACTCTTGCACCTGTAGCCAAGGGTATGCAGATCTATGCTCCAAGTGAAACTCTTAAAGCCGTATTCATGAACCGTACGGTTTCAAAAGGAGATTTTATTTCAACCACAAGTTTGAGGCGGTCCCGTGAAAGGGAGACTTTAGGGAAAGGAATTATGTTCGAGGATTTCTTTCAGGACTTTTTTGGTCCAGGTGTGGGTCAGTCATTTGGGCTGGGAGAAATAAAATTACAGGTGATCTCCACTTCCCCTTCTGGGATAGTAAAGATTACAGATATGACAGAGGTTGAGCTCTTACCTGAAGCTGCAGAAATAACCCCGGAACAGAATGTTCCCACTGTCATGTATGAGGATCTGGGTGGGCTTAAAGATGCTATCGCCAAAATAAGAGAAATGATAGAACTACCCTTGAAGCACCCTGAACTTTTTGACCGGTTGGGAATCGATGCTCCAAAAGGAGTACTTCTTTATGGGCCGCCCGGAACAGGTAAAACAATGCTTGCAAAAGCAGTTGCAAATGAGACTGATGCTTACTTTATCTCAGTCAATGGCCCGGAAATTATGTCCAAGTATTATGG
>DUGT01000130.1:38648-48028 GCA_013331275.1 Methanosarcina sp. | reverse complement strand
GAAATTATGTCCAAGTATTATGGAGAGTCAGAAAAAGGGATCAGAGACGTCTTCGAAGAAGCAGAGAAAAATGCTCCTGCAATTATTTTCCTTGATGAAATCGACTCCATTGCGCCTAAGAGGGCTGAGGTAACCGGAGAAGTAGAAAGGAGAGTTGTAGCTCAACTCCTCTCTCTGATGGACGGGCTTAAAGCTCGCAAGAACGTGATTGTGATAGGGTCGACCAACCGTCCTGAAGCAATTGATATGGCACTTCGCCGTCCTGGTAGATTTGACAGGGAGATTGAGTTAAGGGTTCCTGACACTGAAGGAAGGCTCGAGATTTTCCAGATTCACACTAGAGGTATGCCACTTGCCGAAAATGTAAATCTCATGGACTTCGCTCAGATAACTTATGGGTTTGTGGGAGCTGACATTGCTGCGCTTTGCCGGGAAGCTGCAATGAGTTCCTTGAGACGGATTCTCCCGAAGATTAACCTCAATGAACCTGAAATTCCAAGTGATATCCTTGATACACTTAGGGTCACAAGGGAAGACTTTGAAAATGCCCTTAAAGATGTCCAGCCGTCTGCTATAAGAGAGATCCTTATCGAAATTCCTAACGTGAGCTGGGAAGATGTTGGCGGCCTGGAGGGAGTAAAACAACTTTTAAAGGAGGCTGTGGAGTGGCCTCTTAAAAGTCCGGAATCGTACAGGGATATAGGAGTTGAGGCTCCCAAAGGAGTACTTTTATACGGTCCTCCTGGTACTGGAAAGACTCTTCTTGCAAAAGCTATTGCTCATGAGTCCGAAGCGAATTTCATTACCGCAAAAGGAAGCGACCTGCTTTCCAAGTGGTACGGAGAGTCGGAAAAAAGAATTGCCGAGGTTTTTTCACGGGCAAGGCAGGTTGCTCCGTCTATTATTTTCCTGGATGAGCTTGATTCTCTTGCTCCTATTCGCGGGGCTTCCGTGGGTGAGCCACAGGTTACAGCCAGAATTCTGAATCAGCTGCTTTCCGAAATGGACGGGCTTGAGGAACTCAGAGCTGTAGTGGTAATAGGCGCAACAAATCGTCCTGATATCATAGATCCTGCTCTTCTAAGGCCTGGACGTTTTGACGAGTTAATTCTCGTTCCCGTCCCGGATGCGGGAGCTCGGAAGGAAATCTTTAAGGTCCATACCTCTAAAATGTCGCTTGCAGAGGATGTTGATATTGACAAACTGGTTTCTATGACCGATCAGTATACAGGTGCTGACATTGCAGCTGTGTGCAAAAAAGCAGGACGAGACGCACTTCGGGAAGACCTTCACGCTAAAGAGGTGAAGCAGAAACATTTCCTTCAGGCGATTGCCGAAACAGGGCCTTCGGTTACTCCTGATACCATGAAATATTACCAGGCTGTACAGAGTGGCCTGAGAAAAAGGCAGTCGAAAGAAATAGAAACTCCATTTTATACCTGAGTGAGAAAAAAGTTTGATCTTCTTTTTCTCTTTTTCTGCTTTCCTTTATTTTTCTCAATTTTTAAAATGTAATCAAAAATAATTAATAAATAGGGACACGAGATATTAAATAGGGAATGCAGTGGAGGATAACAGTAATAAGACTGATGAGATGGTTTTTGGCGAGATTATCGGAATGCGCGATGAGATCGGAGAAATCCAGGAAGCAATTGCCGATTTTGAAGTTGGAAAAAAACTCAATGTGGCTATTATAGCCGGGCTCTTTGGCGGAAAAACTACTCTAATTAAGGAAATTGAAAAGCTAAACTTAAGCAGAGCAACAAAAATCACTTTCTCTGAGATTGTCCGGGATAAAAAGGAAATTTCCTTATCTGGTGATACAAAAAGAGTAGTACTTCTTGATAACTGTCACTTCCTATATGTGAGAAAACCAGGTGGTTTTGACATATTTTATAGTTTCTGGGTATGATTAGCTCTCAGAACAGGATATTCATCACTACCTGGAATATTTACTCCTGGAAATACCTAAAAGAAGTTTTTGAGCTTGAAAAATACTTTCCAGTGCAGATTGTAGTTCCTGCTTTCAGTAAAGAGCACCTTAAACAGCTTATATTCAATAGATATGAAGAAGGAGAAATTATATTTAACAATGGCGGAGAGTCAGAAGAGGAGCCTATATCATATATAACTGAGTATCCTATTGAACTGTCAGCCTTAGGTAGAAAAATTTCAATTCCTATTTTGAAAATAAACACTCATTATCTTAAGACATATCTCCTAAATGAAAAAAAAGGGAAAGAAAAAGAGGAAAAAGAAAAAACTGCTGAGCACAGGGTGTTTGAAAGGATTCACCTGGAATCAAAAGGTAACCCTGGCGTTGCATTACGGATCTGGAAACTTGCACTTGACTATCCTCATATAAAACCTGACGATGTAGGCAACTTTTTGTATGATATAGAACTTGAACAAGAAGAGGCTTTTGTTCTAAATCTCATTCTCTCATATCAGGATCTGAAAAAAAGTGATATTGTTGACATAATAGGCTCTGTGTTAAAAACGGATGAAGTCCTCTTCCAACTTCTAAATCAGGAACTGGTTTTTGAAGATGAAAATGACTCCTTCCGAGTAAGGCCCGAAGCCCTGAGTAGTGTTATCGCATATCTGGAAAAGTTAAGGCTGGTATGGTAAATGGTAGATGGAAGCTCCGTAAATACAACCAGGGAGCAACTTCTTGAGACTATCATATCTATAGAAACCCAAACCCTGGTAAATATAATTCTGGCTTTTTTTGTTGCATACATATTTGCTAGAATTATTACTGCCTTACTATTAAAACTTTCAGAAAAAATGAGTCGTAGTGGCAGGATAAAAGTAAAAATGGTTATTCCTGCAGTAAAGTTTGGAATTTATATTGTCGCTTTTTATTACTTCCTGACAGAATTATTAAATATATTCGGACCGGAGCTGTTTCTCCTGACAGGACTTATTGGTGCAGCCGTCGGCTTTGGGTTAAAAGATCTTTTTGCAGACTTTGTCGGAGGAGTTATAATTACATTTGAAAAACCTTACCAGGTAGGAGACAAAATTTCCATTGGAAACTACTATGGTGAGGTTACTGATATAGGTTTAAGAGCAACAAAACTGGTTACACCTGACGATAATACCGTTACGGCTCCAAACAGCCTGATTTTTAATGAAGCCATTGCCAGTGGGAACTATGGAGCTTCGGAGATGATGGTTGTAATAGATCTCTATATTGCATCAGAATCAGATGTGAAAGCTGCAATGAAGATTTTAAGAGAGACGGTTGTGACCTCAAAATATGTATATATCTCCAGAACGAGCCCTGTTATTTTGCTGCATAAGTCCCTTCCATTTTACACCAGGCTAAGGGTCAAAGCTTATGTCAATGACCTTAGAGATGAATTTGAGTTTGAATCGGATATACACACAAGAGCATGGACCGAATTAGAAAAAAACGGCATCAGAGCCCCACAACTCCATATTCTGAATATCCCTCAAATTGGAGAAGAGCCTGAGTTAAGAACCACAAGCCGAAGAAAGGACAGGTCAAACGGAAGACATAGATAGCTTGTTCGAGAAGTAAACAATAACAAGTAAAAGTTATGTTCTCTATATTGTCCTTACGTGATTGTTTTTATACAAGACCATTGCTTTCACACAAGGTCACAATATTTTCACATAGGCTTTAAGTAATTCTTTTTTTTAAAAGGAAAATTGCTATTAGTAGTTTTTAGAAGATAAGGCTACTGCAGTCTTTCCAAATTGTAGAAGTGAATTGTCTTTCTCTTCCTCAAAGATTAGTGTAACTGAGTTTTGAAAGGAGGCGAAATTCTGATTAAGTTTTCAGTTATTATCCCTCTTTATAATAAAGAGCCACATGTCAAGAGAGCGTTAGATTCTGTTATAAACCAAACAGTTCAGGATTTTGAGATAATTGTAGTAAATGACGGATCAACAGATAAAAGTGCAGATGTGGTAAAAACTTTCAGTGATGCCAGAATTCGATTGATCAACCAAAAAAATGCTAGTGTTTCTGTAGCTCGTAATAGAGGTATTAATGAAGCTAAATCCGAGCTTATAGCCTTTCTGGATGCGGATGATGAATGGATGCCAGATTATCTTGAGACAATTCTGAGGCTGAGGGAAAAATATCCATGTGCAGGCCTGTACGCAACTTCATTGAAAACGGAGTTTATTGATAATGTATTAATGGGTAAAGATGAAGAGTTAAGGAAGCTTATTCCAGACGAAGGATTAATATTGAATTTTTTTAAAGTAAACCTGAAAGAAATTTCACATAAAGATATATTTTATACATCCTCAGTAACAGTTCCTAAAAAAATATTTTTAGAACTTGGAGGCTTTCAGACTGGTTTCTGGTGGGGAGAAGATATTGATATGTGGGGTAGAATTGCCCTGAAACATCCGTTTGCATACAGTAGCCAGGATGTGCTGTATATTATCAAAACGTTGTCAATAGTGCTGCATACAGAAGAAAGCCTGTAAAGGGCCATCCTCTTTTAAATACTGGTAAAGAGGCTCTAAAGCTTGGTAGTGTGTCACCTGAAATTGTAAAAGATTTTGAGGAGTATTTGAAATTCGTTGAGATGTGTACAGCAAAACATAATGTAGAAGCTGGTGACAAAAATCTAGCTTTCAATCTTCTAATCAGAAAAGACATCAAATTATCATATAAAAAACTATTAATCAGCGCAATTATCTCAACAATGATTGAAACAAACTTTCCAGCGTTTTCTCAACTTTTATTCAGAAAAATAGCATCCTTGCGATAAATATATTTAAAATACAATTTGCAAGTGAAAGTTAATTATCTCGTTCATCTATGTTATTTGAGTACTTGAATGGCTTTTATCTAAAACGCCTTCCTGCTTTCTTTGTTGATTAAGGTAGGATAATAATATCTATAAAAACGACATTATTATCTTAAATCGCATATAAAACCACTACTTCTTATTCATATCGCTAAAATACCCATATTGCATAAAGTATTCATATCGCATAAAGTACTCATATCACATGAAGTACTCAAATCACATAAAATATACTTGTCAAGCTACTAAAATAATTACACAAGTAAGTCGGAAACGGATTCAGGATATTTATATCGGGGGTAAAGATAGATGTTATACCGAAGGCTCGGCCAAACGGATAAAATGGCTTCTATACTGGGATTTGGCACTATGCGGCTTCCTACTCTTGAGGGTGATAACTCAAAAGTCGACGATGAGAAAGCCGTACATATGATTCGTTATGCTATAGATCATGGTGTCAATTATATTGATACTGCCTATCCGTATCATGGGGGTATGAGCGAATTCGTTATTGAGAAAGCACTCCGAGACGGTTACAGAGAAAAGGTATATCTGGCAACAAAACTTCCAAGCTGGCTTATTACAAGCAGAGAGGATATGGACCGCTACTTAAATGAACAGCTGGAGAAACTCAGAACTGATTACATAGACTTTTATCTTCTTCACGCACTAAACAAGGACTTCTGGTCTCTTGTAAAAAAACACGGTGTTTCCGATTTCCTCAATTCCGCTACTAAAGATGGAAGAATAAAATATACAGGTTTCTCTTTTCACGATAATTTGGATTTGTTTAAAGAAATAGTTGACTCTTATCCATGGGATATGTGCCAGATCCAGTACAATTTCATGGATGAAAATTTCCAGGCCGGAAAGGAGGGACTGATGTACGCAGCCTCCAGGGGTCTTGGGATCGTTATTATGGAACCTTTACGTGGTGGATATCTTGTATCAAGTCCTCAAGAGATCCAAAATATCTGGGATTCTGCAGAAACGAAAAGAAGTCCTGTAGAATGGGGTTTTCAATATCTCTGGGACTACCCGGAAATAAATGTCGTTCTCAGTGGAATGTCAGATATAGAGCAGGTAAAAAATAACATAGAGTTTGCAGAAAAAGGTTTTTCCGGTTCCTTGACAGAAGAGGAGAAAAAATTGATTTCCACAGTAAAAGAAATCTATAGATCAAAAACAAGAGTTTATTGTACTGGCTGTCACTACTGCATGCCTTGCCCATCAGGAGTAAACATTCCAGAGAGCTTCAAATACCTGAACAACGCCGAGATGTTTGACAGGGTAGAAGAAGAAAAAGTATTATATAGCGGGCTTGAAGGCAAGGCTTCAAACTGTACGGAATGCGGGCAATGTGAAGATAAATGTCCACAAAAGACGCCAATAAAAGATATGTTAAAAGAAGTTGTAAGACTATTTGAAAAATAATTTTCTTTTTACTATTCTATTACAGCAAACCGTAATAACATAGCTAAAATGGAAAATAAGTGGCATAGAAAGAAATTAAGCCGCTGAATCGCTAACTACATGCATCAGTGCAGTTAATCTTTATTTATAGACTAACTTGAGATTAGGAATCAGCGGCTGTACATGGAGGTTGGCCTTAGGCAGAAAGTAGAGAGGCTTTGACTTGTAGTTTCAAGTGCGATTTTCTACTCCATATATAATTATCCTCCAATTAGTATTTTAAACTAATTATACAAAAATAACCGTTAGGAAATAACACTTTCAGGTTAAGAATCTCAAGTAAATAAACAGTTCAACATTGACTAAATAGTCAGTATCGACTAAGTAGTAGATTATACAAGTTCCTTTATAAACTCTTCAAACAATAACTTGGATTTCTCAAATCCTTTATATATTCCTTCTAAATGTTCTTCTGAACAGTTTGGTTTCTTTCTTATATCAAGGGTATCTATAAGTGAGTTAAATTCGTTTTGTAAATCCCGTATTTTTATAGTTTGATTATCTTCCAAACTGGATAAATCAAATTTCTCTACATGGTCTTCAAAAGTAAATTTTGCTATGTCTAGACCTTTATTAATTCCTTCTTTAAAATCTGAATAAGCTCGATGTTCTTTATTCCTCTCAATTAAATTACTGAACCTTCTAATGGCATATTTAACAGTTTGTTTATCCAGATTCTAACCTCCTTTACTTTTGAAATGAAACACTTGTATGGTAAGAAAAATTTTACTTTTGAAATGAAACACTTGTATGGTAAGAAGAATTCAAACCCCCGTTATTCACCCATTGTTTTGAACAATGATATATAACACAATTTTTATAAATATATTAGTTTATATATATCTTTGGCAGTTGACACTCTTTAAAGAATAAAACTTCCGGCAATGAAATTTATTATATAGGCTAGAAAGAGTACGATTAAAGAGATAAGAAGGGCATCCAATAAGGACCGGTCTTCTAAAATAGAGTAACTCGTAAAGTATCGGATATATGTAATAAAAAGTATCAACATGAGTAAAATAAAATCATTAAGTTCCCTGATTCCCCTCATATAAATAAGATCATGTAAATATATAATGTCTTTTATATAATCACTAACGGAGTAAAAGGAAAAATTTATGGAAACCATTCCTGTAGATCTCAGATATTACAAAGCATAAAATTATATTGCAGAGTGTAAATTTCCTGAAAAATAAGCCAGTAGGAGACTTATATAACAAAAGTGTTGAAAACCGACTAACTTGACCTATTTTTAAAGATAGTTTCTATACAAAATTGATAGCTTTCAGATAAGAAAATTCCTTAACCGATGACCAATGAATTTGGACATAGTTTCCTCATAGTCTAGTTTTTTGCATCAACCTTGAAATTAAAAATATTCATAGCTTATTTTTTCTGTTTTGCATTCTAATTCATTTTACCTAACTTTCGATTAATAGAACTTATTCGGTTAATCATAAAGTTTCCAATATAAACGAATACTTTACTTCAAAAACAATAAGTATCCTCCGATAAATGTTTTGGTTGAATTATTTTTATATAATTATAGACATAATGATTAGTGGAGGTGGTCAACTAGGGGAAGTGATAACTACCCGAATCTATTGAGGTTAACCTACCTACAAAGCCCAGCAAAGAAGATCCTCTTGTTAGGTTTGCTGAAAAAATAGGCAAAGAGCGATATTCTAAGCTTCAAGGTACATACCTGAAATAGAACGAAGGTCTATATGATTGAACATCTTTTAGTACTGCCCAAAGTTTAGTAAGAGAAATATTCATGAAATGCCATTTCAAGGAAGTTCGACAACTGAATAGCTTTTTAGATAAAAATAGACCAATAACAATTTTAGAAAACATAGAGGAGACTAACTGAAGGGGGAAAAGTTATGGAAATAGTTCCTATGGATATTCAGCATGTATTACAAAATGTAAAATTTCCTGCAAAGAAAAATGACATAATTCAACAAGCAAGAAGCAGTGGTGCGATGGCTGATCCGTTACTGGAGAATCTTGGTATGCTTCCAGACAAGGAATATGCCAGCATTGATGAAGTTGTCAAAGAACTTGAAAAAATTTAAATTTGTTTTAAAGTAAATCAGCCGTCAAACGGGCGCCAAATCTTAAAAGTAGATCCTGCTGAACGTCAAAGTTTGAAGTCGTTTATAAGCTCTTCAAGATGGAGTAGTTATAGGTATTTCGAAATAGAAAGCTTCACCATTTAACAATCCATAGGTTTCCTTTCAGACTTTTTGCAGGATTGAGAACATTATATAAAGTATCATAGTTTCTCATTTGACGGAAAAGTTCGGGAGGCTAACAAGTCTCATAAGTCTCCTGAATTTTCAAAAACGATTATCTGGTAAAAAATTCTCACCGGCTACACTTAAATTAGCTAGTTAGTGCATAGATACCCGGAAATAAATTTATCTGAGGATGATAACCAAGAGGGAAAAATAACAATATCCGACTCATGGAGGTGAACTTATTAAAAGAAGTCCACGTGATACTAAAGAGTATATAACCGGCAGAGGTATCGGTTATCCTGCAAATAGAAAAGACCTTATCAGGTTTGCTGAAGGAAAAGAAGCAGAAAGTGATTTTCTTGATCTTCTCAGGGGAATACCTGAAATAGAGTATAATACCCCAGACGATGTTACCAGAGAAATCGAGCGGTTGGAAAGTGAACGTGTCAGACCACCAAAACCAAAAGAGTAACGAGTTTATGCAGCAAGTTTTTACTCAAGTAAATTCACTCAAAGAATATGTATAGAACTCAGATAATAAAACTTCACATAGGCTTTTAGTTCGGATAGGATTTGAAGATTATCTCTCCTATTAAATATTTTTAAGTCATATAACACTAGTGACTTCTCCAATCATGCCACAATGCTTTATCCTTTTCATCTTTAATAAGTATCTTTAACTGGCTTCAATTTATTACGTTGAAATTTCTTGTTTGAAAACGATTATTTATTCTCTGTACCTGCTCCCTAGTAAACATAATGTAGTTAAAATTTCAATCTCATTGAAAGCATATCATTGAAAGCATCAATTTGCTCTGATCAAAACGGAAGAAAAACAGTAAAAATAAGAAATCATGGACGAAAT
>DUGT01000130.1:29636-38502 GCA_013331275.1 Methanosarcina sp. | reverse complement strand
ACGAAATAAGAAATCATGGACGATAAGAAATCATGAATGAATAAATATTTTTGTCCTCTTAATGTTAAGCCTGATCAGGCTCGAGATAGAATCTTTGTAGCTTAAGTTAATCCGTTTTTACGCTGGAGTTCCAATGCAATGACGCTGAAGTCCTTCTGCCCTTCACCGTTTTGTATCGCTCTTGAGTATTCCTCTATAGCTACCTTTGTCATTGGCAATACAGCTCCGGTTCTGGTTATCTGTGCGTTTATAAGCCTCAGGTCCTTGAACAGGTTATTGAGTGAGAAAGCTGGTTCAAAATTGCCTTCCACGATCTTTGGCCCCTTTCCCTGAGAGATATAGTTCCCGATCGGAGTCTTATTAATTGTCTCAACGAAAGTTTTGGTGTTGAACCCAAGTTTCTGAGAGAAAGTGAGAGCTTCGGAAAACGACTCTGCAAGAAGTCCTAGGTGCAGATTTATTGCTAGCTTCATTTTGTGACCGTTACCATCTTCTCCAAGGTAAATTACGGTTTTGCCAAGTTCTTTGAGAAATTCTTCATATTTTTCAAAAACTGTTTGGTTTCCTCCAACCAGAATGATGAGTTCTCCTTTTGAAGCCAGGTCTTTGCTTCCCACCACAGGTGTGTCCAGTCTGTTTAATCCTGCCTTTTTTGCTGCTTTAGAATGTTTGATTGAAGCTGAGGGGTCTATTGTGCTCAGGTCAATCCACAAACTACCCTTCCTTGCTCCATCGAGGAGCCCATCTTTGCCAAAAGCTACACTGTCAACTGCAGTTTCATCAGTCAGTGAGGTCATAATAATATCTGCTGCTGAAGCTAGTTCTCGTGGTGTAGAATGGAAAATGGCACCTTTTTCGATAAGTGATTGAGCTTTTTCCTTTGTCCTGTTGTATACGTGAACATTATAGCCTCGTGACAGAAGGTTAGAAGCAAAAGAACTTCCCATTATTCCCAGGCCTATCACGCCAATGATCGCTTTATTGTCAACATTGAAAATTGTCAATTGATCACCTCATGCTCTTCCTAACGTTTTTCTGTACCCCGAAGTTCATCCAAACTTACATTAGTTTGGATTTGAGGTTACACGTTAGTCCTCTTTTCAGGCACAAGTATCCTCAGTTTCAGGTGGCAAAACCGTTTGTAACCTGACTGCTTCTCGCCAGCGTATCCAGAGAATAAACAATCCAATAGCACCAATAGCACCCCACGCAATCAACACGCCTAAACCCTGACCAAAGACATAGGAAACTATCAGGGGCAATCCATCCCACATTGAATGTAGAATGGAAACGAGCAGATAAGCATTAATTACTTTCCAGTTAATGCGGAAGTTACAACTCTTGCTTTCCCGAAACAGCACACTGGCTAAAATAGCTGTCCAGGTTCCATGCCCCAGTGGAGAAAGCAGACCGCGGATTAAAGTCACTCCCACTGTTACCGAAATGCTACCATGACTTGCCAGGAGAGCTGTAAAGGCATAACCATTACTTTCCAGGGCTGCAAACCCCATTCCGGACGCTGCGCCCAGGATTAATCCATCCATTTCCGAGTCATGCCGTCTGTGACGTGCAATCACCAGTACTCCAAGAATTTTAGCAAACTCTTCGATAAATCCTACTCTTAAAATCGTGGCAAGATTTAATTGGCGGATAAAAAATGGCTCTAAAAGAGAAGCTGCAAGGATACCCAGGATCCCTCCATACAGGAAAGCCAGGGAGACCGTTGGCATTGTCAGACGGCTGAGATGTCTGCGCTCGTATATGAAAGCTACATAAGCAACAGGAACCATAAAGCTGCCGACCAATGCCAGGGTAGGAAAAAGATTTGAGTTCTTCGTCAGCAGCAAGGCTACCAGCAAGAGAACATAGAAGACTGTTGCTGTGGTTAAAACCTTTAACCAGCCATTCCGTCGGACCACCGGCACAGGCGGCTGAACTTCCGTTGTGCTGTCCATAATCTTCTCCTATCTAATTCGTAAATTTCATTCTGTTCGGACCCTGATCTGTCTTCAAGGTCTTTTTTTGTCTACAACCTTTGTAGCCTGTCCCCTAAAACGTCATTTTCTGACGCTATAAATACCACTATAGATGGAGTTTTGAACACTATACCTCTGATATACTCATCGGCAAATTCATTAAAACCGGAAAAAGGAGGGACCTTGTGCAGTAAAGTACGGTTATTTCCCGAGATATATTCGGCTTATAATGGTAGCAGTAGAGATCTTCTTTCTGTTTAATAGTATTCAGGTTTAATTGTAATTAGTGTTTTTTTCTTGGTAAACGTGATTTTAATTCTGTTAAAGTTTCTATTCCGCGTCTACGTAATTCTCTGAGATTTCCCTGATATACGAAAGCTGCCGGAACTAACAGTAAAGGAATAACTGCTGCAGCTTTAGCTTCCTCTGAAATAGGCAGAGCAGCTAAGAAGCTTGCTCCGGTACCACCATAAATAGGAACTATAGGAAACAGCATAGCTAAACCGAATGCTCTTTTGAAATGTATGCCTAGTTTCGCAGCCAGAAAACCATTAGAACCTATGACCACACCTATGCCGACACTCGGTCCTATAGTCCGAAACGGATTATACGATGGCCCGATATATAATCCAAAATCAACACCAAAAAAGGAAACAAGTCCATTGAATTGATTCCTTTCCTGGTTGGAGTTTCCTCCAACTCCTGATACAACTATGCCTATGTCCAGTTGTAGAGGTCCCCTTTCTGCTCCCCTTCCGTCCATTATTATATTATTACTTCCTTAAAGATAATAAGATTTACCTATCTTCTGATTTTTTCAAAAAAGTATAATCCTTCATTTTGATTATTGAGTTTGCATACGCACTACTCTAACAGTCTTTTTATTTGGCAAGTCGCTCACAATTTCATATTCAAATCCCATGGAACCTAAATCCGTGACAAGCCATTTCGGAAGATGACTGCAAATAACATCCAGCCTATTAAATTCTCCATTTTTCAGATACGGAATCAGAATTTTCTTAGAAGTCATGTTCGGATTTTTAAACATGATGTCTTCTATATTAATCGAAAAATCACCTCTACTTGCACCGGGTTCCAGAAACTGCGTAATGTCAAATTTTGGTGGTTCTTTCTGACGTTCCTCAATTGCCTCAAGCATTTCTTTTCTGATCGAGTCAAGAACATTCAAAACATTATCTTCTACAAGGAATATGTCAAAACCTGCTGCTTGAAAAGTCCCGGATGCTATTCCTGGGATTTCACTTGCAACAATTACTTTTACATCACCGAGCTGCTCTATTGTATCCGCTATAGCCGTGCGTACTGCAGCCATACCTTTGGCATTGCAAACTTTGTTTTCAAAGCGGTTCAGGACTTTCCATTCCCCGCCTTGTTTCTCATATATTGCAATGAATCCCTGTTCGAATATTGAACTTACTTTCTGGTTTTCGTTTTCCACAACTGCAATTTTCAAGGTGCCTCCTCCTATCGTATTGAAAGTTATGATTTTCAGGATGCAATTAAAATAATTGCTACTATCGGATTATCACTCGATTTGCATATAAGCTCTGCTGGGTTCATTCAGCAACATGCGATATATCGTCTGCGGATGCGTTTTTAGTTCATTCTATCAGGTGAACAATAGCGGTTTTATATTTTTGGCGTCTGCTTCATAAAGTGCTATAAATAAATCCATTTGAGCCCCAACTGGAGTCCCCGAAACTAGATTCTCCCAGGGTTTAATCCTGCAATATAGGTTAAGAAGCGCGATTCACTTGAATGTTTCATGATTATTGATCCGCTTCATCCCTGACGATTCCAGCATCTCTCTTGGGAGGTTTAATTTGCATCTTTCAGTTATCAAAAAGAGAGCCAATTCCAAGCAGTAAGACTCCCTGTTTGCACACAAACCTATGTTTTTTTGTGGGCTTATTGCAGGGATGAGACTGACCTAAATCTAAATGTACAAAATATAAGCCTTTGTCTGCAATAATTTCGAAAATAAACAATTATGCAATTGTTGATATACTATTTTTGATCTTGTGAGCTGCAGACGAGCCAATGTCTGCAGCCCGTAATGAGGTCTGTTGGGGTATCGCTTGATCGATTTTACCTCCCGAGATGAAGCTTTTTACTGAAGATGAGAGTTGTGTTGATCTGATTATATAGTTTGGATTCGACCACGTGATACCTTCAAAAATATAAATAAACAAAGTTTCTTATATATCTTTTGGATATATCCTATATAGTTTAGTTTTTGTTATTTAGTTTCGGTTAGTGAAGATAAAAGATAAAGAAGAGCAATTAACCATTGTGAAGGAGATAGCAAAAAAGCGTTGTTCAAGTTTTACTTTGCTGGACTATTTACAGAAAAAACATGGAATGGTATCAATAAAACATGGAATGGTATCAATAAAACACGGAATGATATCAATATACGCAATTAAATGCATTATGATCCTAAAATGATTTCGCAGACTCAAAACTATTTGGAAGTCCTATACATAATACAACATCAGGCAACTCAAAAGGTCAAACGTTAAGTAAGTTCCAATTTCATATTGGTATCGTGGAATGATTAGATAAAATAAAAACAAATTCTAAACTGAAGTAAAATAATAGGTCACCTGTATGCGATATATCAATGTAACAAAAAACTAAAAAAGCGAAATATGATACACCTTCCACAGGAAGTCCAGCGTAAACACAAGCAAATTCAGCAGGATCAAACGATAGATCTCTCCTCCTACTTACCTCTATTCAGTCTCAGATAAACTGAGATTATAAAAACTCCCCACTCCTTTTATGTTTGATATGTTTTACTTTTTAATTTAAAGTGCTCATCACTTTTTTACTATAACATAACTGGATACAGTTTTCGTACTACTTCCCGCAGCATTTTTTACTGTTAAACTTACAGTATATTTCCCAACCTTACTATATTTATGTACAGGGTTCTTGGCTGTTGAATAAGTTTTATCTCCAAAGCTCCATTTCCATGAAATTGGTGATCCGGTACTCTTATCTGTGAATTTTACTGTCAGTGGAGCTTTACCTGAGGTTGGGGATCCTGAAAATGCAGCAACCGGTTTTACAGGAGCTGTTTTGACAGTTATATAGTTCTTTATTGTTTTTGTATTTGTTCCAGCGACATTCTTTACTGTTAGACTGATAACATATTTTCCGGCTTTAGTGTACGTGTGTGCAGGATTCTTGGATGTTGAAGTTTTTCCATCTCCAAAGTTCCATTTCCATGAAGTTGGTGACCCTTTGCTCTTATCAGTAAACTGTACCTTCAGCGGGACGCTTCCTGAAGTTGGGGATGCGGAAAAAGCAGCTACAGGGAGGTTTGAACCAAGAGTAGCCATGTAGATGTCGCCTTGAGGATACTGTGGTTTTGTATACACAATCCTATCACCATATATAGCTGGGTCTACCTGATACGGATTGTTTTCAGGATCTTCCAAGTCCTCGAAGGTTATCATGGTTTCCTTATTAGTCGAGAGATCATACATGTAAATATCCGTGTTTCCACTTGCATCGTTACGGTTATCCTCATACACAACCTTGTTACCATAAATGTCTGGCTTGTATGAAAACACATCAGAAATTCGAGTTTCCTTGTGAGTGGAGAGGTCGTATACGTATATTGACGAGGGATAGTCATAACGGGTATCCCACACTATTCTGTTACCATAGATCCTAGGATCATCTGCTATTCCACTAGTGGAAATTTGAGTTTCCTTTTGAGTGGAAAGGTCGTAAATGAAGATATCGTTGTTTCCATCACGTTCATCCTTCCACACTACTATGTTTCCATAGATATCAGGTTTGTATGCTGTTCCACTGGTAGTGATCTGAGTTTCTTTTTTAGCAGATAGATCATACATGTAGATATTCGAAATCCCGTTACGTTCATCCTGCCACACTATTCTATTACCATAAATTGCAGGATTATGTGCTTCGCCGCTTTTAGTAATCCTGGTTTGTTTTTTTGCAGAGACATCTTCCACATAAATGTCATGACCTCCGTTACGCTCATCTTCCCAAACTACCAGATTTCCATAAATAGCAGGATTTATCTGATCTGTTGTATTTGTAGTGTGAATTTCTGTTTTGGCGGAGAGATCAAATATGTATATGTCCCAGTTTCCGTTGCGGTTATCCTGCCACACTATCTTGTCACCGTAGATATCTGGACTGGATGCTGTTTCATGGGTGGTTATCCGAGTTTTAGGAATATTTGGTGTGGCAGCTTGTATAGATTCTGTAGCATTTCCTTCTGTAGATACATCCTCAGGCAGAACCTGGTCATCTGATGTGTTCCCTGTTCCATCTGTGATTTCTGGTGGGGTAATGTTATGATGATCTGGTTCAGTTTGTGCCGATGCCATAGATGAAACCAGAATTAAAAATAAAATCATAATTATTGATGCTAAGGCTATTGAATGTAATTTTTTGTTAATTTTCATTGTCCTACTCCTTTTCTCTTATATATTTTCAGAATTAATCCCAAAACTTGAAATTACTTCTTTAGATCTCTTGTAAGTAACTAATCGAGCTTTTGGATTTTGGAATTCAATTGTTAATTTTACACACGACTGAATTCCAAACTTTACAACTTCTAAGCCTCAATATAAGCTGTATTACCAAAGTCTCTAACAATTAACACTTTAATCGACTTAATTAAAAATTAATTACTAAGGTTAAGCAGTGTAAAAATCATATTTTGAAGTTGTAATGTCAGCAGTAATACCGAGATTAAACCACCGAAATTAAACCAAGTTTTGGGATGCGCTCTTATGTAAACAGTGTTAATATTTTTAATTCGTTTATGTTCTTTAACTTTTTCATTTAAATGATAACTTTTTTAAAAAATAAGCAATTGTCAATAAAACTTTATAAAAATTTTGCCAAGGAATGAGGATAAAAGAGGGACAAATCTGCAAAGAAATAAGTTGAGGCTTTAGTCATTACCGGCTTTTTGATCTTAATGGTGCAGTATGTCTGGATAAGGTTTCTGATGCAAGCCTCTCATTACCTCCAGTGAGGTTTTTAATGACACTGTGACAGATGTTGCAAACGTGTGGAGTTCATTTATAGAGATAATTGAACCTTCACCGTTTCAGTATTAATTAAGGATACTGTCTTATTGTCAAGCTAAAGACTTAACTTTCAAGAAAATAAAGGATTATTCAGGTTTTGGCAACTCTGAATTCACTCACCTTTGAGCTCATTCAGCTTTGCGTTCATTCACTTACTTTTTAGTTCTTCCACTACACAGAATCTGATCTTCTCACCGGATTCAGGAGCTTTTCCACAGTTGTTCAGGAGAAACTCAGAGTTTTCTTCGGGCAAGTCCGATTTTTCGGCATTCAAGCAGAAGTATTCTCCTTCAAGCCGGAGTTTCTTGAAAAGTTCGCATGTTTCACAGAGACATCCCTGTTTTTTTCCTTGTTCCGGGCACTTACCCCTGGAGCAAAACATCCCTGCACCACCTGAATAGGAAGGACAGTTTTTACAGGTGCAGGCTTTAAGGTTATGGTATGAGCAACAGATCCCGAAGTATCTCCCATACTCTTCCCTGGTCTGCTGTACAATGTCAGATATTTTATCCCCGAATTTTTTTTTTGCCCAAGTATTTTCTTTATTTCCTGCTATGAGTCTGGAACTCAGAATATTCCTCCTGTGTGCGGAAAGACATGATTTATAAGATGTCAAAATATATTATATATTGCTTAAGGATTTGAGAGGTATATATCACCTGAGAGAGGTGTATATTATCTGAGAGAAGTGTGTATTACCTGAGAGAGGTGTATATTATCTAAGGCGGTTAAAGGATTTAAGATCTGGAAGGGTTATTGGAGAGGTAGTAGCTATGGGATTCAATCAACTGGCTGAAAGCGACGAACTGATTCTTGGTGAAGCACTGGAAAGACAGAAAATTCTGGAAACCGTAATTAATAACAGTCCTGTAATGGCCTTTCTCTGGACCCCGGACAAGAAGTGGCCTGCCAGATACGTCTCGGAAAACGTAACCCAGCTTGATTACAGTGCTGAGGATTTTCTTATAGGAAGGATAATGTATGCAGACATAGTCCATTCCGAGGATATAGATAGAGTTAGAAAGGAACTTACTCGATGCTGCGAGGCTGGAAATGATAGTTTTGTGCAGCGGTACAGGGTTCTTACAGGGAAAGGGGAAGTCCGCTGGGTAGAAGAAAAGACCTATATCCAGCGTGATGAGGCTGGAAATGTGGTGAATTTCCAGGGAATAGTGAGGGACGTTACACAGGAGATTAAAAACGAAAAGGCTCTGAAGGATGCTCTTCAAAGCCAGAAAGCCCTTATGGAAAAACAAAAAGCTCTTCTTGAGCGGCAGAAAGCCCTCGAAACCGTAATTAACAACAGTTCAATGGTAGTATTTCTCTGGAAGGCTGAAAAATACTGGCCTACGCTATATGTATCTGAAAATGTCAGGCAGTTTGGGTACACTCCCGAAGACTTCATCTCCGGAAGAATCCTTTACGGAAAGATAATCCATCCCGAAGACCTGTTCCTTGTGGAACTTGAACTTGAGGAAAATTGTGAGGAAGGAGGAAAGGAGTTCAACCGCCAGTATCGAATTCTTACTCAGACTGCTGATGTCCGCTGGATTGACGAAAAGACTTTTATCCAGCGCAATGAGGAAGGAGAAGTTACTCATTTCCAGGGCATTATAGAAGATGTAACCCGGAATGTAAAAAGAGCCTGACCTACAGATTGAAATCATGGGGTGAGGGTAATCTTCAGGCTTTTAGGAGTCAGAATTATAATTGATTTTATGTTTCAGAGGTTCCATTCCATAAATTAAGTTTGGTAGACAAGCTTAGCTGATAAACTTAGCTGAT
>DUGT01000130.1:17422-29500 GCA_013331275.1 Methanosarcina sp. | reverse complement strand
GATAAACTTAGCTGATAAACTTACTGGTAAGCTTAACAGGGGCAGTATCAAGGAAGATATAAAATAATATTATTTAACAGTAGTGTAAATTTAACTATAAATAATCACTATCTTGTGGCATTATAAATGAATTAGATGCCCATTTTAACGTTCTTACTTTCTTAACAAATAACTATTTATGTTTGAGAGTATTAAGAAGTGTTTGCAGGTTTTAATAAAATTTCAGGATCTGCAGCCTCTCCAATATGCCTGGACGTGAGGACTGAAAACAAAAAATGTTGAGTAACACGAAAAGGTATGGAAAAAGATTGAAAAGAGTATAAAGAACAAATTGTTCCCCAGAAAACTAAAGAGGGTTACATCTCGAAAACGGTTTGGCTATAAGGGGTTTGAAAAATGTAAGCTAACCGTTTTCGGGGACAAATACCAAAGAGCTAATATTTTTCATCATCTACTGTAAATTAAGGTCTCTATAACTATGCTTATTTTTTGTTTTTATGTATACGGGACTAGATGAGTGAGACACTGGTTCACTCATTTCAGTCTACTCATTTTAAAACCTATTTTTGCTATAAACAAGATTTGAAGAACCATTTTCTGCAAAAGGAAAAAAGAACTGTTTTTCGTAATAGGAAACCAGTTTGGTATTACAGCAGGGAATCACCCAGATTTTTCCCTGGAGAGTGAGTGAAGTTGCAAAATTCGGCTTCTGAATTTGAGGATTCGTATTCCGAATTTGCAGTTTACAACTCAAGCGGGAGGCTGCTGCAAGGTAGTGAAAGATTTAAAGAAACCTGGGAATACTTCGAACTTGCAAAACAACTTGACATTAAAAGAAGTGCTCTTTACGCAGAATTCCGGGAACACGAGCTTCTCCTCGGGTGCAGCCTCCTTGTAAAAATCCGTAAAGGAAGAGAAGAAAGAGTCGTATTTATAGAATACTTACCCAAAGAAGCTGTCACCGAGGCTCCAGGCTGGATTAATAAGCTTTATGCGGATGCAAAAAGTCGAACCGAAGGTCTGCAGTCAATCAGGTATCAGGTAATCGGATTGTGGAAAGAGGGAGATATTTTCGACCTATCTATTCCAAAAAGTCCAAAGAGCTCAAAAAACCCAAAAAATCCAAAGGATTTAAAAAGCCCGAAAAACTCAGCAAGCCCAAAAAATTTAGAAAGCGCTGGAAACTTTCCTGACTGTCTGGAGAGGAAAGTTCTCTCAAGAGAGGGGGTCTCAATCTTGACTCAGGATCTTTCAAGCGGGCTTTTTCTACTTGCCGGCTTGATATTTAATTTAAAACCCGTCCTTTTTCCGGGCTTTAGCCTTGCCCTTTCCCTCTATCCCTCGTAGACTGATATCTCGGCTGGCCCTGGAGAACCTGACCCTTATTTTACGTTTGAAGGTGGAAAAATCCGAGCTTCTACAGCACATGATAATAAGACAAATCCGGTGGAAATGACAGACCAAATTCAGGAGGAAGACCTAAAAAAATATAAGAATATTGTTAATCTTGATGACATGCCAGGTAGCGTTTTTCCAAAAACCTTAGAAGAACCTTCGAAAAAAAACAAAATCTGGCAAAAGAAAAAAATTGCAGGATATGCCTGTTGTTTTTTCCTGTTTATGATGGCAGGGCTCCTGATCCTATCAAAAGCAGGTTTGGAGCCAGGATTTCTTTCGTTTAATATCTCAAAAAACAATGGTACGTATTTTCCTCTTTTCCGAGTTCAGTTAGAAATTCGGGAAGATATAAACTCTCAAACACAGGATTTGAGGAATGAAAATACGTCAAAAATGCAATTGCCAGTATCCAGCTTTCCTGGTAATGGCTCATCTAATTGGTCTTCAGTTAATTTGGTTGAGAGAGCCCAAAATAGTTCTCATAAACTATAAAGGATCTGGTTAAAGAAATAAGTAACAGCAGTGAAGTTGGCAGTGCAGGTGATGGCAATGGTGCTGTAAGGAATGAAAGCACAGGGAATGGAACTCTGGAAAATCAAAATATTGAGACAGGGATTCCAAAAATGAAGGTAATGGATATGGAATTCCGGACAACAAGAGTGTAGAGAATGATATTCTGGAAAACAAAAGTACAGGGAATAAAGTTCTGGAAAATGAAGATGTGTGTAAAAATGCTCTACAGTTCTAACTCAGTTCTTTATGTATAGTTCATAACGTAAGTACTTGCACTTACTTTAAAAAACGCATCGTTAAAAAAGTAAAGCAACTCATGGATTTGTTCAATGAACTCGAATCAAAACTAAGAAAATAACTGGAAGATAGCGAGAAACTTATGGAAGCGGTTGTTAAAGGTTTGTTAGAAAGCGTGGCTACCGAAAAACCGGAATTGGAGAAGCCTATCCCGCTACAGGTGGCAGCCATTAAACTGAAATAAATTAAATTTTGTTTTCAGTTTTTCAGCCTTATAGAAAGAGGTTATGAAGAGAGTTTCCGGCCCCAAAAATAAAAATATTGTGGTAAAAATCCCCGAAAAACCATATTCACCATCTAAAACCTGTTTTTCGCCGAGCGAAGCTCGGGTCAGGCAGAAGAAGCAAAAAACAAAAATAAAAGGCTTTTTAGACACAGAATACAGTTAATATTTCAGTTTTTGAAAATTGAACACTGGAGATCAATTTATAGAAAATAGAACCCTTTAAGCAGGTAAAACGAGTGAAAAAGTAATAATAATAGGTTTATTGCATACAGGAATCAGTAAATTCTTTTTTCTAAAAAAACAAGAAATTAAAACTATTTTTTCGACTTCTTTTCTGTAAGGCCGCTCTCCTGCGTCGAGCGTGACAAACTCCACCTAAGACGGCTAATGAAGTTGCTTTGGCTCAGTTAATTCATTAATCTAAAACGAACAGCCGGATAAAAATAAAAATAATGTTGTAAAAAGTCCCGAAAAACCATATTCATCGTCTAAAACCTGTTTTTCACCGAGCGAAGCTCGGGCCAGGCAGAAGAAGCAAAAAACAAAATAAAAGGCTTTTAAAATACAGAAAACAGTGTGTTTTTTAGTTTTTTAACAACTATGAATATTGGACATTTATTTCCAGAAAATAGAACTCTCAGGCCAGTTCGAATAAGTAAAAAGCATTAATGGAAGTTTTTTCACGTACAAGAGTCAAGAAATTCTTCTTTTTTAAAAAATAAACATAATAAAGCTATTCTTTAGACTTCTTTTTCTGAAAGGCCGCTCTCCTGCGTCGAGCGTGACAAGCTCCGTTCAGGATGGCTAATAATGCTACTTTGTCTTAGCTAATTGCTAATCTAAAGCAGGTTGCCACCTAAAAATAAAAATAATGTTATAAACAGCTTCGATAAAAGATATTTATCTTCTAAAACCTGTCTTTCCACCGAGCGCAGCTCGGACCATGCCGAAAAGAACAGAAAGAAAAAAAATAAAAAATTTTTTAGGCATAGAACACCTTAAATTTTTTAGTTTTTAAAAATTTGAACATCGGATATCTATTTGCAGAAAATAGAACGTTGGGTCAGTTTTTTTCTACTTCCTTTCTGAAAAACCGCACTGAGTGCGTGATAAGATCCATTTAAAATGCTAATTGATGTTGTCCAAGTTCAATTAATTCCACTATCTAGAGTAGCCACCCAAAAAGTTTCTACATAAAAAAGATTATTAATCTGTTAAACTTTTAAATTAGTTAGTAATTGTTTTGAGAAGGGGTTTTCAATTGATTGAATTTTTTCTTCCCAAGCTTGAAGGTGAAAAGTCCGAAAAAAAGAAGATGAAAAAGACAGAAAATGAGAAAATTGAGGTCAATCTTGAGACAGATACTGTAATTATAGAGTACAAACTGGACTATATATATCAAACAGATGAATATCTGGATCAGTCAAAAAATAAATTCGAAGATCTTAAAAATGAAGATCTTAAAAATAAAGAACAAGAGTTAAAAAGAACTCAGGCTAAAAAGGATGAAGCGGTAAATAAAATAGGGAAAGTTTCCATAATAGTTATTCTCCTGTCAACAATATGTGTCCTTGTTATTAAGAGTTCATCGTTCATAATAGTCTTTGTGCTATTTTTATTGATTTACATGCTCACAGGTTTGAATATAAGTCCTAGCGGATCCAAGGTTGATAAATATTATGCGCAGGTGATGCTTTATAAATGTGATAGATGTTTAAGGGATTTTGCCTACAAGGAGATCGTTGAACCCGATATTCTCGAAGTTAGCACTCCAGAAGACTATAAGGTAATAATTACAAAGTATTTTAAGTGCAGGTATTGTGGTCATGAAATTATTCGAAAAGAGCCTTATGTAATTAAGGTTTTCAAGGGAGATTATAACTTTTTTGGACCTAAGACAATCTCTGAAGTTTGTATAAAGTGCCAATATCAAAGAATCTTTAGAGAATTTCGGAAACCGGATATACAGCAACTATCCTCTGGGGAGTTCATAAAAACCCGTTACTATAAATGTGAATACTGCGGAGATATCAAGATAAAAAGAGAAAAATATTGGTCGGAGCCTTACTATGGAAATTAATTACCTAGAGTTTACTATTACATAGAGTTCAGAAAAAACTATGAAAGCTGTATTAAAGTTATAAATCTTACCCAAAAAATAGAAATCGAGATCCATATCATGTTTTTCACCGAGCAAATACTCGGATCTTTCCGAAAAAGCACAAAAACAAAATGGAAGGCCATTTTACTTACAAATCAAAAAATTTCTATTTTTGAAAAATATTCCGTTAAAGGAAAATAGTAACCCTAAACGGTTTAGTTTGAGCAGAAGTTAACAACCGAAAAATGGAATTGATAAATTATATAATCATCAACGGTTACCGGGGAAGTTTCCATTCCCGCAGCAAGCTAGCGGGGTATTCGACTGAAATAAAACGCTCAGGCCAGTTCGAAGAAGTAAATAAGCATTAATGAAAGGTTTTTTGTAGACAGAAGTCAGTAGATTCCCTTTTTTTAAATAACAAATGTAGCGGAACTATTTTTTCAACTTCTTTTCTGTAAGGCCACTCTCCTGCGTCGAGCGTGACAAGCTCCACCTAAGACGGCTAATGACGTTACTTTGGCTCAGTTAGTTAACTAATCTAGACGGGCTGCCGCCTAAAAATAAAAATACAGTCTTGAAACTTTCCCGAAAACAGTCCTCTTGAGCGAAGCTCAGCGGCTAGTTGAGAAAACAACTTATCTTGTCCATAGTTCAGCCCTCTTGAGCGAAGCGAAAAGGGCTTCGTGCTCCCGAAGCGAAACTCGGGAGACGGGACTCGGGCGAGATAGATTTAAATTAAAAAAAGTCAAGATATCAACATGCAAACTGCAAAAGAAAGGGAAGAGCTATTTCTCAAAATTTTTTCTTTTCTGAAACAATATGAGGCAACTAAAGTATCCGTTTTTGGATCTTACGTTAGGGGAGAAGAGAAACCTGAAAGTGATATTGATGTTCTGGTTGAGTTTGCCGAAAGGAAAAGTCTGTTGAATCTTGTTGAAATCGAATTGGAACTTTCAGATTATTTAGGAATAAAAGTTGATCTACTCACTGAAAAACCAATAAGTCCCTACCTGATAGACGACATTAAAAAAGAGGCTAGAGTGATCTCTGAATGAAAAAAGATGACCGAGTATACCTCAGTCACATACGAAAAGTTTAGCTTCTATCCACTAGACAAAGCTCTGGTCTTTCCGAAGATCCGTTTTAGGCGGTTAATAATTGTTTCGGCTCAGTTAACTTACTAATCCAGAAGACTTTCTCCTAAAAAATACGCAGTGTATTTACGAATGTGAAGGATATCTGATGAGACTATTAGAGAACAATGCATAACAGTGTATAGTACAATTCGTTAAACAAATATGCATTTTGAAATTGAGTTTCTGAGTTGAGGTTTTTTCAGGAAAAGGGCATTTACCGAATGAAAGAAATTAATAAAAATGCATGACATTTATAAATTGAAGAGAAAAATATATTAACGATCAATTTTCAAGTTTCATAGAAAACATTAGTATACTTCAGTTTTTAGTGTGAGGCTTTCTTTATTCCAAATTTCTTTGAATTTATGAAATTTATATATGCTTACAAGCTTGCAGGCAGCCGGTTAAGGTGCATAATATGGAAAACAATCTGCTCGATCTAATCCTTCTCTCTGACAAAAGAAAGAATGTGCTGCTTCTTCTGCTTGAAGGGCCAAAGGATATAGAAACATTAAAAAAAGCCCTTAACGCAAGTGCAACAGCAGTCCAGCCCCAGGTAAAAAAGCTCAAAGAACAGCACCTGGTAGTCCAGGAAAAAAACCTCTATAAACTAAGTGATATAGGCAGAGTTATTGTTGAGAAGATGAAGCCTCTTGTAGACACGCTCGCCGTGCTCGAGGAAAATACGAGTTACTGGGCAGAACGGGAAGTGAATGAGATACCTCATTGCCTCCTTCAAAGAATTAGTGAGCTTGGGCACTGCACTATAATTGAACCTCAGATAGACTATATGTTTGAACTAGTTCCTGAATACGTTAAAAACGTCAGGATGGCAAAAGAGCTGAGGACTGCAATTTCATATTTCCATCCTCTTTTCCCATCTTTTTTCCTGGAAATTGCCGAAAAAGGAATCCCAATATCGCTGGTAATCCCTGAGCCTATCCTGAAAAGATGGGTTGAAGATTATAGGGAACAGACCGAACAATACCTTAAACAAGAAAATGCTAAGCTTTTTGTCTGCATGGACTGTGAAAGGATACCTGCTGTCGCAGCAGCTGATAATTTCATGGCAATGGCTCTTTTCCCAAAAAGTACGGTCTTTGACCGAAAGTATGTAATCTGCTTTGATCCAGGAGCTCGGGCATGGGGAAAAGAACTCTACGATTATTATGAACAGCGCTCCAAACAAATTAAGAATATAGACAATTACACCCAGGTATAATATTAACAATCATATAACAATTATATAACAATCATATAACAATTATATAACAATCATATAACAATCATATAACAATCGTTAATAATCACGTAACAATTATACCAGTGTGTTCTAACAACACTAAGTGGAAATTCAAAAGCTGAACTATACGCTATCCGAAAAAGCCTACTTATCCGAAAAATTAGCTGTACTGTTATTCCTTTCCATCCACTTTGTCAGAGAAACTCCCTAAAACCTGCTTTACCATTTGCATAGGCTTCGTGCCAGCCTGAAGGTACGGGCATTTTTTCATAAAGGATTTTCCTCTGAGCCTCAAGAAGTTCAGGTTTTTTTCCCATAAATTCCGCAGCACATAGCACCCGGGTTTCGACCTTTCCGGCCAGCTCTTTTAACCAGTTATATCCTTCAAAGGACCTGAGCAAATGGTGGTCCAGAATCAGGGTATCCACATTTCTGGCCAGAAAGAGAGCATTTTCCAAGGCTTCTTTTCCTGCCTCAGGGACGTGGTGTGAAAGATAAAGAGGAGGGCCTGAGGCAAAAACAATCGTGGGTTTCCAGGCAAGTATTTTAAGGATAGTTTCCCTGTCCAGAAGCTGAATATCAGAACTATGGACAAAAATTTCATCTTCCTCACAGATCCGGGTCATCATTACAGTCCCGAAGCCTTTATCTCTGGTCCCGTGAGGAACAGGAAAAGAAAATTCCAGATTGCCAGACTTCCTGCCTTCCGAAGCAGGAAGAGGAAAACCCAGAAAATTCGAGAGTTCATGTCTTCGCTTTAAAGAAAGGCCTGAGATTTTTTCCGGGCCTTTACACCAGAAGCTCATTTCGTCAAGCGAAGGAAGGGCTTCCATCGGGAGCTGATATGGATCTTCAGCTCTCATTGGCATATGGTCCCCGTGAAAATGACTGATAACAACATCCGTAGTCTGTCCAAACGCAGAAAGAACTTTTTCTCTTATCCTGAAAGCTGCAGCAACCTCTATTGGGTGGGGAAGCAGGCCTGAACGAAAGCGTGCAATCGCTACTCCCGGATCAATCAGAATTGTTCTTTCATCTGTCTTTACAAAGCAGGCAAGTGATCTTGCCCCAAAAGACTCACACCCAAGTATTTCTATCTGCACAATTTACTCCATTCAAGAAAGGTATTCTCTGGAAAACATCTGTACGGTCAAAACAAAGTAGGAGAGCAGAAGGGGACCTATAACGATTCCTAACAGCCCGAAAAGGGATATTCCTATAACAACTCCAAGCAGGGACAGAAATGGGTGGATTTCTCCAACTTTTTTCTGGATAATGGGCCTGAGGAAGTTGTCAATAACACTTATAAAAATCCCCGCTGCAAGTATAGCGATTGCTGCAGTGTAGTCTTCCTGAAAAAACTGGACAATAGTTGCAGGAACCCATACTAAAGGTGCTCCGACAACAGGCAGAAAGGATAAGATTGCTGCAATGAAGCCCCAGAGGAAAGCTCCCTGAATATTAAAGATAAAAAATACTATGGTCAAAACTCCACCCTGGACAAGAGCAACTGCCCCACTGGCAATAAGAGTAGTCCGAACAATTTTTCGGAATTCGTCCAGAAGAGTTGCTGTATTTTCTTCATTGAAAGGGACTGCTACAGAGACCTGGCGCATAAAATCCGAGTCTTCTCCGGTAAAGAGGTAATAGAGCATAAAGTACATTATCAATAGCCCAATAGACTGCTGACTCAAGCTCTGGATTGATCCCACAATAAATAGGCTTGTGTAGTTAACGGCTCGTGAAGCAAACTCCATTGCTTTTTCTTCAATTTTGGTCTGGAACATATCTATAGGAATATTAAGACTTGAAAGAGAATTGGTTAAAAAATGGCCTCCAGCCTCAATAGATGCGAGAATTGACGCCTGATTAACTAAAAGTTGTTCGATTTCGCTGACAATTGTATTCAAAAGAAAGTAGAAAGGTATCAACACAACAAAGATGGAAATTATTATTACAAGTACGGCTGCAAATTGCTTCTGAAGCCTTAGTTTTCTTATGAAAAAATGATAAAGAGGTCGAAATATAACAAAGAGGATCAGAGCCCCAAAAATATAATTTAAATAAGGAAGTGTAGCATAAGCTATAAGCACAGTCAGGACAACAATTATGAGAAGGGCCAGAGCCATCTTTACAGCTTTTTTCATCAAACCTAATTGGTTTTCTATTATAAAAATATAAGTATGACCGCCTATGACATTTTAGTTTAGCAGTCGTTTCATTTTAGATTTAGCAGTCGTTTTCGCTCAAGCCTTTTTTGAAAAGGCTTGCATTTGAACTAAAATTATGTAAAGTCTGTAATCAGGGTTTGCTTTTCGTCCTTTTCACGGAGTTTGGTAACTCCTATGCCTACTAATCTGAGCTTTCGATTTCCTGTAAATTCGGAGAGAAGCTGCATGGCTGTCCTTTTGATCACAAAGATGTCCGAAGTCCAGATTGGTATGGTTTTTGAGCGTGTAAAGGTAGAAAAATCTTCAAAACGCACGGTAAGGGTTACTGTTTTGAAAAGAAACCTGTTTTTGATAAGGGAACTGTGCACACTTTCTGCAAGAAGATCCAGAGATCCGGCGATTTTTACAAGGTCACTGGTATCTTCAGTAAAGGTTCCATGCCTGCTGATTGATTTTACACTTTCCTTTTCCCTAACCTCTCCAAAGTCAAGGCCGTTTGCCAGTTGCTTCATGCGGAGTCCCATTTTACCGAATTTTCCAGAAAGCAGCTGTACATCACATGTTGCAAGGTCTTTTACCCTGTTTAAGCCCATTGATTTCAATGTATCAGCTGTCTTTTCTCCAATTCCTGGAATTTTTGAGACCGGTAGCGGAAAAAGAAATTCCTTTACATTTTCGGGCCTTACAACAGTAAGACCGTCGGGCTTTTGGAATCCAGACGCGATTTTTGCGATTAACTTATTCGGCCCGACTCCGACTGAACAGGTAATTCCTTCTTGCTTTTTTACTTCATCCTTGATCCTGAGGGCGTAAAGGGCAGCCTCTTCAAAACTCTTTATCTCGGGCCCTGGCACAAGATAGGCTTCATCCACGCTGACCTGCTGGAACCTGTCTGCAAATCCCTTTAAAAGTTCCATAATTTCTGTTGAAACGCTCGCATATAGCTTCATGTTTACAGGCAAAAAAACTGCATCCGGACAGAGCCTGTAAGCCTGTGATATTGGCATTGCGGAATGGATTCCGTATTTCCGTGCCTCGTAAGAGCAGGTGCTCACAACTCCCCTTCCTGAGCCTCCTTTCGGGTCAGAGCCCACAATTACAGGCAATCCTTTTAGTTCTGACCTCTCCCTTACCTCAATTGACGCAAAGAAACTATCCATATCCGCGTGGAAGGTAATTCGCCTTTCAGGACCATTTATTTTCGAACTGGAGGCAAGCATTATCCTTAGATATAGAAAAAACATATAAAAATGGTTTAAGGAAGTCGGGTGAAAGTATTAATCTATATTGTTTTAACCTATATTGTTTTATCCAGTTGTTTTATCCCATTTTTTTAACCTGTTGTTTTATCCAGTTGTTTTATCCAGTTGTTTTATCCAGTTGTTTTATTCAGTTGTTTTAGCTCGTTGTTTTTATTTCAGCACCCTCAGGAATATTGAAAACAAATTCTGAGTCAGGAATCCCTGAGTTAACTTTAAGATCCCATATTTCGGTTTTTGCTGTTAGGTTTCCACTATTGTCATACATCTCGTACTTAAGAGGCATCCATGTTTCTTTATCTATCCAGACTTTTGCGTAGTATTGTGCAGCGCTTTCTACTGTTTCTTTAGGACTTGCTTTCAGCAGGTAAGTTTCCCTGTTGTCAATTTCCTCAACTCCCAGTAAAGAGACATTACTATCATTAAGGCTAATTCCTATGAGAGTCATATAGTCACTTTTAGTTATTTCAGGAGTTTTGGGAAGCTTTGTTTTCGTTACTGTATTTGTACCGGGAGTATAGGTCCACCGGAATTCTCCATCTGAAAGTACAAGCGTCTCTTCCTCCTTTTCGGGTTCCTGTATAAAGTTCTTAATCATATGAGGTTTCTTGTATATGGTTTTAAATTCGGTTTCTATGGTCTTTTCCCCGGCATAATAAGTAGAGTGCATTGTATACGAATAATCCTGAATGCTGTCCTGTTTCTCCAGCATCTGGGTTGCAATATCTTCGGCAGTCAGGTTTTTTTCCGTGCAGCCTGAAGCAAAAACAGCCAGATCTATGAAAATGAACAGGAGCATTAACTTGATCATTTTCTTTATTTTCACGCTATTCATCATTACCACTTTTCTTATCTTATTTCAAAAAACTCCAAAGCTAATTTTTTCTTGAAAACTACGATTGCATAATTTTTGCATTCAAGTCCTTAAATTTCTGTCAAAATAAAGGAAAATTTTGATATATTTTAAACAGTACGGCAAAAAACAATATAAGTATTTCCTTACTGATCCAGAGATATTTTAATAAAGCTGGAGACTATATAATTAAGGAGTATATAACTAAGAAAATCACTTCAACACTGTACTTTCCAATTTTAAATTGGGGGACTTAAGGAAAGTTTTAAACAGAAATTTATGAGGCAACCTTTCAGAGAAAAACGATAATTATCCTATCTAATGAAACTGGAGGTCTCTGATGCGTTAATCTATTTTAAGCAATATGGTGGGGAAATGAAGGGAACAAAAGTAATACTTGGTTTTTTTGCAGTCATTGCACTTATTTTTGTAGCTTATGCGGTTCTCAGAACCATACCAGTTAATGGTTGCGGAGAAAACGGGACCGGAATTGACTGTATCAAGCTTCCACCCGGTTTTTCAATTGATTATTATACTGAGAATGTCGAGGGTGCGAGGTCAATGGCCCTTAGCCCGAACGGCACGCTTTTTGTCGGAAGCCGGGATGCCGGAAAAGTTTATGCTGTTCTTGACCTAAACAACGACAGTAAAGCCGACAAGGTACTTGTACTTGCTAAGGGATTGGATATGCCAAACGGGGTAGCGTTCAGGAATGGCTCTCTATATGTTGCTGAGGTTTCCAGGGTGATCCGCTATGATGACATCGAAGCCCGGCTTGAAAATCCGCCTGAACCTGTTGTGGTGAATGAGAATTTCCCATCCGACCGCTCTCACGGCTGGAAATACATAAAATTCGGGCCTGACGGAAAGCTGTATGT
>DUGT01000130.1:16811-17116 GCA_013331275.1 Methanosarcina sp. | reverse complement strand
GTGCAGGGAATGCATTTCGGTTTTCCTTATTGCCACGGGGGAGATATTCCGGACCCTGAATTCGGGAACCTCAGGAACTGTTCGGAATTCACACCTCCTGAAATGAAACTGGGCCCTCATGTAGCTGCCCTTGGAATGACCTTTTATAACAGTACAATGTTTCCTGAAGAGTACAGAAACCAGATATTTATTGCCGAACACGGCTCTTGGAACCGAAAAATCCCAATCGGATATCGAGTCTCTCTTGTCAGGTTGGAAAATGGAAAAACTGTAAGTTATGAGCCTTTTGCCGACGGCTGGCTTCA
>DUGT01000130.1:12296-16628 GCA_013331275.1 Methanosarcina sp. | reverse complement strand
GCCTGGGGAAGACCTGTGGATGTCCTTGTAATGCCTGACGGAGCCCTGCTTGTTTCCGATGACAAGAATAATGCGATTTACAGGATCAGCTACAGTTGATCTTACAATTAATTTAGTTCATTGATATGGTAAGCGTAATTAAGTAAACGTAATCTGGTAAACATAATCTAGTAAACATAATCTAGTAAACATAATCTAGTAAACATATTTATTTTTTATACCCACATATATAATCAGGAGGAGTAATTTGTTATCCAAGATACCTGTAGATATTAAAAACGTATCCGAAGGAGACATTGATAAAGAAATCCTCAGAGCTGCAATCGTTGCCGAGCTTGATGCCGTAAACCTTTATGAACAGATGGCAAACCTAACAAAAAATGAGAATATAAAAGCTGTACTTATGGACGTGGCAAAAGAGGAAAAAACACATATCGGAGAGTTTCAGGCCCTGTTACTTCAGTTTGACCCTCAACACAAAGAGGAACTTGAGGCCGGAGCTAAAGAGGCGGAGGATATGTCATCCGAATAAATGTGTCTCCAAAGGGCAAAATGCGTCTCCAAAATTCAAATAGATGTATCTCCGAATCAATTCCGATGGCTCCTTCAAGCTTCGAGTTTCTCTGAAAGCTTCCAGAGAAACCAAATCTCAAATTTAATTTTGTTTTCAGGTTTTCTAAGATTCTTCTACAAACTATATATTAACTGCAGGTTACTGATAATGAATTCTTAAGTCATACGATACACTTCATAACCAGGCTGTTCAGGTGAATGCATAATGGCGACTATGGCAATTTTAAGAGAGACTATAAAATGCGTTTTATAAAAAATAAAAATAATGTTAGTCTGTACATGAATTTTAAAGCTTACTTTCTCTCTAAGGCTTACCTTCTCTCTAAGGCTTACTTTTCTCTTCTTCAAATGCCTGTTTTATTCTCTTCTGTACTCGTTTAGATCGTTCTTGTAACTGGTTGAGCCTAAAACTGAGTTTCTTCGGTTAGAGGTTGATCCAGAGCACTAACAGGACGTGAATTCCTGCAAACGCAGGCACTAAAAATTTGAAGATCGGCTTCTGGGTCTTGTGCCTGAACTGCTGCATTCCGAGGAGCGCACCGATTGGCCCAAAGAGAGAAACGATTAACAGGCTCTGTTCTGAAATTCTCCATTTATCCTTTCTTGCCTTGAATTTATCAATTCCATAAAGGGCATAAGAAGCTGCATTAATAAGCGCATAAATAATAGGAAAAAGAAGATACATAGTCTCTGTCATGGGAAAGAATTCTCCCTAATAATAATTAAAGGCTGTGAATTTTACTCGATTATACTCATCTGAGGAAGATAGATATAATTACAGTATTAAATAAGTTGCAAATAAGTTACTGCCAGAATAATAGCCGTATAAAACGTGTTGATAGTGTTTGGAATAATATATTCGGATGAGAATGTTAGGAGAGAGGTTTTCAAATAAGTACAGGTCAGGACGAAAAAATCAGAACAAAAAATGAGAGCAGTGCACTTAGAGGTCTGCTATCTTCCCTACCTCTGGTCTTGAAAATAGGCCGCTACCTTCCAACGCTTATCTTTATGGGACTGGTTGTTAACCTTATTCTTCCGCAGATTGCTTCGGTTGAAGCGTCTGTGCATGTTATCTAAACAATGATTCCATGGGCTTGTGCTACTGACTGCCCTTGGTCAGGGTGTCAGTTATCTGGGAGCAGGTTCTCTTATAATGCAGACTCAAATTACGTAGAAATTTCAATTTTTTAATTAATGTTAATTTTCGTTTAATTATTACTTAGTTAGTTTACTCAGGAACCCAATTTCGTAAATATTTAAGCAGAAACCCCTGTGTCAAAATTGAAAAAAATAGTAAAATCGAATTCTCATTCAATGATCAGTTGACGAGAATTCATACACTGTTTGTTCGCTATGCTATTGCACGTAAACATCAGAGGCAAGCAATATATAATTAACTTAAATTAAATTTCAATCGTATAGATATAGCAATTGATATTGAATTTTTTAATGAGATTGATTATTTTAACCTAAGTGATAGTAGCAATAACTGCTGCGAACCATCATCACGAGCCAAACTGAAAATAACTGTGAAAGTGCTTTGTAGAGAATTCATCCTGGTTTTTTGTAAAGCGATAGTTGAACGGTAAATCGTCAACCCCGTAACGATGCTGTAACTGGAATATGAAATTAACCTTTCCAAGAAATTATATCTTCGTGAAAGACACTTAAAGAGCAGGCTTGCAGTCAGGTTGTTGATGGCTGCGAATGCTACTTGAGAAAAAACAGGGACAATTGCAGATAAAACAACCTCAAGTAGTCCTTTTTATTTATAAATGGTATCTCCGTACTAATAACCAAAAATTTACCTACATGTTTTAAAGATTTTACTTGCATATTTTAAAAGTATTAGATTTTCTCTTACAGTTATAACAATTGTCAATATGAAAAAAGGATCGTACCACCGCATTCGAACATGTCCATCTTTATTTTTCATTTCTTAGAAATTCCAATTGGAAACTATGAGTGGAAACTATGAGGAGTTTTTGAAGTTATTTGCTTTGGATAACTATTACAGAGACAGTATAAAACAAAGGGTATAAATTAAAAGTAATAAGTCAACTTTTAACCAAGTCAACTTATAACTTTTTTAATTATTTAACAACCACAGTCTTATGAACCCACAACTTCCACTTATAATTAGTACACTTGATAGTCAGACAGCTAATATAACAACCATTCTTTGAAAACTTGTGTACCGGATTTTTTAATGCTGGGGTAATTTTTGTCCCTTGTAGACAGGTTCCATCTCCAAAGTCCCATCTGATATATGTCTCTTTACCCTTTGACAGGTCTTTGAATCGTACTAGTCGTGGATCAGTACATGAAGCGGCTACTGCAGTATAATCGATGCAATTACCTCCACCGGTTAGACGTTGTGTTGCTGGAGGAGTTCCTGCACCAAGGGGAGTTTTGTATGTATAAACTGATGCAGAGGCTGCTGTAGACAATAAAGTCAACATCATTAATATAGTGAAAACAGATATTGCCATTTTCCACATAAATTTTCCATTATTTTTCATATAATTTCCTCCTATTGTATCCATAGTTTGGTTAGTACACCCTTAACCAAAACAACAGAATAAATTTACTCAGAAATCACAGGATAAATTAAAATATAAGTATACTTATTTTTAGAGAATTAAATAAAAATCTAGATGCGAGTTTAAAGCTTGATAAAGCTTTATTTTTTTGTATAAAACATGAAAACAGTATAAGGTCCTTTATAAATACCTTTAGTTGCTGTAATCAAAAAATAAGGATCATAAAAAGTTAATACAATATAAGTTTTTACAATTTTTTTTTATTTTTCTAGGAGTGCCAGGAGCCAGGAGTACCTTGCCCTTTAGAGTTGCCTTTTAACTAATTCTCACTGCTATCTACTTATCGAGCGTCCGGATTAAGTTATTTGCCTCGTCAAAGGACGATTCATTCCAGACCTTTTCGGGTTCATTGCAATACAATTAATTTTTTGTAACTTTCCGTGATATGTTTGCCAGATATGACAATCTGTTTTGCCAGATATTGGGTTATATTCGCTACTCTCAGTAAGGAGTGAAACAGAATCTATAAGTCATGAAAGCTCGAAAAATGCAGCAGTTGTAATTGCTTTTCTGACTGTTACAGTTTAGGCACTACACATTTTTCAATATTAGATAACCATTTCACAAATATTTTTAAAGTTCGGGTTTAAAGCTTTTCCCTAATCCGGGAATTATCCTGTGAACCCGCTTTTGGTATTCACGATATTCGTCACCAAACTGTGCAATCAGCCTTGTTTCCCAGTGAAGGGACCCAAGAAACAGATACATCGTAGTTAAAAGGTATATGATAAGCAGATTGACAGTCATAATAGGAGTGAACCAGATCAATACCAGGCCTGAGAGCAGAAAGGGATCCCTTATCCATCGATAAATGCCCCGGATATTAAGAGAGCCTGCTTCAGGGGTCTGTGGCGCGGAGAGCTGTGAACGTATTTTGAATCTGTGAGGTGCATCTCGGAAAGCTTTAGGGGCAACAAGTGCAGCAATCAACTGCCCACCGACCATCAGCCAGCGCCAGGGAGAAGGTATTCTATAGAGAATTCGTCCCGGATTTTTATAAAGCAGATAAATGAGCGGTAATATAGTCAGTATCGCAATAAGGCTATATGCAGGCAGATACAGCCTGTCTGCCCTGGAACCCAGGCCTCGCATGAGGAGGCGTTTGAAGGGCAGGCTCGCAGTCAGACTGTGAATAACTGCAAATGCTACCAGA
>DUGT01000130.1:10081-12163 GCA_013331275.1 Methanosarcina sp. | reverse complement strand
ACCAGAGAAAAAACAGGAGTTATTTTAGGTGAAGCCAATTACATTAGTCCCCCTTATTTTATTTAAATAGCTTATATTTGTACACCGGTATGAAAAGCTTACTTATAGTGCATGATAAACATTGGAAGTTCAAGCAATTGATGTGAACGATAACATTTGATAGTTTTGGACTATGGCATTTGATAATTAGAGTTTATAAGACTTCCAGTGATAAAATTTTCAATTCAAGTCTTTCTCCCATAGTCATAGCAACTGCCTTTATGAACACAAATTGTGCTGCCACATTCGATACATGCCATATTATTTTTTCATTTCTTAGAAATCCCTCTATACCGAATTTTTTAATATTTTCAAGACTTTCCTTTTATAAACAAATATTAGGACTTCTCGAATCTCCTAACTCAAATACCTTTCCTCAACAATATTTATATGCGTAAAAGTTTACAGTACACCTGATTTTTCCGAATGTTTTATATTACTCATTAGATTATTTAATATATCATGACATGTAGAAACATGGCATTCATGCATTAAAAATTACAACCTGAGAAAGGTTTCATAAATAAAAAAGAAGGTTCTGTTAATGAAATACTGGCAGCCGAAATACGAAACAATGAATCCTGAAGAACTGAAGAAATTACAGCTAAAACGCCTTCAACACAGCGTAAAACTGGTCTATGACAATGTTCCTTTTTACAGGCAAAATTACAAAGCCGCCGGAGTCACTCCAGAGGACATCAAGACTCTCGAAGATGTCCGTAAATTGCCTTTTACGCGGAAAACCGATCTTCGGGACAACTATCCTTTCGGGCTTTTCGCTGCCAAAAAAGAAGAGATAGTGCGTATCCACGCCTCGTCCGGAACCAGCGGAAAGCCCACAGTCGTCGGGTACACGGCAAAGGATATTGAAACCTGGTCTGACCTGATTGCCAGGGACCTTACAATGATTGGGCTTTCAAAAGGCGACACCATTCAGAACTCAATGAATTACGGGCTCTTTACCGGAGGAATAGGTTTCCATTACGGTGTCGAAAGAATGGGTGCAATGGTCGTGCCGGCTGCAACCGGAAATACTGCCCGGCAACTCGAGATGATGATCGACTTCGGCGTAACTGCAATCCACTGTACACCTTCTTATGCATTTTACCTGGCCGAAACGGCCGAAGAACTTGACCTTATAGACAAGCTCTCCTTAAAAGCCGCAGTCTTTGGCGGTGAGCCCTGGTCTGAAAACACTCGAAAGCAGCTTGAAAAACGTCTCAACCTCAAAGCCTATGACTGTTATGGCCTGTCTGAGATGTTCGGGCCAGGAATCGGTTTCGAATGCCAGGAACAGGACGGCTTGCATATCTGGAGCGACAACTTCCTTGTCGAAGTCCTTGATGAAAACGGAGAACAGGTTTCAGAAGGTGAAAAAGGCGAACTTGTTCTCACTTCCATCAACAAAGAAGGCTTCTGCAACGTCCGATACCGCACAGGCGACATGACAAGGCTTCTTGAATCCGAATGCGAATGCGGCCGGACAACCACAAGAATTTCCCGCCTCATGGGCAGGGCTGATGACATGATGATAGTAAGAGGCATCAACGTTTTCCCCTCGCAGATCCAGGACGTCATTTCCCGCATCCCACAGGTTGGTGAACACTTCCAGCTCATCCTTGACCGGAACAACCACATGCTCGATGAACTCACAATCGAGGTCGAACTCGAAGATAATGCCTTTACAGGCGACCTTAAAGACCTTAAAGCCGTCCAGAACTACGTCCAGCATGAACTTAAAGCCGTCCTGAATATCCGTACAAATGTCGAGCTCCTTGAGAAAGGCAGCATCGAAAGAACAGCAGGAAAGGCAAAGAGAATTATCGACAGGCGGCCACAGCTCTAAGGCTTGGCAGCACAAATCGGTAATTAGTCAGGAGAATATTAATCAGGGAAACTTATTCCCTTACCTTTTTTAGCCTTTTTTGATATTTCTTATTCAGCGATCCTTTTTCGTTTATTCCGGTTTCTATTATCCAGCTCGCATAGTAGAGAGAATCTCTTTTCGGGATCCCGAACAGTTCCAAACTCGATGAAGGAGAA
>DUGT01000130.1:6387-9827 GCA_013331275.1 Methanosarcina sp. | reverse complement strand
AATTTATGCAGTTGAACTGAGAGATAAATAATGTCAAACTTCCAAATGTCCAAAAACAATTAACTTCAAAGCCTATTATATCTGATTTTATCCTTCAATAGACATTAACAATGAAGAAAGAGCTATCTCTAAAAAAAACTTGAGGAGATTTTTGGAGAGTCGTATGCAGTCATATCCGTTATAACTTAAAAAATAGGACACTTTATGAAACATGGAATAAGTGAATTATCCCAACAATCCTGTTGAATAGATAATGTGTTGTAAAAGTTTAAAGATTGTCAATATTTCTTGTGTCAATTGGAAGAAAACGCGATATTTTAAAAGAATTTTATATGGCACCGAATATAAAATCAAACAAACTGTTTATCCTAAGCAAAAAAGACTGTTTTTCCTATATGGGACTTACGCGGTTAAACCGAAAGACAGCAGCATGAAATTTTAAACTTCTTCTCCACAACACTTTATAGAACTGCTCACGCTTCATTTAGTTTTTTTACTGCGTAAGTCCTATCAGGAAAGACTCCAATATATATTGAGAGTCTCACTACTTCTATAATACTATGCGGAATTATACAAACGGGTACTTACTGGTCTATAACATTTACAGATTATTTCATAGTCAGACTTGTTAACAATTGGTAGTCCTGATGGTCTTACCAATCGCCACTGAACCAGTCATCATCAGACCAACCGTTGTCGGAATCGCCTCCCCAACCGTTGTCAGAATAACCTCCATTACCATTGCCGAACCAGTTATTCTCTACCATGTCTAATAATTTGTTGCCTAGTTCTTCTTGAGCTGCCTTTTGAGTTTGTTTTGGATCAACCACAGTAGCCGGCTTTTCTTTAGCCTTTTCTTTAGTATCTTTTGAAGTACATGCACTTGCTGATGCAGCAGTCACTGTTACTACAAAAAAGACCGCCAGCAAAATAAACACAGTCTTTCTTATTTTGTTTAAATTCTGTTCTATCATGCAGATTCATCCCCATTATTTTGCTAAATTAGATACAATTTTACTTTTATCGGGTTTATAATCTTCTTATTATTCGCAAATATATTTGATTTAAGAATCAATAATCCATTTAAATTTTTAGAAGACTACTTAATTTTTAAATCACATTTGCTTAGTATTCGCCGATAGAAGTGATTTTTTATTGTATTGCTAGTGTATTATTATCCAGTAGATATAATAATTAGAGAAATATAAATTAGAAACCAATATTAAATAAGGCTCGATTTCCTATGTTCATAAACCCAAAAAATATGACAAAAAATAATATATTAAATAATTAATTATTACAAAAAATATAATTCCATTTGCTATTATTAAGTTTGTTATTATATTTTGATCATTAATTTTAATTAATCATAAAGCCTGTTATATTTTAATCTTTGAATCATTTAAAGATAGTTTTACCTTCAGATGCTACACAGGTCATTTGAGATATAAATCAGGACAAATTATGAGTCTTCAATATGATAGTAAAAATTTTATATAGTTATGATAGTACTTGCTTTTGCATTTAAATAAACAGTTTTCAGATAATTAGACCTAAAAACAGCCAGTTATTATTGTAATAACGACCCGGCTTTCATCCTGAAACTTTATCAAATATCTAGCCAACTCCTCAGCCTTTTCACGCAAATATTAGTGGAAGTCAGAATTTTCACATAAGCGATTTCATAAATTGCTGGATTTGTAAACTGGGTGGATGTCTGACTTTATAAACAAAATGATAAAGGCACTGCAGATATTTGGGTATAGGACTTACCACTTGAATTGCAAAGCAGTAGAATTAGCCGTTAAATGTATAATGTAAATTAGCCAATAACGGTTATCATGTTTGATTTTACGCATCGAGTGTGTAAGTCCTGGATAAAATCATATATTTAATATCAATGCATACCTTGATGTTTGAATTTTGGAACCTGCTTTGATAGATCATACAGGTAGATAGAACCTAACTCCCAGTTCATCTCACCAGTTTCGTGAGAGTCTGCATACACGATTTTATCATTATATATAGAGGGTGCATATGCACAACCGCAACTTGTAATACGGGTTGTCTTTCTAGTAAATTTATCGTACACATAAATGTCGTTTGCATTGATGTATACAATGCGGTTACCATAAATTGCCGGTTCAATTGCTGATCCGCTCTTTGTGATCTGTATGGTCTTGTGTATGGAAATGTCACGCATGTAAATGTCACTTTTTTCATCTGATCCACTTTGCCAGACAATGACATTTCCGTAGATATCAAGGTTACTCACTGAGTCACTTGCACTTGTGGTACTTACTTTCTTTGATGGTATGTCATAGATATAAATTATCGAGGGATTATCTGCTCTTACCCATACAATTTTATTACCATATATAGCTGTTTTATAATCAGCGTTAATGTCACCGGTGATTTTAGTTTCTTTTTTAGTTGTCATGTTGTATATGTATAAACTATGTAGTGTATACGGTTCATCTTGTAGCCATTTTATTTTCTCATATATGATATTATTTCCATAAACATCTGGATTATAAGCTTCTGTTATATGTGTTAACTTTTTTGTTGATGTATCATATAGCGAAACTCCATCATCTCCATTCTGCCAGACAACTTTATTTTCATATATCTCCATATTGCTTTCTACTCTGTCATCTGGTACATTCAACTCTTTTCCAATAGACAGATCATAGATATGTGGAACATTTGTGGAAGTTTCATACCACGTTACCAGATTACCGTAAATAGCAGTGCTTACCACTAACCGCTGATCTGGAACAATTTTCGTTTCCTCTCCTGCTTGTGCGACTGACATCGAACCTATCAAGCACATCAAAATAGATACTGCAAGTATAACCTCTTTTCTCATAATTTCCCCCACTTATATTGTCCTGCATAACAGTAATTTATATAACTCTTTAAATTTATCTACAAATTATCCTACAAATGGACTATTAATGGATAAATTTGCCTCTATAAAATTGAATAGGTAACAAAAATTCAGAACTTCATTACTTGTCAAAACTCTGATAAATATTTTGATGCATCTTGTAGATTTTCCCTTTTTATTTATGAGCTTATCCCAAAACTAATTTTACCTTCAAATTAGTAAGGTCTCAAAATTATTTTCGTAATCAAGAAATCGATTGATTATTTGGAATCCGTGATTCAGAGATGTAATCGATTAATTATTTGGATTCACAGATTCAAGTAAGTATTTTTGAGTTTTTAGACCATTTCTGTAATATCATTTTAGGATCTTACATTGCCTGAAAACCCTGGTTCATTAATGGTAAAAACTTCTCTCAGATAGCTTCTGATAAGAATATCGCACTGTAGATACGTGAGTTTATTCAACCATACCCTCCTCCGCTATCCTGTTGCCATAGATAGCAGATGTCTAATAAGTTACCATAGATAGCGAATGTCTGACGAGTTAC
>DUGT01000130.1:0-6313 GCA_013331275.1 Methanosarcina sp. | reverse complement strand
GAGTTACTGTAGATAGCAGATACCTGATAATCTGGACTGTTGGTAACCTGAGTTTGATTTTAAGAAAAGCAAAAAACGAAAATAAAAAGCCAAAGAAAAAATTTTAAAAAATGATGTGAAAAGTTAACGTCTTCGATGTTGTCTTCATTCGTTTTACACAAATCCCGGTTTTACTTCAGTTCTTTTGGCTGTTTGTGATCAGGCAGCACAGGCAGAGCCATGGTATTGATCAGAATTGGACTCTGAATGTCCTTTGCTCTTTCAATCACAAGTTCCTTTCCTTTCTGAGTAAGGGCAAAAAGCGGAACTGCAGTTCCTACCTGGGCAAGAGGCTTTACAAGGTCTCTGATTGGCTTTGAAGCACAGCTGGTCACAATATCTGAATTTTCAACAAGGCTTTCTGCTTCTTCCCTGTTTAGACCTGTGACATGTACGCCAATTACTATCAAATCAAGTCCGAGCTCGGCTTCAAGTTTCCGTAACTCTTTTGCGGTTTCAGCGAAAGCTGCTGTTACTGCAATCTTTTTGTACCCGAGTTCTGCTGCCTTTTTAACTCCTGCAACAGGGTCCATTTTTGCAGTTGAGGGGTCAAGTACAATTCCACCTCGTTCCTGTATACCGTTTATGATAGCATCGATTGGTTCGGTTTCGACCAGGCCTGACATCCTGCCACCCATGCCCTGAACGAGAGTAGGGTTATTGGAAATTACAGTGCCTGCACCTTCACAAGCAGTTACGGTTGTGTCAAGCAAACCCCTGCTCAGGCCTGTCATCATGACTTCCGATGCCCCGAATCCCACAAAGTCCTCTAGTTCCAACCTGCGTTTGTCAGTAAACATTCCGAAGTCGCTGATCCTGAATTCCATATTCTTCTTGACTTCTTCAGGGGTGATTTTCTTGATCCCACGGATTTTGGCAAAGAGAGGGCACCATTCGACTTCAGGCTCTCCGACTTCGATGACTTTTCCGTCTTTTACGACGACTCTTGTTTTTCCAAGCAATTCCATTATATGAGGCATAGTTCCACCTTTAAAGCTGAGCAAAAATATAATTGTTAAGAAACTAAAATTAGGTAAAAATAACAGTTAAGGTTTGTAGCTATCATATAATAGCTTTTGGTTTCAGGAATTTTTGATTTTATTTATATCTTGTCATAAAAATTATCATTGACTCTAATAAGGTTCACAAGTTGTTTTTGGTTATTTGATCCAAAGTGTAGCTATTAAAGTGAGTTAAGCGACGTAGTGTAATGTTCCTAAATTTCAGTCCTCTGAGTGAATTTTTGGTAATAGATTATCTACAAAGTCGAAAAAATCTGAAATAATATTTTTAGCGAGAGTACGCTTACCAGACACCACAGCATGGTCACTTGCATACACTAGTGATTGCATTTTTTCTGCATCAGATATGTTTTCTGATCTGGCCAATTCAAGGTAGTAGTTACACGCAAGAACATGGGCTTCGGCTTTATCTTCTAGTTCATCGTATGCAAATTCTCTTATAAGGGGATGTAGCCAGTAACTTCCTTCGTTATCAGTCTCAAGCATTGATTTATCAATGAGCTTCTCGATTGCACCTAGAGACGTTTTTTTGGTGAACATCGCTTTAATCCCAAGTATCCCCACAGGATACCAATAGATAGATATCCTTTTTAGTAGCTCATGTTCATCTCCTGCCACCTTATCAAATAATCTTCTTGCTTTTTTAATCGTATCCTCCTTGTTTTTATCGTAGAGGTTTAAATCCTCAAGAGTATCATCTACCCCAAATTTTTTAACAGTTTGGACAAGAAGTTTCAAAGCCAGCGGGTGTCCATCTATTTTTCTTGCCAATTTTATCAGTTTTTCTAATTTCACATCACTAAGCCCATTGACAAGAAGATAGTATACTGCAAAATCAGTTCTCAAACCGTTGAGATGTTCGATTTCCTCGTTCTCAATCACATCGATAAAGCTTTCCCCGTTTTCGAAGATAGGAAGAGTTCTGCTTGTTACGATAATTTTAGCATTGTGAGTATTGTATCGCAGGGAGTAAAAAAGAAGTTCGATCCCATCATCTGCAAAATATTGGTCTTCAAGAACAGTGCTCAAGTCATCAAAAATAAGCCAGGCCTCACTTCTTCTTTGAAATTCGCCTGTTAATTTATCAACATCAAGTTTTCCTGGCTCTCTCCTTTCATCTTTAAAAGATGCGATTTCTGGTGCTTTCAGATAGGAGGCCAGTTTTTCAAGGATATCTCCAAGTTTTGCGCTCTGATTTTGATTAAAATCAAACCAGAAAGGTTCTGGTACGTTTACAGGTCTGAGGTCTATGAGTGCTCTTGCAAGGGTGGATTTTCCCACGCCGCCAACGCCACTGAAAAGTAAAATTCGGTGATTTTCGAGATATGTAAGTGCTTTCCTTAACTCTTCTGAACGGTTTTTGGTAACGAATAACTTTAATTTTTCGGGATAATACGGAAGGGTTGAAGGGTTGTAACGGTTCAGTATTTCCTGGGTTGCAGCTTCTTTCCTTTTCTGATCCAGATACTCAATGATTTTAATGAATTCGTTTTCAGAAGGCGTTTTGAGATTGAAGAAATTATTGTAATTCCCTAATGCAAGCTGGTCAACGTTTTTAACATTGAAATTTATTACAATAGGCTTAATCTCTTTTACTAGGCCTGGATTTTCCATAAGCAAGTTCAGGATTTTCTGCTGAAGTTCTTCTTTTGCTTTTGGGTCCTGGGAGTTTTTGAAAACGTTTGTAAGTGCTTTTTCGAGGGATTCACTCATTTTAGGGCTTATTTTCTCCAGCAAAGCCTGTGCTCTTTTCCCACTTTCAGAACCGAGTTTTTCAAATGCTTTTTCATAAATCAAATCTACAAGAACTTCTTTCCCTTTGTCAACTGCAGGTTTTCCTGCAATGCACAGGGCAGAAAAGGCAGGAACTAGAATATTTGTTGCTTGCTGGGCGAGCTGGGTAAGAGCGGCTGGATCCATAAACTCCTCCAATTCTTTTTTGGTATTGGAGGCAAGTAAAATAAGTTTTGTTATTTAGAACGGGTAGAATAAAAATTCTATAGATTTTAACTTTTTTCAGGAACAGCTACTAATTTTATCCTTAAACCAGTAAAAATTTCAGAGCTATTTACAGCGATCAAAAACTCATTGATCATTCTCAATTTGAGATTTGCAGAAGAAATTTTGAGTTATGGTATACCTCTATGAAAAATGAGCTTTAAAGTTTTGTTAGATTTCTTTGGATATTTTTATGAAACTGCTTTTACAAAGTTGAGATGAGTCAAAGCATGATAGGAGTAAGGAATTATCCACATACATAAATTACCATTTAATAGAATCTTACAATACCTTGTATAAATTACCATTTAATCGAATCTTACAATACCTTGTTTTGTCCAGTATTTGCAAATGGTACCGTATTTCATCTTGCCATCTGACTAGTTTTCAGTTTAGCATGACATCTTGAACATATATCTTTTAGATCTTTCAAAAATAAAATCTTTCGAACTCTCATTTCTAGGGTTGATAAATAGTATTAAATGGCCTAGAATATAAATGGCGTTACTAGCACTGAAATCTCTCCTTAAGTAGAGAATTATCCAGATTAATACCAGATATGACTAATCTTTGGTTACGTAGTCAAAATCGTCTTTATTAGTAGGACAATTTTCGTCCAAAATAATATTATTTTCGAGTTTGTAGAGTTATGAACATCTTGCTTCCCGGACATTACATATTAAAAGTTATTTATGTAAAGTTATATTTATTTAGACCGTTTCTAAAATTATATAATGAATGTTGTCTATTCATATGAACTGATGAAACGAACAACAACTTTCTTTGTATTAGCCTTATTGGCTTTGACGTTATGTACCGCCACCGCAGGTGCTTCATCTGCCAGTAATGCGTGCAACGTAAAAATTGTTAAGTTTACAGTGAACAATCCAACCGTAACAGCACCAGCTAAAGTCGGATTTACAACTTATACGGCAGGCAGCGTTACAAGTGTTCAAGTACAGGTATTGGATAAAAATGGAAAGGTAGTTGCATCCTGCAGATCTTACTGTACACACTGCACGGTAAAGCATATCTGTAACTGCTCGCTTACTCTTAAAAATCCTGGTACCTATAACGTAAAAGTAACTGCATATGGTACTGGAAGTTGTCATGTAGAGCAGACTAAAAAGTCAGCCATTACGGTAAAAGCTGTAAATCTCGCTCCAAATTTTACATGCAGCGCATCCGGTAAGAAAGTTACATTTAAAGACGCATCTACAGGAGCTGCAAAATGGTCCTGGAACTTCGGTGATGGCTCCAAATCGACTTTAAAGAATCCAACTCACACATATAAAAAGGCAGGAAAATATAAAGTCTGCTTGACTGTATGCAACTCAGGGAATTCTTGTAAGTCTATCTGCAAGACCGTAACCGTAAAGTAATAAGGGAAAACCTCCCTTTCTATTTTTTATTTAATATTGATGGATTTACGTCTTACACGTTTGTTTCCAGTTACAAGAACTGGTTTAGTGTCTTTGTTGCTTTTCTCTATCTAATCATGCTTTCTCTTTAGCCATTAGCTTATTTTCAGTTATCTTTCTAAAAAGTATTGCTTTATCTTTCTATTGTTCATTTAATGCCTTCCTTGACATTTTTTTCTTCTTTTACTTTTTGTTTTTCTTTTTTATCGTTATCCATATCTCTCATATTCGATTTCATTGACAGACTTATAGTTTCAGCCTAAGCAAAAAATTAGTAATGTTTTTATGATGTCAAGTCAACAATAAATCAGATAGTTTGTAAGAAGGTAGCATATAGTAAAGTTAGAGTAGTTAAGGAAAGAATCAGAATATCAAGTAACACTATATCAAATGACATAATCTTCGATTCCGGAAGGTGTGTTTCAAATGCCTCACATTATGGAAATGATGGGTAAAGCCAGAGTAGTCGTAAAAGACGGTAAGGTCATGGAAGTCGGAGCCCCTGAAGTCGAATGGTGCCCACTTTTTGTCAAGTTGCGGGGAGTCCAGAAGATGACTCCGGACGAAATCCGGAAAAATATGGAGTCACGGATTACCGAGTTAGGTATGTTTACGGAAAAGCGCAAGCTTGAGTTTGAAACAACCGTTGTTGCCTTTGGCTCTTCAGAAATAATGATGAGCGGTCTCAATAGCGGCTTTTTAGAAACAACCGTAACCGCCTGCGATGGTGCAGGAACTGTTATATCTGACAATCCGACGCTAGTTCAAGGAATCGGAGGCAGGATGTCAGGCCTTATTGAAACCGAGCCAATAGATGCAGTTATTAAAGGAATTGGAGAGCGTGGAGGAACTGTATTTGAGCCATCAAATGCAGCCATCAATCCTGTAGGTGGGGTAAGGAAAGCTGCCGAACTTGGCTACCGAAAGATTGCAGTAACAGTGGCTGACCCAAAAACTGCAAAAAGCCTTAGAAAGCTCGAATCCGAACTAGGACTTGACCTGATAATAATTGCCGTGCATGTCACGGGCTTAAGTAGAGAAGAAGCTCAGGATATTCTTAAAAGTTCAGATATCGTGATTAGCTGTGCTTCCAGACATATCAGGGAACTTGCAGATCCTCTTGTTCAGGTTGCGGCCGCAATTCCACTTTTTGCTCTTACTCAGAAAGGAAAGGAACTTGTGATTGAAAGAGCAAAGGACATTCAGAGTCCAATTCTGATCAATACCATGGCTCTGCCTGTGCTGCCTGCGCATAAACAGCCTAAGAATCTGATTTAAAAAGGAGCTAAGGCGTTATCAGGTAGTAGCTTATCTGCTTATTTATGTCTGTTACATATCAAAGTTCTTATGTTTCTACAAGATATTGTAGATTTAAAACTTTACTGCGATCCAATTTTCGGGTGTCGACTGAAGTAATAAACTACTCCCTGATGAGCTGCTGAGTTATATCAATTACTTTTCTTTCTTTCCTGCCTTGGACGGTTTTACATCCTTCTTTGAAGACTTATCGGCTGAAGCCTTTGCCTGTGTTTTTCCACCGGGCGCACCGGCTTTTGGACTGTCATTCATTGTAGATTTTTTTGTCATATAAAAACCTCTCTGTTATATTATTTTACATAAGTATTTGATTATACTATTTTAAACTTATAAATAAGTTTCCAACTGAAGTAATTGTTTATTAATAGGACTTACGTGATAGAACTAAAAAACCGATAAGCTCCAAATCTCAATTAGATAAACATTGAACAGGTAATAAATGCGAATGTGTTTGACTCTATGCGTCAAGAAAAAAGTTGATATTAGAAACTCGCTTGTCAAAGTCACATAAGTAAA
>DUGT01000138.1:7873-12576 GCA_013331275.1 Methanosarcina sp. | reverse complement strand
TAACGGACATGCCCTACTCCTACATTTCCGATCAAGTGCCCCAGAGAATCTTTGTTATACACATCAGGGACAAGACCCATGCCTTTAATGGAATGAGAGGATGTACCATCATATACCATTATGCCAGTGGATTCCTGTCCTCTGTGCTGGAGGGCATACAAGGCGTAATATAGCTTGAATGCGACAGTATTGGATTGTGGCCTGTCGCCTGGTAGAATTATGCCTGCTACGCCACATTCTTCTTTCAATTTTGACCTCCGATAAAGGTAAAAAATAGAGGAAGTGGATCAGACAGGTTTAATACTTGCACTTTGCCTGCCACTTGTAAGTTCTTATACGAGATGTTTTTCCAAAACCACATGAAGTACACTGTTTTGTATGCACGTTAAAAGAAACACTTCCACAGCGCCTGCATTTAGCATGTGTGCGTTTCTGCCTTTTTCCCATTGATGCCGTACCTTTACTCATTCTAAATCTCCTGATAAAATTAATTTGTTAGAGCAGTATTCGATAATCTGAAGCGATTCTGTTCATCTGAATTTAGTCTCTGTGGCCAGTAACAATAAGTCCTGGAGCTCACCGAGATTTAACGATAATAGATGAAGTGCTTGATATAGATTACGGAGATACGTATACCACGTTGTCACCGCGAATAACGACACTGCTAAACTTACTTACAACTTCTCCTTCTCTTAGTTCTTCAGCATTGTCAAGCACGAGGTTCATGTGAATATCGTATCCTTTCAATTCGCCTCTAAACTCGCGTGCGCCTTTCAATCTAACGATTACAGGTGTGTCCAGTGCGTTGTTCAAAATATCCAGAGGTCGGTTTGCCATCCTTACAGTCCCCTTAAAACATTATAAATCAAGTCATTATCTATATCAATATAAATAGTTAATCCAGATTTAAATTGATCGCCGCGTCTTAAATTCGATTATTTGAATCAAAGTCGCAAATACACTATATAAATGTATCGAAGAAATATGTCATTTTTAAGTTACCATATAAAAAAAACCTGTTATCAAGCAGAAAAAAACCTGTTATCAAGCAAAAAAAAACCTGATATTAAGCAGAATAAATCTGATATCAACGAAATCTCTATCAAGAACTCCCTGATAAAAGCGCAATATAAACGAGAACTTCTTAAGACAGGAAAAACCCTCCATGAGAAAACAAAATATAGATTAAAATTATCGAACTTAAACCATCTGGAAGATTTGTATAAAGAATTTCCTCAGGACATTGCAAAATCTTCCTGGAAGGCACAATGTTAAAATAACTAAACTTATTGCCTAAACTCATTGCCAGAAGAAAAAGTTCCTGGAATAATAGGAAACGAATGAGAAAAGAGAGAAATCCATGACCGAAAAACCCTTAAAAGTGAAAACTCCAATCGTTCTGACTATTGCAGGCTCGGACTCAGGAGGAGGAGCCGGGATTGCTGCGGATCTGAAGACTTTTGCCGCTCTTGGAGTGCACGGGACCTGCGCTATTACATCGGTTACAGCACAGAATACTACCGGAGTGTTGAAAACCTTTGACCTCACTCCTGAAACCGTAGCCAGTCAGATTGAAGCGGTCTGCACAGATATGGAAGTCAGGTGGGCAAAAAGCGGTATGCTTGCCTCATCGGAGATCGTAAGAGAAGTTGCAAAAGAAGTCAGGAAATATGAGCTTTCCCTTGTGCTAGATCCTGTTATAGCTGCTGAAGCAGGAGGGAACCTGCTACGAAAAGAAGCTCTCTCTGTCCTTGCTGAAGAACTGCTACCCTTCTGTAAGGTTACGACACCAAACGCATCCGAAGCAGGTGCACTTGCTGGCATGACTGTCAAAACACCTGAGGACGCAAAAGTTGCAGCCAGGAAAATTGCGGACCTGGGCGTTGAAGCTGTCATTGTTACAGGAGGACATCTGGATGCTACGGACCTGATTTATGAGGCTGATTCTGAGACTTTTACCCGTGTTCCAGGCACTTTTGTTAAAGGAGGAACACATGGCACTGGTTGCACTTACTCTGCGGCAGTGACTGCCTTCTTAGCCTCAGGAGAGAATCTGGAGGGAGCTGCAAGGAAAGCAAAGAAATTCGTTGAACAGGCAATCCTCAGGAGCCGCCCTGCAGGCAGGGGAATAAGTCCTGTAAACCAGCTTGGTGCAACTCTGGAGGAAAAAGAACGCTACCTGGTTTTAAGAGAATTAAAAGACGCAGTCTCGATTCTTGAAGGCAGCCCTGATTTTTCAAAACTCATTCCCGAAGTAGGCTGTAACATCGGAATGGCTATTCCCGAGGCTGACAGCTACGAAGACATTGCAGCCGTTGAAGACAGAATAGTAAGGCATAGAGGACGGGCAGTTCCTGTAGGCTGTGTGGATTTTGGGGCAAGTCGACATGTAGCAAGGATTATTCTTGCGTCCCTTCGATATAATCCTGAAATAAGAGCAGCAATTAACGTAAAGTACTCCATGGAATTACTTGCAGCCTGTAAAGAAATGAAACTTGGAATTTCCTCTTTTGACAGGGCTGAAGAACCGGAAAACATCAGTACTATGGACTGGGGTACAGCTGAAGCGATCAAAAAGTACGGAAGCGTGCCCAAAGTCATCTATGATAAAGGTGGCTTAGGAAAAGAACCAATGATACGCCTGCTTGGGAAATGTGCCACTAAAGTGGCAAAACTTGCTGTGGAGCTTGCAGAAAAGGTACAGTAAAATCCGGTAAGAGAAAACTTGCTGCAGAGCTTGAAGAAAAGACACTGTAAAAATCGGTTAGGAATCAAGAATTTCAGGTATTGACAAGTTATTCCAAATCGTCGAAATTCTTAAAATCAAACTTTTCTCAGAATTAAGTTATTTTATGGGAATCGAGTTTTAGTTCTGACGTTTTTACTTTTTGATTTCTGTTCTGTAACAGTATTTTTTTTCATTTTTGTTATCTGGTAGTTTTCGTTACTTAAGTCTATTTCGAATACTTTTCCTTTTTTTCAGCTTTTATTTTTGGCGTTTATCCTTTTTCATGCCTTATTTTTGCTGAGCAGCTTTCCTTTAAACACTTCACTCCACAAGGAAGTACATAAATGGAATGTAAATACCTTAACTGTAAAATAAATAACACTTATATACGTCGAAGTACGAATCTGTGCATAAACGAATGACGGAGAAAACCTATGGAACAGACCAAGATTATCCTTGATGAAAACGAAATGCCTAAGCAATGGTATAATGTCCTTTCAGACTTATCTTCTCCTATCGAGCCGCCTCTCGACCCCAGAACCTGGGAACCTATAAGTCCTGAAGCTCTTGAACCTATTTTCCCCAAAAGCCTTATCAAGCAGGAAATGAGCAGTGAGAGGTTTATTGATATTCCCGATGAGATACTTGAGATTTACAGGCTATGGAGACCCAGCCCCCTTTACAGGGCTCACAGGCTGGAAAAGCTTCTCAAAACCCCTGCAAAAATATACTATAAAAACGAAGGGGTAAGCCCTGCAGGCAGCCATAAGACAAATACCTCAATTGCCCAGGCCTATTATAACATGAAAGAAGGAACCGAAAGGATCACAACCGAAACCGGTGCAGGGCAGTGGGGAAGTGCATTGTCTCTTGCCTGCAACTACTTTGATCTCGAATGTAAAGTCTATATGGTCCGTTCCAGTTATTACCAGAAACCTTATCGGAAATCCATGATGACAATCTGGGGAGGAAATGTTGTGCCCTCTCCAAGTGAAGACACCGAATTCGGGAGAAAGATCCTGGAGGAGCAGCCAGAAACACCGGGAAGCCTGGGAATAGCAATCAGTGAAGCCGTAGAAGATGCAATCGCACACGATAGCACGAAATACTCCCTGGGAAGTGTCCTCAACCATGTTATGCTCCATCAGACAATAATCGGGGCTGAATGCAAGAAACAGCTTGAGAAGGTTGAAACCTATCCTGACATAGTTATAGGCTGCTGCGGAGGAGGAAGTAACCTTGCAGGAGTATCCCTTGAGTTTATTAAAGACAGGCTTGAAGGAAAGCGTAGTCCGAGAGTGATCGCAGTCGAACCCTCGGCCTGTCCGTCCCTGACCGAAGGAGAATACAGATACGACTTTGGGGACACAGCTGAAATGACCCCGCTTCTAAAAATGTATACTCTGGACCACAAGTATGTGCCTCCTGCCATCCATGCAGGCGGGCTACGCTATCACGGAGCCTCCCCAATTATAAGTAAACTCTGTGCTGAAGGGCTTATTGAAGCTGTTTCATATGATCAGTACCCGGTATTTGATGCTGCGGTTCAATTCGCACGGACCGAGGGTATAGTCCCTGCTCCGGAGTCTTCCCATGCTATCCGCTGCGCAATCGATGAAGCTCTCAAATGCAAACAAACCGGAGAAGAAAAAACAATACTTTTCAACCTCAGCGGACACGGGCATTTCGATATGAGTTCCTATGACAAGTATTTCAACAAGGAACTTGTCTGAAACAACTGAAAAAAATATAAGTAAGGGTAGGCTCAGCAGGGTGCCTTAAAGGCATCCTGACAATTATTAAACTACACCGCTATAGTACTGCTACATAGAAAGACACTATGAAAACTGCATCTGTGCAGAATAGCCAGTAGAGTAAAGAGTGTTCTATGAAACATTAAGTTACCCAAAATACTCCAGAATGGTTGGGCCTCAAGAATAGTTAGCAATAATTAAGGAAAGTAATAGTAAGGAAA
>DUGT01000138.1:5618-7566 GCA_013331275.1 Methanosarcina sp. | reverse complement strand
GTCGTTTAAGCCTGAATTTGAGCTAGTCCTCTTGAGAGCAACCGTTGATCCGCAACCGTTGCGCAGGTTGATCACGATGATAGGGATAGTGAATAAGGTTCTCAAGTTCAAACACAACCGTTGCGCAGGTTGATCACGCCGATAGGGATAGGGGATAAGTTTTTCAAATCTAAACGTTATCAGGAGCTTTCGATTAAACTTTTTCAAAAAATGTTTGCAGTTAAGCCTTTTTTCAAAAGGCTTATGATCACGCTATAGGTTTGGGGATAAGTTTTCTCAAACTCAAACGTTATCATAGGTTTTCGATCAAACCTTTTTTGAAAAGGTTTGCACTCAAGCCTTTTTTTGAAAAGGCTTGCGGGCAAGCAGTTTTTAAAAAGGGTTACAGCAAGTCTTTTTGGAAAAAAGTATAGTTAAATTTATATATAAAAGACCTGCAGGATACGGACAGAGATCAGTTCTTATTCCAAATTTTTTTTATTTAGGACGTAAGAAATCATTTCAGGACTAAGTTTGCTTTCATGTGCTATTTTCTCTGCAATTTTTTCATCGGAAATACCCTCAGCTTTCATATTTCTTATTTTTGAGATTATTGAATCAGGAACAGTATAATACTCATGAATGTCTTTTCTATGTCCCCATACATCTCCTTCCACAAGCTGAACCTTTTGCATTTCCAGAAACATCTCTATGGCTCTTGAAACTGTTTTTCTGTATGATTTTGGAAGCTGAATTATCTCCAGTTTCGGACAGGTCTCAACAAGCAGGAAAATGTCTTTATTTGATGGCCTGAATGCAAAGTGAACGACTTTTTCATTTGGATTCAGTGACAGAATTTCATTTCTTGAACTGATGACTCTTATTTTCATTATAGATCCCCCGACCCAAAACTTAATTAAAGAATCAATAAAATAAGTTACACTACTTTATTTAAATAATCTTCTGTGTATACTCATTTATTTTGTCCTGTTTAATTGAGAGTATTTAAAAATGAGTATGTATAGGAAGCAGGAAAAAAAGAGATAAGAAAACAAAGAATTTTCATATCTTAGACATATATAAATTGATTACCATGTTCTTAATAAATATAATAGTTATGTTATTATAGATATAATAAGAATGGTAAATAATACGGAAGAGACTGGAATAAAAAACCAAGTTAAGATGTTATTAATATTGTGTACAGAGTACAGAGAAACTTCAGTAAAAACTGAAACGATAGAAGAACAAAAAGTCCCATAATAGCTGAGATGGAAACAAGGTATGAGAAACTAAGTAATAGGTAAGATGCAGTATAGATACAGTAGATAGATACAATATAGGTTCATAAGATGTAGTAAGGTTCATAAGACGTAGTATAAGGTTCATAAGATGCAGTATAGGTTCTTGATTTGCCTTCAAACAAAAATGAATTATAGATTCTCCAAACTACAAAATAGAAGAACAATTTGAGAAAAGTATAGATTAGATGGAAGTTCCAGTCCGGAATTCCATCCTGAAAAGAAGGGTTCAAACTTTAAAAGCTTTAGAAAACGAAAGAATTAACCGATTAATCCACAATTCTTTTGCTCAGAATATAAAGGATCATATCCGAATTTAATTTACTTTCTCTCGAAAGCTTTTCAGCAATAACCTCATTGGTAAATCGGTCGGCTTTTAACTCTTGAATTTTTTCAAGAACGTTCTGAGAGACATTATAATATTCATTTATGTCTTTTCTGTGTCCCCATACATCTCCTTCCAGAAGATTTATCTTCTGCATCTCCAGGAACATTTCAATTGACTTGGAAACAGTCCTTCTGTAAGATTTAGGAAGCTGTATAGCTTCAATTTTCGGGCATGTTTCTGCAAGCATGAATACGTCCTTGTTAGATGGTCTGAAAGCAAGGTGGATAACCTTTTCATTCGGGTTCAGGGTAGGAATTTCCTCCCGTGAACTAACTACTCT
>DUGT01000138.1:0-5331 GCA_013331275.1 Methanosarcina sp. | reverse complement strand
TTTCAAGCCCACTCTTGCTGATTCTCTGAATACTTGAGTATTTAATAAAATGATTTATATTCAGACCAGAATAAACCCTGGCATACCCGGATGTGGGAAGCACGTGATTTGTCCCTGAGGCATAATCCCCAACAGGAACAGGAGAATAGTTCCCTATAAAAATCGATCCTGCATTTTTAATCCTATCAAGTACGAAGTCAGGGTCCGATACCATTATCTCAAGGTGTTCGGGAGCAAACTTATTGCTAAAGCCAATACATTGTTCCAGGGAATCTGCAATAAGAATTGCGGCATTCTTAAGAGAAGCCTTTACAATGCTGCTTCTTGCAGTCTGTTCTGCCTGAACCAGAACCTCTTTGTTTACAGCTTCCGCCAGCGTATCCGAACTTGTGATGAGTATCGAGAGTGAATTTGGATCATGTTCGGCCTGTGCAATAATGTCCGAAGCTGCCATAACGGCATCTGCCGATTCGTCTGCAATAATAAGTACCTCGCTTGGGCCTGCCGGAAAATCGATTTCCGCAACGTCCCTGATCTGCATTTTGGCAGATGTGACAAAAACATTTCCAGGCCCTACGATTTTATCCACTTTCGGAACCGTTTCTGTCCCATAAGCCATTGCCCCTATAGCCTGCGCGCCTCCGAGCTTGAAAACTTTATCCGCTCCAGCAACCTTTGCGGCAGCAAGTGTAAGCGGGTGCACGGAGCCGTCCGGTCTTGGAGGTGTACAGACTATAACCTGCTCCACTCCTGCAACCCTGGCAGGGATTACAGTCATGAGCACAGTTGAAGGATAGGAAGCACGGCCTCCTGGAGCATACGCACCTACACTTTCCAGAGGTGTTGCCTTTTGACCCAGCACGATCCCTGGTTTGAGTTCCATAAACCAGGTAGCTTCCGGAAGCTGAGCCTCATGGAAAGCTCTTATGTTTGTAGCTGCGGATTTGAGATGATCCAGAAGTTCGGGACTTATGCTGGAAAGAGCCTGTTGAATTTCCTCCTCACTCACCTCAAAGTTTGCAAGTTCAACTTTATCGAATTTAGCCGTATATTCCCTGAGCGTGGCATCTCCTTTAGTACGCACATCCGAAAGCACAGCTGAAACTATTTTTGCTACATCCTCTAACCCGGACCCCCGGGAGAGCAATTTCTGCATTTCAGCTTCCGAAATATCAGACAACTTTTTGAATAACATCATGACCATCTCTAAATGAACCTGACAGGACCTTATACAGGTTGAAACTGAACTGATATAAGTGCTAATCAAACTCGATATAAAACGACTTTACTACAAATTAATAGTCGGTAATATGATACCTGAATAAATATATAATTGGTTAATCTGACAACCGAATAACCAAAATCGGTTGATCTGAGAAAGAATAACCAAAATCGGTTGATCTGAGAAAGAATAACCAGATAATTGGTTAATCTGAGAAAGAATAACCAGATAACTGGTTAATTGATAGTTCAATCCCATTATTTAACACTCGATAATCAGTTAATTAGTTAATCTGATAATTCAATCCCGTTATTTAACACCGGATAACCAGATAATCAGTTAACCTGATAATCCAATCCCATTAAATCTCTACCCTCATTTAATATTTTATCCCTTATTGGATCGGTCAACAGAGAATAAAATTGTTAAGCAGACCTAAAGTATCAAAATATAATCAGAGATGAAAAAGGCAAATTCAATAATCGTTAATTGTCTTTTGCCCTGAAGAAGAACTTTTCTCAGGATGTTCAGACTCAACGATTTGAGGGACTGCACTCCTGCCCTCAATCTGCCTAAAAATCCGGTCTGCAATTTTCGGCCCGAGAAGAGCTGCTACTTTCTCAAGGTCAGCTCCTGCAAGTTCTGCTGAGGACCTGAAACCTGCCTCATAAAGTCTTCTTGCTCTCACGCGTCCGATACCTCTTATATCGAGCAGGTCCATAAGTTCGGGGGCTGCTCCGTAATGAATCCTTTTTTCAAGTTCTGTGGCTTCTTTTGCACCTTTCAGGTCAAGGAGCCCGGCAAGCTGAGCGGTAACGTGCATTATCCATTCCGCAATATCCGCAATTGCATGAATATCACCTTCTCCGGTACCGAACTTCAAGCAAATCTCATTTTCAGACTTTTCATGGATCCAATCAAGCAGAAGGAGAGAAGTTTTGACTTCTCCCAGGAACCATTCATATTCTGTAGCGTCGAAAGGATTTGGCACCTTTACAAACTCGCTGGCGTGAGCCATTACATAATCATTGATATCCTGATAATCGTGGTTCCGCATGTATAGAAGGCGCATGTCAGGTGTGCTGCACACCAGATGAAGTAGGGTAAGCTCACTCAGGCTCTTTGCCTCTTTCAGGCCCTTTGCAATTCGAGCAGCTGAAAGGGGATCGATGTAGAGCCTTGAGACAAGTCTTCCGAAGCTTGTAGGAATAAGAGCATCGGTTTTCTCAAGCATCCCTTCCTGACGTAAAAAGTTAAGGCATTCGTTCACAACCGTAGAAAGCCCGAAGTTCGAGTACTGGAAAGCGAAAAATGTTGCCTCCAGAAAATCAATTAGTTCATCATATGTCCTCGCAAAACCATTGGAGATTGTAGAGAGCACATGGGTCCTGAGAGCATTTTCGGTCCCGAGTTTGGACCAGATATCTTCGGCTTCGGCCTTTATGTAGTTCTCAAAAAGGAAAACAAATTCATTATATGATTTCGCAACAAGTACAGCCTCTCCGTATGGATCAAGCCTTGGTCTGCCTGCCCTGCCTGCCATCTGTTTATACTCGAGCACAGGAATAGGCTGCATTCCGTCTTCAGAAGAATAACGTCGATAACTTCGTATAATTACACGTCGTGCAGGCAGGTTGAGTCCGGCTGCTAGAGTAGGCGTGCTTGAAATTAACTTGATCTTTCCAGCCCTGAAACCATCCTCTACAATTTCCCTTAAAGGCGTGGTAAGACCCGCATGATGAAAAGCTGTCCCCGAACGGACACAGGCTGCAAGGCTCGTTGAAGTATCAGTGTCACTGATTTCAAGGATTTCATCTGCGATTTCTGCAAGGATTTTCCTGTTTTCTGCTAAAAGTGTCTTTTTAACAGTTGAAGCCGCCTTTTTTGCAAAAGCCATACAATTTTTTCTACTGCTTTCGAAAACCAGGCACTGACCATCTTTTTTGAGAGTATCCAGCACAAGGTTCACGGCTTCATCCTTTGTGGACTGCTCAATACGTTTTTCCCTGTCTTCGCAGTAGAAAGTCCCATTAAAGAATACCCCTTCGAGGAGCTCGGTAGGTCTCCATTCACTGACTACAAGCTCGGCTTCCAACCAGGCTGCAAGTTCATCGGCATTCCCGACAGTTGCAGACAGCGCCAGAATCTGGCAGGAAGGATTCATTTTCCGAAGCTTTGCAAGAGTGACCTCAAGCGTTGGACCCCTATCCGGTGAATCTATGAGGTGCACCTCATCTGCCACAACAACCGAAATTTCCTGCATCCAAGCGGTTTCGTTTCTTAGCAGTGAATCGGTTTTCTCGGAGGTTGCCACAATAATGTCATTTACTCCGAGTCCTTCATCCCGCAAGTCATAGTCCCCTGTAGATATCCCGACCCGAATTCCAAGTTCCGAAAACTCCCTAAACCGCTTGAATTTCTCGGAAGCAAGAGCTCTGAGAGGCACGATATAGAGTGCCTTTCCTCCTGCTAAGATGGACTTCAACATTGCAAGTTCGGCAAGAAGTGTTTTCCCTGAAGCCGTTGGGATTGCAGCAAGCAGGTTTCTTCCTTCAAGCAGCCCTTTTTCCACTGCTTCGGCCTGAGGGGGATAAAGTTCCAGAATTCCGGAATCGAGATAAAACCGTTTTACTTCATCGGGCAGATCGAGACTTTCTATCTTCATTGAAAATCAGAAACTCACACATTAGATAAAAAACTATTTTGGAATTGAATGCCAGTATCGAAAAAGGTAGTATATGCAGAAACCTCTTCAGAAGGTTCTGCAAAAAACCTGATTCCCTATTAAATGAACCTGATTTTTGACATTTTTCCAATTTTTAAGATCTTTTGAATATACCTTATTCAGCATCACTTATTAAAGTAACCAATGCGAGTTTAATCACCTGCTGAGTAATAGTAATTTCCACTGTCTTTTTGTTCCCTGTCAAGCCGTGAGCCCAAATTATTCACACGTGGACGCCTTGTTTCCTCATCTCTTCGGAAGGTTATGCCCAGGTTTTTCAGGAATCTGTTCATACCGTTTTCCATGCTAAACGGACCATGCGCCTCACCGTATACAGAAGGTTTGCCTTCAAAAACCATAAGTCTTTGACTCAACATATCTATCATGTAGATATCATGGTCTACAACAAGAGCTGTCTTTTTGTTGTTTTCGGCAAAGCGGTTGAGGACTTTCGTGACCATAGAACGCTGTTCCACGTCCAGATGTGCGCTGGGTTCGTCCAGAATATAGAGGTCGGCTTCCTGAGTAAGGCAGGCTGCAATCGCAACTCTTTGCAGTTCTCCGCCACTTAGATCCGTAAGCAGGCTGTCATAGATTTTATCAAGCTGGAGTGGGTTTGAAATTTCTACCTCGTAGTAGCTGGTACCAAAGTGTTTAGAGATCCCACGCAGGAAGTCCTGTACGCGCACAGGGATATCGGCTTTAATATACTGAGGCTTGTAAGAGATTTTTACATCTATACCTGGATCGCCCTCATCAGGTTTGATTTCCCCTGCAAGCACTTTTACGAAGGTTGACTTTCCTATCCCATTAGGGCCCACTACTCCCAGCACCTCGCCTTCACGAAGACTCCCACCTGTAGCTTTGAGGGAGAAGCCGTCTCCAAATTTCTTTGAAAAACCATTAAAGTTAACCATAGACCTTAACTGGTAGTCTTCCCTTGGAGGATGGACTTCAAACTTGATGGCTTCAGGTCGTATTCTTATATTTTCTTCAGGGAGATAGCCTTTGAGATACTGGTTGATCCCAACACGTACGCTCTTTGGAAGAGTGACCACACCGAAAGCTGCAGGTTCTCCGTAAGCAATGTGAATGACGTCAGTGAGCATGTCCAGGATCGCAAGGTCATGCTCTACTACGAGCACAGCCCTATCCTTTGAGATATTCTGGATAAGGCGGGCGACGTTAATCCTCTGGTAGATGTCAAGGTAGGGACTAATTTCATCAAAGAAGTAGAACTGAGCATCCTTTGCCGCACATGCTGCTATTGCCACACGCTGAAGCTCTCCGCCACTCAATTCCGAAATTTTCCTGTCGATTACACTTTTTAAGTCAAGATAATCGATAAGCTCATCAAGGACTCCTCTTTCATCGGTTTTTTCGA
>DUGT01000152.1:1455-3732 GCA_013331275.1 Methanosarcina sp. | reverse complement strand
AGTTTAGCAGATATCGAGAAATACCCCTATGTTCAAGAAGCAGTAAAAAACCCAGGAACAGAAATTAAGCTCCCTTTCGATAATGACGACGGAAATATGACAGAGTTTGCTAATATTATGTATGATAACGGAACTAATTATATAAAAATTAATAATGAGTATTATGATATGCATTATGAATCCGCTGACTAACCAGGCCGTTGAGGATTACTGAAAACCGTAAGCCTGGGAGTCTCTCTTCTTTTTCCCAAACAAGGAAATCATACTATATAGATTTGATCAATGACTCATCCTGACGACACATACACTGCAGATGGTTTTGATTGGCCTCATGACAGCATTGTTCAGCATGAAGTTTCCCATAATTTTGATGCCGATGAAGGAGGTTGGTTCAAATATGAACATCCTGCCGAATGTATAATGAATTATCAGTGGGCTTATGATGGTACAAACATATGGTGTAGTTCGTGCAGCGGCGTTGTAGATAATGGTATATGGAGCTAAAAAGGAAGGATAAAACTTCCTCCATTTTTTATTTTTGTTTATAATAATAATTTTGTTTTGTGTTTGATGGAGGTATAAACATTAGAAACTATCAAAAGATCTTAATCTTTTTAGGAATTCTAATACTTATTTTGCTGAATTATTTCGTCGTTTTCCCATATTTGTTAGTTGGATCTCCTGAACCTTTATTTTATATAGATAATAATGATCTCCAGAATCATGAGGTAACAGTTGAAGTATTTGATTCACATAATGAATCTATATTCAAAGGAACTTATGAACTAGCTCCTGACGAGCACATCGCTCAGCCGAAATCATTATGGCTATTGCTGAGATGGTCAATGCCATGGTCTAAAGGAAAATATACATATTTTGCAGAGGGGGAATATGAGTTTAAAGTTATTTTAGATGGCGAAACTACGGACACCTGCAGAACACTGCCACATGCCTGGAGTTCTGTAGTGATAGATATAGATAAAACAAATAATTCCGACTCTTCAATGCGTATAAGAGTAATAACAGTTTAATTTTCATAATAGGGATGCTTGGAGAGTAATGTATGAAATCAACGACAACAGCTCTAATGATTATTTCTTTTGGAATCCTTGCACTATTTCTGGTTTTCTTTTTAGTGATTTATCAGCCTGGAGCAGGTATGTATGTTCGCGCAGATAAACTTGAGAACCCGCCAGAGAAATATGTAGAGTTCAGTTTAGCAGATATCGAGAAATATCCCTATGTCCAAGAAGCAGTAAAAAATCCGGGAAAAGAAATTAAGCTCCCTTTCGATAACGATGACGGAAATATGACAGAATTTGCTAATATTATGTATGATAACGAGACTGAATATATAAAACTGAATAGTGAGTATTATTGGATACGTCATTATTCTGCCGATTAATTAGGCCGTTGAGGATTACTGAAAACCGTAAGCCTGGGAGTCTCTCTTCTTTTTTCCAAACAGGAAATCGTACTATTTTTAGATTTGATTAATGACTCACTCTAATGACACAGACACTGCAGATGGTTTTGATTGACCACATGATAGCATTGTTCAGTATGAAGTTTCCCATAATTTTCCCCATAATTTTGATGCAGAAGATTAAAATCCTGTAGTTCATCCTGAATGTATATGAATTATGTTTATGCTCAACAGAGTAAGAATATAAGGTGTAATTCCTGTCGTAACACTGTAGATTAAGGAAAAGATGGAAAACAAACATTGACAAATAATTTTCTTGTCTCTAACTAAAATAATACTTACCAGGCAGGGAAGACAAGAGTTTTAAACCATTCTAAAAAGAATATTTAAAAAGTAATGGATTGCCGCAAAAAGAAGACGGCAGTCACCACCTTTTAAAGCCTTTTTAACTGCTGGCTATATACCTTTCCAATCCGCTGTATTGTATCGGCTTCCTCGGGGTCTTTATCGTCCCGGATGCGGATAAAGCGTGGAAAACGTAACGCGAAGCCCGAATCATAATTGGGGCTCTTCTGGATTTCCTCAAAGGCAATTTCCAGAACTATCTTCGGCCGGATTGCAAAGACTCCACCAGCTTCTCCGCCTTCCATGAGTCCGGAAAGCATCTCTGTGAGCTCCTTTAGCTGGTCATCGGTCAGGCCCGTACCCACTTTGCCGACCTGAAGATAACGCAGGGTTTCCGGGTCATAACAGGCAACCGTGTAGGAACCTATGAGATTTGCACGCCTGCCAAAGCCCCATTCCGCCCCAACAACTACAAGGTCAAGGGTTTCCATAAGAGGCTTTTTCTT
>DUGT01000152.1:0-1260 GCA_013331275.1 Methanosarcina sp. | reverse complement strand
TTCTCTATAAGCTCCAGGTCTCCGGTGATCACCTGTTTGTCCACGCAAATGGATTTTGAATCCTCACTTGAACTTTCCACGCAGGACTCAAGCGCTTTTCGCCGCTCGATCAGAGGCAGGTCAATTAGCGTTTTTCCGTTTAAGTACATTATGTCAAAAAGGTTGAGTTGAATAGGGATGCCAAGGGCTTTTTCCTCCACGTCGTACTTGCGCCGGAAACGTTTAAGGATTTCCTGGAATGCCCTGGGCTTACCATTCTCGTCCACTGCAACGGCTTCTCCGTCAAGGATTGCGGATTCGGCCTTTATATGTTTGCGGATTATCTCTACAAGATCAGGGAGGGAATTTGTTACATTTTCAAGCTTCCGTGAGAAAAGCGTAACCGAATTTCCGGCCTTATGGACCTGGACTCTTGCACCATCGAATTTCCATTCGATTGCGGCCTCCTTCATTTCTTTTATATCGGCAACTATATCAGGACTGATCTGTGAGAGCATCATCTTGATCGGGCGGTTAATTTCAATTCCCAGGTGTTCCAGGGCTTCCACCCCTCCTTCCTTGGCAGTTGCAGCGACTATCCCAAGGTCATTCGTAACCATAAAGGCATGCTCAACCACATCAGCAGGCACGGAAAAAGCTTTTGCAATAGCGTCTCTTACAACACCTTCTCCGACGCCTATACGAAGTTCCTCAAGCGCAAGCCTGGAAATATACTTTGCTTCCCTTGGGGTCGAAGAATTAAAGAGGAACTGAAGGTTCTTTATCTTAATGTCCTGTGAGCCTTTCCCTGAGGCTTCTGAAGCGATTTTAAAACGATTATAGACTTCGGTTATTGAGAGCTCGGGATGCTCTTCGAAGAAAGAAGAAAAAGTAACCTGGTTTTTCCTTTTTTCCTTAAGGATAAGAAGAGCTGTGTCTCCGATATCCCCAGTAGTCCGAATAAGAGATTCTATACTTTTTACTGGCATTCCGGAGGCCCTGGAAAGGGAAACATACAGCAGACTCGTACCAATTCCCAATTGCTCTCCACTCCAGGCAGGAAAAACCTCACTCATAATAAAATGGGTTGCAATGGGAAGCTCTTCGATATCAACCATTCTAAGAAGGTCAGCAACCCTACTTGTAGTATCAATTGTACTCGAGATTTTTTCAATTGCCTGGCAGGTTTCTGCAAATTCCCTGAAACTTGTCATGATCAACGCGGCTTTTTAATTTTATTTTTCCGAATTCAGGACAAAACCTGAATTCTTAACCTGAATT
>DUGT01000142.1:12436-12806 GCA_013331275.1 Methanosarcina sp. | reverse complement strand
ATTCTTTTCCGCACAGAGTACAGAAGTAAATTTTTTATATAAAAGAGATAAATTTTTATGATAATTATCCAGATTAGACTTTAATCACCTATATTTCATTGAATTGGAGCAGGCAGATATTCTACAAGAAAATAAATAAAAAGATAGCTTTTCTGGTATTCTTAATAGTCGCTCTTGTTGGAATATGGTTTATTCTCGATACTCTTTTAATCGGGTCAGGGCTGCCCCGTTCAGAGTCAATGCCTAAATGGTACATACCTGGAGCCTGGCGAGGAAATGTGCAGAGCTGTACTTCATTCTTTCCGCAAATTTCCCCTTACTGTAATTTAGGAAAGTACTCTGAAGGTAAATTTATAAATGTCTGGTACTT
>DUGT01000142.1:5970-12354 GCA_013331275.1 Methanosarcina sp. | reverse complement strand
AAATTTATAAATGTCTGGTACTTTGACGATGAATCTGAATTTTTAAAAGGGGAAGATACCCTTTATCGATGTCTAAACGAAAATGGTAGTGTTTTCCAGCAGAAACTAAATATTAGTACAGAGCTTCAAGAGAAGATTAAGAGAGATGAAGCTAATAATTCCTGGGGTCCAATTATTGGTTCTCACTCGTTTAATGCAACTGGATATGAAAGCCCTGAGACTTCGGGATATTTTCTAGTGTATGAGAGACCTTTCCTTGAAACTCGAGAAGATTATTTCATAGTTTATTACGGAATCACGGGCCTAACAAATTTCACTGAAGAAACACCAGAGCTGAAAAGATTGATTGCAGAATCCTATTATATGTCTAACGAAGAAGGAAAGGTTGATAGTTTAATGGCAGAGGATGAAAAAGAAAAAAACAGCTCGTTACTTTCCTGGATCCAAGAGTATTTTTTACAAAACTGAAACCTTATTTTTCTTTTTAAAACATCTTAAAACTTTATAATAATAATTTTATAGTGTTGACTGAAATTAAAATTTTATTAAAGCCTATAAAACTTTAAAGTTTGGGACTTGTACAAAACTGATCTTTCAAAGGGCAATATCGTACTATGTAAGTTTTTACTCGCTGGATAGTAAACCAGATCATTTAATATCTATGACGTAATTTCCAGTTATAATCTTCGTTTACTTAGGTAATAGAAGGTTTCAAAAACGTTTACGAAAGGCTATCACTCGTCACATATAGTGAGTTTTAAAATTCTTTTAAATGGGATTAGGCTTTAATTAGGCTTTATATGAAAACGGAAAGTGTTTTTAAGGGAGAATTATTTGTTGGTATTTCAAAACGAAACTTTACACAACGTTTATTTCAAAAATCTTTAAGGCCTTATATTTTCCATGAAGTTAAAGAGAATATAAAAATTGTATTAGTGGAGGAATAGGCTTGAATAAACAACATATATCGTATCTTGTTGCAATTCTGATTTCACTTCTCATAATTGCTCCGAGCATTGCAGGAGCAGCACCTAAGACTGACTGTACTGTCCCAGATTATAGAAATATTACAGCTTGCCAAGCTAAAGACATACTGGAAAATAAAAATGTATTCCTTTTGGACATCCGTACGCCTGCAGAATATAACTATTCTCACATTGAAGGAGCGACATTAATACCATTAAAAAACGTGCCTGCACATGATCCTGTTAATTTGTCCGACGACCAGTTACTGCCCAATCGAATTAATGAACTGCCAAAAAACAAAAACACAAAAATTGTTGTTTACTGCTATACCGGAAAACGAGGCAGCATTGCAAGTCAAATGATAGCTGATGCCGGTTACAAGAGAGTATATAATATTCAAGACGGTCTCACAGCATGGGTAAATGCGGGATACCCAGTTGTAATTGATTCTGAAAAATGGTTAACTAATTATCCTCATTACCTGTAAGGAGATTCACATGGCATATCCGGGCTTTTGTGGAAATCCTCTGGCTTATGAATTTCCAAATAATTATAACTAAAGGTACAAAGTTAGATTTTAGTGATTGATTAGAGGATTTTTACAGAGCCTGAACTTTATACTCGTGACTTATGCGGCTAAAATAAAAACTCAATAACATTAACCTTCAACTGTCCAGAAGATAGTATAAAAAAATTGAAACGCACGTGAATCCTTGAAAGAGGATATTTTTTGAGCATTTAGTCTATTAACATCTTCTATTCTATCTTGAGTACTTCCACAAATTTTTATTTAGTATATATAACAGTATACTTAAATGTAAGTAAGTAATTACTTACTTACATGGATGATACAGAACAAAGAATCTTAGACGCAGCTTTGAGAGTATTCGCTAGTGAAGGATTTACGGGTGCGACTACCCGAAGGATTGCGGAAGAGGCAAACGTTGCCGAGGTAACTTTGTTCCGAAAATTCAAGTCAAAAAAAAACCTGCTAAAAGAGGTGTTAATTAACAATCGAACTGTTTTTTCATCAATGGAGGACTTATTCCAATTGTTTCAAAACGAAAAAGATGTAAACCTTGAGACAGAGCTTCGTATTTTGGGAAAAAATATTGCAAAAGCTATGAGAGATAAAAAGAAGGATAGCAAACGCCGAATGTTTATGTTCATGTTGTTTGAAGAAGGAAGACGGAGACCTGAAGTTTCTGAGGCTCTATCATCTTTTCTTCAAATGAATATCAAGCCTTTGAGCGAATATTTCGATTTGCAAATTAAAAACGGAAAAATGCGTACTACAAACTCCAGGTCTGCAGCAATAACTTTTGTCAGTTATTTTGTTTATACATCTTTACTAAGAGAAGTATTTGGTGACAGTTTTTTTGGTGAACATGATGAGGAAATTGAACGGTTTATTGATATATTCACTAAAGGTATCCTGAAGGCTGAAGAGAAATGAAAAACAGGTGAGTAAATGGAACCAATTATAGAGGTTAAAAATCTTGTTAAAGTTTTTCATTCACGAGGAAGGAAAATAACCGCAGTGAACGATGTCAGCTTCGATGTATTCAAAGGAGAAATTTTTGGCATGATAGGACCAAACGGAGCTGGCAAATCAACTACGTTTTCCATGCTTACCACGTTAATAAAGCCTACAAGCGGCATTATAAAAGTTTCAGGCTTTGACGTTGACAAACAGGACGATAAAATAAGACCACTAATAGGTATAGTCCCTCAGAAGCTCAGCCTTTACCCTCTCCTCACGGCCAGGGAAAACCTGGAACTTATGGGCAACTTATATAATGTTCCAAAAAATGTCATGGAAGAAAAAATCGACTACTATCTTGAACTTGTAGGGCTCGAAGCTAGCGCTGATCGTTATACAGGAGGCTTTTCTGGTGGTATGAAGCAGCGCTTGTCAGTAATCGCCGCAGTGTTACATGATCCTCAGATTCTATTCTGGGATGAGCCTTCAACCGGTCTTGATCCCCAAACAAGAAGTGTTATCTGGAAACTTGCTAGAAAATTCAACGACGAGGGGAAAACTCTGGTTTTTACGACTCACTACATGGAGGAGGCGGATAATCTCTGTGATAGGGTTGCTGTAATGGACTCCGGCAAAATGGTAGCTCTTGATAACCCTGAAAGTTTAAAGGAAAGCACAGGGAGCGCAAATCTGGAGGAAGTGTTTGTACACTTTACAGGAGAAGAGGTACGTGATTAAATGACGATAAGAACCGAGCTAAGGGATTCGTTAATAGTAGCGAAAAAAGAATTCAAAATACTCTCCCGAAAAAAAGCACTTGTAATTCCTTTGTTTTTATTCCCCATAATCATGATCGTCTTCTTTGGCTATGGTATGGGTGGGACGGTTAAAAACGCTCCTATTCTTATAGTCAATGACGATACAGGCAGAGCCTCAAGTTTCCTTGTTCAGGAGATTGGGAACTATTCCGGCAAATATGATGGTAACCCAATGTTCTCGGTAACCTACACAAAGGATATGTCGCAGTCGGAAGCTGAGAGTAAAATAGATGCTGGGATATATAAGGGCGTTCTGCTTATTCCGCATGATTACAGTGATAGTATAGCAAAAAATGAAAGCACGAGTTTGACGCTTCTGACTGATTCTTCAGACACTACCACAAGTGGCATAATTGTAAATTTTATGAAACAATTGCTCGCAAAAACAGGATCAGTTATTTTAAACGTTCCTAATATCTATGGCAATCTGGAATATCTGGATTTTCTCACACCAGGTATTATAGCCCTTACCGTATTCATGGGTTCCGTTGCAACCACGGGTTCTGCAATTGCAGGGGAAAAAGAAGACGGCACACTTGTTCGTATGTTAATGACACCCGTAAGTAAGAGGTCTGTAATCCTTGGGAAAACAATCTACCAGCTAATCTTACAATTAGCCAGAGCTGTTGTCCTGATATTTGCAGCTTATCTTCTTGTGGGATTCCATATGAATGGTAGCTGGCTCATTATTGCTCTGGTGCTTGTTATTTTTACTCTAGGTGGTGTAGGAATGGGGATAGTTATGTCCTCACGAGTAGAAGATATGGAATCTTTCTTTCAATTAAACATGCTAGTTACTATGCCATCCATGTTTGTTACAGGTGTATTTTTTCCTTTGAGTTCAGTTCCTAACTGGATGCGTTATATAGCTTACTGTTTGCCTCTGACTTATGCAATTGATGCCATGCGTGCTATTATGATCAAGGGCCAGGGTTTAAACGCCATATCTACTGATTTGATAATACTCTCTTTGTTTGCAATTGTTACCTTTACTTTAGGTGTCCATCTATTCAGGAGGGAAGCATAAAATGAAAAAGTTGGTAATATTCTTTTTAATATCTCTTCTATTGCTTACTATGATATCATGCGCAGAAGGCGCTTCCAATTCCCCGGATAATTATAATGTTCCTCAAAGCTTTGATCTTGGAAAAAATTACTATACTGTAGAGGGCAGTCCTGATCTTAACGCCAATATTATTGGAACTAATGAATTTGATAGAGATCAAACGGCTACTTTGAATATTAATGTGATGAACAAAGGCAAATTACTAGGTTTCAAGAATGACAAAACTCCTTATGATGCGGACGAAATCTATGCTGCCCAGACCGAAATGAAGCTGGAAAGCAATATAGTGGATGCTACAAACGTAGTAGCGTCTCTTTCAACAGATCCGAACAGTCCGATTGAAGTCAAATCGGTAAGTCAGGAAATCGGTTCCGTAAAAAGTGGAGAAAACTCAATAGCACCAGCAAAATTTGACATAAAAATAGATAAGAAAGCAAAGGCTGGAGAATACAACCTTTATCTGAACCTTTCCTATGATTACCAGAAAAACGTACAAATATCGGACGCAAATGCCGTTGCTCAGACATATGATGCAAATCGCTGGTATGGAATGATGAACCAGAATCTGACCTTAAAGGTTAAGGTGAATGATCAGGCTGATTTTGAGATCGTAAACACTACAGGCAGTCTTTCCCCAGGTGGGGAGAATATGATCGATATAACGATTAAAAACACGGGCGAGGAAGAAGCAAGAAATGTTAAAGCGATAATTAATCCAGCTGATCCTTTAAGTACAACCGATAGTGCAGCATTCCTATCTAATATAGCACCTGGTGGTACAGCTGTTGCAAAGATTAAGGTTAAAGCAGATAGCGAAGCGGTACCCAAGGAATATGGGATTGACACTATATTAAAATACGAAACTCCAGAGGGTGATATTAAGTATACCGACATCCTTCAGGCTCCGGTAGAAATAAAGGAAGCAGGATTTTTCGAGAAAATCTTTGGATGGATTTAATAATGAATAGTCCTCAGGACTATTCTTTCAATTTGAGTGAACTGATTTAAACTCTAGTTGAGAGTTTTTGTTTAGTTCTTCATTGACTGAAAACACAAGAACTGCAACTTTTATACGTTTTAGTTTAATTTTCATTTTTGCATAACATATAAGAAATTATATAAAAATCTAATTTTTATGTTATTCTTACCATAAAAAGTAGAATTTATCTTTTTTACTGGTACTGCGATTCCGAAATAGGCTCATAAAACTTGACTTTGAATAGAACCTGAAATCATGAATTTTTCAGGAAACAAAGAATCCTTTTTGGCATCGAAACACTAGTGCAGACCTTTTGTCAAAACTTATGTATTTCTCTGAGCATTCCCTGCAATTTGCCACTCGAATTAGTGCAAATAAGCCAGAACAAAACACGTTCCAGGATTCCAGAAAAGCAGCTGCAAAAACTAAGATATAAAGAACTCATGGACCTCTCAAATGCACTACTTTTCTTCATAAATAACCGCGTCAAGACAATAATTTGAAATTTTTGGTTGAGTGTATGCAGAAAAGCTTGAGATTTAATAGCCCTGCTTCCCAATTCACAATCGTTAATATGAAATAAAATTAAAATATTTGACTCAAATTTAAGTTTCAGGCGTATAGCGCCTTGTTAACCGAAGGATTTTTAAACTGGACTAACCAAGATAATTTGTTTATCACAGATTTGGGCTTCAACCGTTGTTTCTGTTCGTTTCATCACCCATTTCTGTGATAAATATCCAAACAAAACAGAATTCTTCTTATTATATTTTATTTCTTTGGTTCAGTTATCAATTTCCAGATCAGAAAATCAAGTTGTCATCATTTAAAAATATTGAACATAGTATGTATTATTTAGGTGATAAAATGAGTATAAAATCTTTTTTTCTTCATTTTCATCAAATCTCCATATATGTGCGTATGATCATGGTGATGATAATGCTTAATGAAACTGTAGCTCAAAAACTAATTAAAATTGTAGCTCAAAATGGAGTTGGTGATGTTCAGCTGGTTCAGATTTCATTAATGGATTTTTATCCCGGGGTTTATAGTTAATTGAGTCAATAAGTTT
>DUGT01000142.1:3982-5787 GCA_013331275.1 Methanosarcina sp. | reverse complement strand
TTAGTGATTAATTAATGATTTTTTAGTAATTTCTTAGTGATTTTTGCATTAAAAATTGTTTAAACCCCAATAATTTTGATTAGGTTCTTCTTAATTCCAAATAAATATCTCTTTACTAAAGAAAGTTCAAAGTCGTTGAACCCTCCCAACAGAAGCATTCCAAATAGATAGACTAATACACCTATTCCCATCGCCTCAAAAATCTTATTGATATTTGAAATATCGAAGTAAGAAATAAAGAGGTACATAGTCAATGAAGACAAAATGCTTTTTGCAATATCACGGAAATAAAATTCATGTTTAAAATATTTTAAAGACATATGAATGCAGAGAATTGCCATAAAGAAATATGAGAGTAGAGTTGAAAGAGCAGCTCCGACAATACCTATTGAAGGTATGAGTAGAAGATTGATCAATACATTCGAAACTGCCGCAGCAATATTGATATAAGTTTGTGCTTTTGTTTTTTTGACAATTAACAGTGTATTGATAAAAATTTGGACAACTCCTGCCATAAGGCCAGAAAAAGCGATAACAGGAATCACTAACCAACCTGACATAAAATCTTCAGTTGTAAATATTCCGAGCAAAGGCTTTGCGAGAGCTGAAAGTCCAAAGACTGCAGGAATGGAAATGAAAAGGAAATACCGCAAAGAATAGGACATATAAATTATTACTTTGTCAATTTTATTTTCATCAAATAATTTTGTAAGTTCTGGAAGAAGAATAAGCTGAAGAGGACTTACAAGAAATTGTGTGAGGCTACCAATAGAACAGGCTGCCGAATATACACCTACGCTTTTTAAACCGAGAAAGAAAGTGACCAAATATCTATCACTTGATTCTGTAACCCATCTGATAAGAGCATTAGGGGTCAGTGGTAAAGAAAATTGTAAGTATTCTCTTATATAAATAAATTTAGGGATAACAAATCCAATCTGTGATACGATGATCAGAAAAGCAATTAAAATAATCACGCTCTGTACCATTAATGTGGCTGCTATCAAACCAAGAAGCCCGTATCCCATTTTAATAAGAACAAGAGTAAAAAGTAGTTTTCCGAATACCTCAAAAAGGGTAAGGTAAGAGAATTTCCGGATCTGTTTAAATACCCTAAAATAATAAAGAGACACAGGCTCGAGCACGTTCAAGAGAATCAAAAGTGAGCCTGCTTGAATGAAATAAGCTGCTCCAGAATCCTTGAAACCAAATGTCGCAAGAGGTTCTGCAAACATATATAGTAAAAAAGAGACTAAAAGACCAGACATAGTCACGAAAAAAAGAATGGAGTAGACAGCTTCCCTTATTTTGTTTATCTCTGTTTCAGAAGACAAGAATCTGACAATAGCCATTGAAAGACCCATAAGTGCAAATGGAGTAATGAGGGACGCAGTGATATTGATCTGAGCCCAGATGCCGTAATAATATGCTCCAAGGCTTTTTGTAATAATTGGAAGTAGAAAAAAATTACCCAAGCTTGTAAGCACTTGAACCGTGCCTATAAAGCCAACGTCTCTTGCAAATTTTTGATATGACATTAATTAACCTTGAAAAGAGTTCTGTTTTTAAGATAGATAATGAGTAAACTCACAAAAATAATATTCAAAAGTACTCTGGACATTTAACCCGATTTATAGTCAATATGTTATTTAAACTCTTTTGAACGGCATCTACAACATAAGAAAATTTTTTATACTCCGTTAGACTAAGTTCATTATTTCCGGAATTCTAAATTTCCAGGATTTCGGCTTGAGACACAACTTACAGCTAAGATACGCGCACAAAATTCTTTGATCAACCTTTCT
>DUGT01000142.1:0-3772 GCA_013331275.1 Methanosarcina sp. | reverse complement strand
AGGTTGGCTTACAGCTAAGATACATAGCACAAAATTCTTTGGTCAAGCTTTCTTTCTAAGAAAGGTTGGGGGACAGTTTACGGCAGTTAAATCTATAATGGACTTCTTTGGTCAACCTTTCTTTTTAAGAAAGGTTGCAGCTAACAAAGCTCAAGGCCTAGTCAATTCTCTTGAAGTTGACGAATCCGCAGTTATTTCCCTTCCCTTCAGGTTTACGGTCTCAAGTATCCTCTTTGCTGTGATTTTACTCCTCTCCTTCGTTTACCTTTATGATTTTTTGGGAGAAGCAAAGGAAAAAGCAGCTATGGATGAAATTTCAAGACTTACGGCTGCTGCCGAACAACTTTCCATACGTGGAGAAGGAAGTGAAGTTTCCCTGGAGCTCAAGCTGTCTGAAGGCGTAAGTGCGGATTTTGGGGCTCTTCCTGGTAGGCAAGACAAATGGCCTGAGGATGCGAATGATTACTGTGTTTATACAGGAGAGAAAAGCACTTTCTATTATTCTGATGCTTCTTTCTCAAATCCTGAAATTAATGGGCCTGTATTCCTTGGTTCAGGAAGACACAGGCTCCTGCTCTCAACAAAGCTCGAACCAAAGTCAGGAAGGCTATTCGTACTTATTTCCGAGAACAAAACTCTAGATAAAATCTAACTCTAAATAAAATCTGATACTCAGGAGAAGATTGCTGTGAGGGATTTTGCTCGCGATGACCTTGCATGGGCCGATTTTCTAATATCAAAATCGGCACTTATTCTTGCAAGTGTTATCTTTTTTGCAGCGCTTTGTAATCTGATTGCTGGATTTAAGGAACTCGAAACAAGAGAAAAACTTGATTTTCTGGTTCTGGACTTTAAAAACGCAGTAGATGAAGTAGGTTCAGGCAATTTAGAATCAAGTAGTTACGGATCAGCCAATTCAGAATCAGATAGTTACATTTTAGGTGATTCAGGACCAAGAGATGTAGAATCAGACAATTATCAGGCCAGAGATCAACAGGGATTTCAGGGTGAACTCCAGAGTGGACGTGTGGATGCTCTGGATGAATCTCACGAGTCTTTCTATTGTTTTAGTGAACAGGAAATTTTCAGGGATTTACCTTTTACGGAGGATATAAAGGTAAGAGTTTCTGGAGAATATGCCTGTCTGGAAGCCGATTTAGGGGAACGTAATTTCAGAGCTGTAAAACCTTTTGCCTTCAGGGTTCTGCCTCTTAACGAATCTATCCTGCATGAAAAACTCAGTGCAGAATTTGGAGCTCCAGGTAACGAGGAAACTCCTCTTACAGCCGACCATTTTGAAATTAAGGTTTTCCTTCAGGCATTGGGGACCGAAGAAGCAATCCTGAACCCGAGTGAAAATATCTCATTAAAGAAAGAATTAATTTATGTGAAAGATGAGGAGGGGATCTCTGCTTTTGGCTGCGTCCTTGTTTATCAGTAATTTTTTGTTTATCAGTAATTCTTTGTTTATTAGTAATATTATGTTTATCAGTAATCTACTCAAAGTTCTGCTCAAAAAGAGACTCACAGCCACAATTTGGCTCAAAGATGCCTTAAAATCCGTAAAGAAAACTTGTACGTTAATGTTCAGGGACGATCGCGGAGTACTTGAACCCCATACTGACTTACTCTCCGTAGCCCTTGCAGTAATAGGTTTTATGGTTTTCGCAGCCCTGATGTCACAGACCTATCTTGGATACGAAGACCGTTCTTTTGCTCTTGAAAATTACGAAACCGCATCTCTTCTTGCCGAAAACCTGGCAGATGCCCTTGCTCTGGAAGCGGAAAGTTCAGGCTTGATTTCGGCAGCTTCACTTGACATACTTTCGGGTCCTGACGGAGTTAGTGAAAGAACAAGGCTTTTTGCAGCTTACTCAGGGAATTATCGGTTCCTGGTTGAAGTCCAGACAGGAGACGGTCAGTGGCACTGGAGAATCACACCGGACAATACCGATCCTGAAGCCTTTGCTGACGACCTGGAAAAAGTTGCAGCTTCTGTACCCGTTATTATAGAACTGAATCCTGCAGAATCTATCTCTGGGATGCTCACTGTCGTGATATATAAAACAGAATGGAACTGAAAAAGAGAGTCAGTAAGTAAGAAAAGCTGAATGAAAATTAGAAAACCATGATGGAAGTTAGAAAAAATTGATAGAAGTTAGAAAGCCCGAATGGAAGTTAGAAAGCCCGAATGGAAGTTCGGAAATTGTAAGGAAAGTTAGAGAAGCTTAAAGAAAGTTAGAGAAGCTCAAAGGAAATTGGAATGAGTCTGAAAATGAGAAATATGGCACGAAAATGAGAGAGATTGTATGAAAAGTAAGAAAACAGGAGAGCCCATAAAAAGGAGCAGGAAACCAAGACCAGAAGGACAAGATAAGGTAAGATATCCAATAGTTCCTGAAATTCTCTGGAAATCCCAAAGGGAAAAATGTAAGTTGATTGCAGAATGCTCAGGTTATTTCACAGTTTTTGATGCCCTTTTCTTACTTGTTCTGATTTCACTTGCAGGTATCCTGCTAATGCCTTCCATGCAAACAGAAAAACAATACTATGCGGCTGGATATGTCACTTCTTCGGAACTTGATGTTTATCTGCTTGAGTCATTGGTTTCCTGTAAACTTGAAGATTTCGAATATGAGATTTCTCCTCTTGAAGCTCTTAATATATCAGTATCTGAAAATTCGGTTGTGGAAAATTCTTCTCATACCCTCTTTGGAAAAGAACAGAAACACAGGACTTTTGCTGACCTGGTTGCGGAATATCTTGCCATTTCTCTTGCTATCACAAGTAATGGTTCTTCAGTTTTCCTTAACCCTCTTACTGCAGATTATTCCTCCCGGAATGCAGAAGCTATCTCAGCATATCTAAATCAAAAAATTGCAGGAAGGTTCTCCTACAGGTTTGAGGCTTACTGGCATCCAGTGGAAGTTTTTCCTGCACAAAGCGAGCTTATTATTGGGGAAGAACCTCCTGCAAATGCAATCCGGCAAAGTACAAAGCTTTCCATGCCTCTTTACGACAGTGCTCCTTCAAAAGCTGCACTACTTGACTCTGTTAATGACTCTGTGCTTGAAACTTCCCTGAACTCCTCAGATGAAGAAGCCAGCAAGATACTCTTCCAGGCTTTTAATGCTTCGCTTGACACAGCAGCCCTGGAAGGTGCACAGGTAGTTACCGGGCTGCTCTTCCCATCGGATTATTTCGGATCAGGTTTCGGGGAGGAAAATGAGGAATCTTTTCAGACGCTTCTATATGGAATCTCTGAAAATCCTTTAAAGGAAAGCTCCGGCGAAGAGATTTTTACGGCATATTTTTCAGATTTAATTAAAACCGGACTTCCAGACAATTCAAGTGCTTTTCCTGAAAATGCATCAACAACCAACCTCTCTTCACTTGAAGACCTGATGACAGAATATATAAAAAGTGAAATTCGATCCGAACTTGAAGCTGAGTTCTCAGGTGAGATTAACGAAACGGTTTATTCCATTCTTGAAGCTGAAGATCTTACGGAAGCCCGAGCTCTTCGTGATGCACATATCGAGTCCGTTAACAGGCAGATAAATCCTGGAGGGGCGAGAATAGTTTTGATCTCCTGGAACTCTGCCTCATAAATTTGAACATATGATTATGGAAAAGTGCATTACTGAAGTATGTGCTTATGGAAAACACGCATCACTGAAACATTTCAATCTAAAAGGAGCCAGATATCTTACTGTCCCGACACAAACTATATATGTTATGCTGCGTTCTCTAGTGATGTTTTTACCGAAAA
>DUGT01000154.1:9368-11686 GCA_013331275.1 Methanosarcina sp. | reverse complement strand
CAGGACATGATACTGTTCAGGCGTAAGTACTTTTTTCCATTCATCTTCAGATTTTTCAACCATTTTCTGTGCCAGTTGCAAACCCCCTATGCATATAATTGTGCACGGATAATAAATAATAAAATTACGTACTATAGAGTAAAATCATGAAATAAAAACTATAATTATAAAGAATTATATAATAATTGGTATAAATAATGTTTCAGGAATAAAACCTGTTAGTTTGGGGCAGCATGGGAAAGGATCTGACAGGGAGAAAAGACCACAGTATAATAATCGCTGCACTTATCTTTATACTGCTTGCGGCAGCCTTTGCAGTTATCGTTTTTAAACAAGTTAACCCTAGAAAGTTTACTCTACCTTTTTATCTTCTAGTAATGGGGATGTTTTTCTTCGCCACAGCTATGGAATCCGACAGTAAACTCGGAGAATGGCTTGCTTCTTTAAGCTGGACTCTTAATATGCTCGGCTTCGTTCTCTTTTATCAGTACTTAACAGGAAACCTGCAAAGCCGGATCTACTTGTAGCCGCTGGTTTTTCCCTTCGGAATCGGATTGGGGCAAATCTGCTACGGAGCGGTTAAAGCCAAAAAAGAGCCCATTGAGCGTGGGAAAGTACTCATCCAGATGGGTTTTGGACTTTTTATCCTGGTCTTCATAATTTTCGAGCTCCTTTTCCATTAAAATCCGATTTGAATGCTCAATACTTTTAATCTGGCCTATTTAAGGCTATATGCCCTTAAAATCCCTTAAAATCCCTTAAAAAATATAGTTTTAACTCTCTCTTGACTTCTTCATTCAGAGAAGGCTTGTAATTCCTTTCTTTCTGTAATGACGTAACTTACAGTTATGCCAGTAAAAGTACAGCTAAAGAACAGTATTTTGGACAGAGCTCCTTGTAAGTATTTGCCTGCAAGATCTCATCCCAAAAAGTTTAATATTTTGGATAACAATTTTTATTTGAAATCTTCGTTTAAGTCTTCGTTTAGTGGTATAAGCGGAGCCTTCATAATACATAGCCAAAAGAGGGCTATAAGTACTTCTCAATAAAATCTGCGATTTTTAGGATGGTTAATTGGATTTTAACCTGAAAAGAAAAAGTAATTTTTTTGGAGAAACTAATACCTTAGTTAATTGTCTGAAAAAAGGAGGAATAAGTTCCAGTTTGGTAGCGAATCTAAGAGGGTCCTATTACTGTTATTCAGTTAAAAACTTCGGGGTAAGGCATCAGTTTTTATGCCGCTCTTTAAAACCCGGAGACAAAATGAGCTAGAATAAAAGCCTCGAAGTAAACATACTATGAGTATTCCTCCGTGACTCTGCTCCTCACTTCTATCAGGATATGAGGGTGCCTGAAAGGAACGATATCAAAGGAAAAGGGACAAAGATATGATGGAGATAGAGATATGACCGGAAATGAGAAGGGAATGAAAAAATGGCTTGAGAGGGCAGGAAAAGTAAGATGGAAAAAAATATCGATTGGGAAAATGAAAGGAAAAGTGAACTTAACAAAGCATGCAGGCATTTCTGTTTTTCTTCTGGGAATCCTGTTGCTGGCTGCGGTGATGGCTGAAAGCGGATGTGCGGAATATGAGTGCGAACGTGGCTCAGGAAATGTGGAAACTATAACCCGCAGTATTGAACCTTTTCACAGCTTGGATTCACGTATTTCAGGAAATGTATTTATAGAGCAAGGGAACAGCAGCCTTAGAATCGAAGCAGAAGATAACATCCTGCCTCTTCTAGAGACCAACGTGAAAAACGGAGTTCTGGTAATCCGTGCGAAAGAACGCATCTGCCCCCAGAAAACTATTAAGATCTATGCAGGGATGGAAGAAGTCCGGAGTCTTTCCCTCAGTGGCTCGGGGGAGATTACAGGAACTACGCCGATTGATTCCGAAAACCTGGATCTCGCAATCACAGGTTCAGGTGATATCGAACTGGAGACAAATACCAGCTCTCTGAAGAGCCTGATTTCCGGTTCTGGGAATGTCCTCCTGAAAGGCAATGCCTCTTCACACGAAATAGATATCGGAGGTTCGGGAAATGTTGAGGCCCCTGAACTCAGGACCGAGGTGACCAGAGTAAGTATCAGGGGTTCGGGAAATGCAAACGTTTACGTGGACCGGAAACTTGACACTAATATAAACGGAAGTGGAAATGTATTCTATGGAGGGAACCCGCAAGAGTTCAACATGCAGGTTTCAGGCATCGGCGAAGTCAAAAATAAAGACAGAAAAATAATCGGGTAAATAGGAATTAAGTAAACTGCTGAATAAAAATCCGTTAAGGATTCTTAAATTAAATTAAATTAAATTA
>DUGT01000154.1:0-9098 GCA_013331275.1 Methanosarcina sp. | reverse complement strand
TTAAATTAAATTAAATTAAATTACTCATTTCAATTTTTATTGAACTTTACTCGTGCCTTAGTGAGTCTATAGGCTTCATTTTTGCGGCTTTTCTTGCAGGGTAGACACCTGAGACAAAGCCTACGGAAACAGCCACGAAGAACCCGGCTGCAATGAGGCTGAACGGAAAGACGACAGGCAGTTTGAGGAGGGTTTCAACGCTGTATGCGCCTGCTATTCCTACCGTACTACCAAGGAGTCCTCCGAAAACTCCTAGCAGAATCGATTCTACCATGAAAAGGAAAAGAATGTCAAAGCCTGTAAATCCAAGGGATTTGAGCACTCCTATCTCTCTTGTCCTTTCAGTTACGCTTACGAGCATGATATTCATGATCCCTATAGAGCCAACTAGCAGCGAGATTAGCGCAACGGCTGTCAGGAAAGAACTCAGGGCTGCTGCCATCATGTCCGTTTGTTCAAGTACCTCTGCCTGATTTAGGAGATAATAAGGTCGCGAATCTTTATCTTCAAATTCCCTTTCGGAAATACCGAAATTTCGGGCAAGGCGCTTGTCAACTTCATCCGCTGTCTCCTTAACCATTGCAGGGTCATCAGCCATTGCAAAAACCCCGCCATAATCTTTTTCACCAAGAATCTCGTTCATGATATCTATCGGGATAATAACGGCTTCGTTATCGTCATATGCCTGGATAACAGTGTTTTCCGGGTTCTGAATTATTGCTTTAACTTTAAAGGTCTTTGTAACTTTTTCGTCTTCTCCGACTCTGAAGGTTATGTTTATGGAATTCCGAGCCGAGATGTTCCTGTCGAATTTCTCGTTTGCAACCTTGTACCCGATAACCGCCACGTACCCATCGTTGTCAGTGATAAAGTCTCCTTTCTGAAGCTTTGTGTTTGCCACTTCATCATAAGATTTACCTACGCCGCTTACTAAAATATTTTTGGTTTCGGACATGTACGTGACTTCTGCAGTTTGTGACTTTAAAGGGGAAACTCCCAAAATTCCGGGTGTGTTCTCAACGATCTTCAATTCATTGTCATAAAATAGCTTGGGTTGCATCCCCTGAATATAAATGAAATTCGATCCTATATTGGTCACTTCGTTTGTAAAATGCTGATTGAAGCTTGCTCCGAGAGACACATTTGCAATTACAGCTGCAACTCCTATGACGATTCCAAGCACTGTTAGGGTCGAACGCAGTTTTGCACTTTTAATGCTTCCAAACGCGAGTTTTCCTGCACTGAAAAGGGGGATCATAAACGGAACTCCTTTTTACAGATTTTATATGGAAAGGCTGGAGAAAGTGTAAAATTATGAGTCCAGATGAAATTGATTTTCCTTAAACTTTCTTTAAATGAATCTCTCAACCATATAAATTCTACTGAATAAGTATAGATGACTCAGTATCAGTTCAATAATTTTTATAAAATAATTTTACAATATTGATTAGAGTCTTCCAGAATCCGGGCTGATGTTCTCTACTGTTAATAAATATATCAAATATAAGTGTCAAGAATAGTGCTGGGGCATCCTGAATATTATTCTAAATTAGGGTTCAGGCAGGTAAATGCTCTGAGAATAACAGGTCCTTTCGGTGCATTACGTTAAAGCACTTATAGCACTGGAATTAAAGAAAGAAGTGCTTGAAGGTGAAGCTGGAATTATATAACACTCAAATGAGTTTTTTGAGGTACAAAAAAGAAATATGGCATCTAAAATATGAAATCTAAAAGGAAATAAGCCTTAAAATGAGTAAAACCGATTAAAAAGGTAATAAAAGGAAATAAAAGAGAATAGAGCAAGAAATTCAGAGAAGCGGGATCAAGCTTGACTCCTCTTTTCTGAACTCAGAACCAGAAAGAGGGGAGCCCGAGACCAATTTTCCGAGTTCTCTTGCTTTTTCAAGTAACTTGGGCCTGAATGAGACTTCAAGATTATCGGTGCCAGCTACAATAACGGTTTCCAGTACATCAAAGCCGAGATAGTAAAGAAGGCCGGCTGTGTATTCAAAATATGGTTTGAAGGCATCCCTGTCCGAACTTCCCTGAGAAAAAACAAGGATTAATTTTTTGTTATCAAGTCTGCTTGAAAAATCAGGTTTTAAGAAGGCTGTCAGGCGGTCAATTAAGAGTTTGGTCTGGGCAGTCATCTGCCACATGTAAACAGGAGAACCAAGTACAATAGTGTCTGCAGCCTGAATTTCTTGGTAAAGTTCCTGCATGTCGTCGTCTATTGCACAGCAGCCTGATTCCCTACATCTGAAGCAGGCGTCACAACCTTTAATGTTTAGAGAAGCTAAGTTGTAAATTACTTTTTCTGCACCGTTTTCGGCAGCTCCATCGAGAATTGCATTTACAAGCTTTGCAGTGTTTCCATTAACACTAGGACTACCAACCAATCCAAGAATTTTGATGCTAGAACCCCCGTTTGAACGTTTAAAAAATTCAAATCTCAACAGAATAACAAAAGTATAAATGTTCAATCTCCATAAAAAGATTTCTCTTGCTGAACTAAATGTATAAGTTTCTCTGAGAAAACGAGTAAAATAAAAAGGAAGTAAATTAAAACGAATAAATAAAAAGGAAATAGAAAAAAGCCAAAAATTTGGCTTTTCCCTGTCATCTCTGCTCGAGTTTTGTTTTCGAGCCACTTTCTTTTTAGCTTAATTTCTTTTTCCTTTTAAAAGGGTAAAAGCTCCAAGCCCCGCAAGAATCACTGTAAGGGTTTTAAATCCGGGAATTACAGACTCCTTCTCTTCTTGCTGTGTTTGAGGCAGTCCTTTATATGTATCGTAGTTAAAAACCGAGACTCCCAGGAAAGCCGAATCATTGGAGTAATAATCTGCCAGGCCGGTAAAAAGCTGCTGTATTGAATATTTATCCTTAAAGCCTTCATCCACAGAAATTTCTATTATTCCTCTTGAGCCAGCACCTCTTATCTCTCCCATTTCGAGGGCAATAGCGTCAACGATACCTGAAACGGAATTAAGTTCTTCAGTTTCGCTGGGATAAGCCCTAATAATGAAGGAATTAACAAAAGGTGAGATTTCCTTGATTTGTGATGCAGTATAATTTAGCGGAAGGCTTGCTGAGATGGATACGTTTTCTTTTACCTCTTTATTAGCTGTTTGAAATAGTGTTCTGTAGTCTATTGCGTTTTCTTTAGAGCCGTTCCAGGTAGAAGAGTTTACGTAGATAACAATCCCATCAAAGGGGGCAAGGGACTTTCCGTTATAATCAAGTACTGTATCCAGAGAGTTCTTACAGAGGTCATCAGTTCCTTTTTCTGTACAATCTACGTCTTCCAGGAGCACGGCATCTACGGAAATCCCTTTTTCATGGGCCATCTTTACAAAGCGTTCATACTGCCATACGCCTTCGCTGTTTACGCTAAGGAAAATCGTATCTATGCCTGAGGAGTTCAATTCGTTTACAAGGTCAGAGAAATCGAACTCGTACGGTGAAGAAAGTCTGATTCCGGAAATTCCTATATCGTGTTCAGAAAATGGGCGTTCCGAAGTACCGGTCTCGTTCGGAGTCATTTTTTTCTGAACCTGCGAAACTCCCTCGGAAGCAGATTCTTCGGAATTTAGTTCAGATTCAGCTGTGTTTTGAGGCTTGGAAATATTTTCAGATCCATTCTTAAAACTATACTCTAAGTTATCTTCAGAAACGTTTTCAGAGCTATTTTCAGAAATATTCTGTTTAGAGGTATCTTCTGAATAATCTCTTAAAGAGTTTTCAGAGTTATTCTTATAAACGCTTTCTGAAGAAACTTTGCCTTCTTCCTTAACTGAAATTATCTTCACAGTTGGTTCGGTTCCGATAAATTTCCGAACCAGCACATAATCGGCTGCCATGTAGCCTGTATTCTTTGAGGAGTCCTTGTAAGAAGCGGTATATAGGTAAACATGCATTGGGATATTGGTTACGGAATCATTTGAGGCAAAGTCCATTTTCGGATCACGAACACCGTTTTTAAACCAGGATACTTTGCGAGTATTATTTTCCTCATACCAGGCAATTCCTGAGACATACCATTCCCCTTCAGGAACATCGACGTCAGTAAGATCATAGAGATTGTTTTTTTGCTTCCTGTAAATTGTTTCCAGGTCCACCTGTCTTTCGTTGGCAAGCTCGGTCTCATGCTTGATTTCGTTTTTTTTGCTGTCTATCTGGTCTATGAAACCCTGCTGCAATACAGGTCCTCTATTGTCCGTACCTGTGGTGACTTTCATTCTTTTGACCACAAACATAGAGTTGATTTCAAAACTTTTTTTGCTATATATCATAGAGGAGTCATAGGCGTGAACCTTAGGAGCTGAGACATTACAGATCCCGTTTTTAACCTCAACCAAACCTCCTCCAGCACTTTCAGCGTTCCAGTCCAGCTCATTAAGGTTATTGCCCTCAAAATCATCAAAAAAGTCAAAAGTTTTTTCTCCACTACTTACGGCTTCAGCCCCTGGGTTCCCGTACCGCATGAGGACTTTAACGGTTTGGTTCGCAGAGAGAGACTGAAGCCTGACCCAGATAAGAGCATCTTCGTTTTCAGGATCCCAGGTCTCAATCCAGTAGTTGAGTGTTCTATCTCCTGAGGAGAATCGAAGGTCAGAGCCATCACTTTTTGCCTCTGAAAAATTGAAATTCGAGGAGTTCAAAACAACAGCGACAGGGTACTCTTGCAGGTCTTTACCTGCATTCTCGGTAATTAGGATTTCCTTGGAGCAACTCCACGAATTATCTTTTGCGGAAATACCCGAAGTGCCGCTCGTGGCAGCCAGGGCACAGTCTGTTAATAAAAAGATAAGAACTATTGAGAAAATTACACATGGAATAGATCTTTTTGTTATCATTAGAAGCCTCTCGTAAGCTCTTTATTAAACCCAATTGAACATTATTCTGAATATCTTAATAGATAGTGGTTATTTACCTGAAAAGAATAAACCTTTTCATAAGTTCTTGTCTAAAATAATAAAGATAATTATATTAGTAAAACAATAATAAAATCAAAAAGAAAAGAATTTAGAAAAAGATAAACTATAACATGAAATCCGAAACAGTAATAAAGAATCTTTACAATTACAGTTCCGATGACTCTTCTATCCAGCACCGAACTGAAAAAACTTATACAGGCAAAGCCTCCCTTGCTTGAAAATGCCATTGATATAGAAACCCAGATTCAACCTAACGGACTTGAACTTACCTTAAAAGAAGTGAAAACAATAGAAGGTTCTGGGGCCGTGGATTTTGATAACTCTGAAAGACAGATTCCGGACGGGAAAACCCTTGAATTCGGGAATGATGGTTGGATTCACCTGTCCGAGGGAATTTATAAAGTACTTTTCAATGAGATTGTGAATATTCCCATGAACCTCGCTGCGATTGCAAAACCGCGGTCAACCCTTATTCGCTGCGGAGCCACTCTTGAAACCGCAGTATGGGATGCAGGATACAGGGGTCGCAGCGAGTCGATGCTGGTGGTTTACAACACTGCAGGTTTCAGGCTGAAAAAAGATGCCAGAATTATGCAGCTTTTATTCTATACTCTGGACGGTGAAGTAGAAAATGGGTATTCAGGGATTTATCAGAACGAAAATATAAAATAAGTTATCAAAAAGCGTATAAGTTTTTCTAAACTTTTTCAACCTGCTTAACTTTTTCAACCTTTTTAATCTTTTAGTCTTTTAATCTTTTTAATCTTTTAGTTTTTTAATCTTTTAGTCTTTTTAACTTTTTGATCCTATCAACTATCTAATTTTTTTAGCATTTTTAACTTTTTTGATCGTTTTAACCATTTTAATCTTTTTAATCATTTTGATCGTCTTTCTAGCTAATTTATTTTATCTAGTTTTTCTTGAATTTTTCCTTAATATCTAAGTTCTTTTGGCCTCTAGTTCCCGAAAATCGAACTCTTGAAAAGTGAGCAAAAGAAATCTGATATTTAGTTCCTTAGAGAATATACTGATAAAGTTTATATCCTGTAATTCGAAATATGCAACCTATGAACACTATAGGTAAATCTGTAAGGATGGAACGTATATTCAACCGAAATACAGGTAATGCAATTATTATTCCTATGGACCATGGAGTAGGTGCAGGTCCAATTAAAGGGCTCAAAAATCTTCAGGAAACTGTAAACAAGGTCGCAGAAGGTGGGGCAAATGCCGTACTCGGGCACATGGGGCTTGCAAAGTACGGACACCGTGGATACGGGCATGATGTGGGCCTTATAATACATCTTTCAGCTTCAACTTCTCTTTCTCCTGACCCGAACCATAAAGTTCTGGTAACAACCGTAGAAGAAGCTATAAAAGTAGGAGCCGATGCCGTATCAGTTCATGTAAATGTCGGAGCTGAAGATGAGTATGAAATGCTGCAGGGACTAGGTTATGTGGCAGGAAAGTGTGACGAATGGGGAATTCCTCTCCTTGCAATGATGTATCCGCGTGGGAAAAAAGTTCGTTCTGAATACGATGTGGATGTCGTAAAACATGCAGCCCGAATCGGAGCCGAACTTGGAGCCGATATAATCAAAACAAACTACACCGGAAGTCCTGATACTTTTAAAGAAGTAGTTGAAGGTTGCCCTGTGCCCGTGATCATCGCAGGTGGTCCAAAAATGGATTCTGAACAGGAACTGCTGGAAATGATTGAAGGGTCTCTCGAAGCAGGAGGAAAGGGAGTTGCGATAGGAAGAAATGTTTTCCAGGCCCAGGATCCTACAGGCCTTGTCCGAAGAATTGCAAAAGTAGTTCACGAGGGCGTAAGCGCAGAAGAACTATCTAAATTGGGTAAGTAAGCCTGAAAGTTAAAAAGCTTGATGTAAAAATTCAAAGCTAACGTTTAACCGGAAAAAGTAAACGGAATTAAGTCGGAACCAAATGCGGAAGATAAGGGGTCCAATTTCACTCTTATGAGTTTCACCCTTTCCAGTGGAAATCAACGGGTGAAACTTTTTTATACAGGTCCCCTTCTAGAATATTATGACAAACGTACCACACATAATTGGGTATGAATATGACTTTGATGTATAAATAAGACTTAATGAATGGGAATAGGATTTGAGAATCTTTGAAAAAGAAAAAACTCGGATTAAAAACCTTAAAATTCTATACTCCAGATCCACTAATATTAATCATAGTTTATTAATCATAGCTCGCTATTTTCTATCATAGCTTGCAATTTCCAAAACTTTACTCCAATATTTAAATACATTTTCTTTTAATTTTAAAGATTTTACCTTAAAGTCTATCTAAGCTGAATCCTCTTTTTAAAATCAAGCTTTTAAGGTCTTATTTTAAGATTTTTATTTAAAGTTTCTTTAATCTTCCTCAAAATTCAGTCTTCTTTTTTGGAATTAACATTCTTACTATTTTTAATTTTATTCTTTTGTTCTTACAACTCTAAGTTCTAATCTTGTAAATAGCTACAGAAACTTATTTTAAGAGCAAGTTATCTCAAAGTCATTTCACGCGCTAATGCAGAACGAATGATAAAAGAAAAAACACAGGGTGATAAACGAGAAAATGCAGAGTAAGAGAAAACGTGTTTTACTTGGCATGAACTTTTTTAAGATACTTTTGCTTTTGCTTGAAAAAGCCGGAGTTAAACTTGGGTATATATATTTTAGGAAAAACCGCCCGTTAATCCATAGATTACAGTGGAAATAAGGGGATACTAAACTTGTCAGTAGTGAAAATTAAAAGATGAGAGTTAATGCGAGTAAGGAAACAAATATTTGAGCATAGTAAGCGAATTATAAATGAATTATATAAGAAGAATTGGATATAAAAGTACTTTAAAATTTTTAAAACTGGAATCAAAAGTAAAATAGATCAGTTTTTCACATAAATATTAAAACTTGGGAAACAAATTCAAAAAATATATAGAAATATAACAAAAAAGAAAAAAGTAAACTAATTAATAGTTGTAAAAAAATTAACTCTTGATATTCTCCAGTGGAAACAATGGGGTTCCTCTTAAAGGACAAAAACAGGAATATGCGTGGTTGAAATGAAAATCAATAGCGTTAAGCCTTTAGTTGCCTGATATGAAGGTTTACTGAAATAGTTTTTGTGTTTGATTTAACTTCTCAAATGCACACGTCTCATTTAAGACTGGATCTTTGAGAATAAAATCAAATTTTCGAAAGAAAAATAAAAATGTGGAAATTAAAAATCAATAAAAGGAACAAGGTCACAACCTGTACATTTCAGGCACATGGTCTTTGCAAGCCCTGGATCGAGCCCGTATTTTTTGAGTATTTCGGCTTCAAGCTTTGCAAGCTTTAAAAGGCGATCAGAGGACGGACGTTTCATAAAGCAATCTCCTGCTCTCAGAGGATGTGGGTTTATCGGTCTCAGAATAGGAATCACTCCTATTTGCGCAAGGGCCTCGATTCCATCTCTTACAGAGTCGTCACTTTCCCCAAGCCCTATTATAAAATTACTGAAAACTCGGTTTTTTCCGAAAACATCCACAGCTTCCCTTAGTCTATCCAGAATATAATCAAGAGACAGATCTCCACAAACTTTTTCGAATATTTTCCTGTCCATAGTTTCAACATTGTACTTTACTTCAGAAGCTCCTGCTTCATAGAATTTTCTGGAACATCCTTCTGTAGGGTACACAGAAACTCCAATGGGAACATCGTACTTTTTGAGAGCAGGAAGCAGTTTGAGCACACGCTCAACCTCTCCTTCTATTGAGGTTTCAACGCCTGAGGTAAGGGAAATAGCTTTCAGGTTTCCTGCCTGCAAAACCTCCTCAACTATACTAAGAACCTCTTCCTCACTCTTAACATGCCCCTGCAACTTAGGCACAGGACAGTATTTGCAGTCAAACACACATCTTTCACAAAGGGTTATAAAAGCCTGATCAGGGCAGTGTGCAGGGGCACGCTCAAGTTTTCCCCGTACCAGCTCTTTTCCTTGGTAAAAGACTCCAACATTTCCTTTGCCTTCAACTTTCAAAATTGAAAGTTGGGAGTCTTTGTTTATGCTGAGTCTCACCCTTTTTTCTCCAGACCTGAAAAAAACTGAACTCGTACCTGCCCCCGGACCCGCAGTCGAACCTCGAGCCCGTGGGATAAGTGA
>DUGT01000078.1:13939-15708 GCA_013331275.1 Methanosarcina sp. | reverse complement strand
GCGTCAATGCATGGGGAATTTACACCATCATTTATCCATTCGATCCCGTTCCATCGCCCTGCTTTTGATTTTAAATGGTAATCATGGTTATTTCTGTCTGCATACTGCGGATCTGACTGTATGTCCCCCAATCCTGCGTCTACATATGAATAGTTACCACCAGAGTTGTTATAGAAACAATTGTTTTGCAGAACAAAAGAATGTGTATCTTTAAGGAAATTAGATATACCAACTCCATTTCCTTGAGCCAATGATGATTGGATATTTGTTATAATGTTATTTCTCGCTGTAATAACATATCCTGAGCCGTTCAGAGGTGAAGAAGAATACACATTTTTCTGTGCAATACCAGATCCATAGGATCCGTCAATCACGTTATTCTCAATAGTGACATTGAATCCGTCAGATACTATTCCCCCGATATTACCATTGTTAGTGTTGGTTCCTGTATCATAGATCTGATTATGGTGGACATAGGCATTTGCTGATGAAGGAGAATAAGTTCCGGATCCAAAAATCCAGATTCCAGAAAGCGCAGTCCTGTATATTGTGTTATTATACACTTCAATATCATCCATTTTATAACTGTTTCCTTCCTTCTGGATCTGAATTCCTGCACCTCCATAACCTTCGGATGTGATATTATTGCCGTAGAGCCTCACATTGTTTGTGTTATAAACTCTCAGTCCACTGTTCATTCTGCAGGTTATGTTGTTATTGTAGGCTTCCACAACTGAACATTTAATGGTACATAGAACATCATGTCCCAGTGAATACGCCTTATTGTCATGAAATTCCAGGTTAGAACAGTTGTTAACTCTTAGACCGTCTCCATGGCTATTGGTAAGATACATATTATATACATCGACGTTCTGACAATTGCTCAAGTGGATAAAGTTGTAATAATCAGTTCCGCTACTAACATTAGTGTTTTTTTCACGATTTCCGTCAATTTTGAAGTCCTTGATAGTAATATTCCGGTTTCCTGAACTGTCATTCTGTTGAATCAGGGGTACATTTTTTTTCCAGCCTGCATTATCAGCCAGTTTGATAACAGCATCTGAGTCTCCTTCGAGAGTAGTATTGTTACCGATTAGAAGTGTACCATTAATAACGTATGTAAATGGCCCTTTGAGATAAACAGTCGTATAATCAGGGTTTTCGGTTACATACTTTAGAGCCTGATTAATCTGTTCGTGATCATCTGTTCCATCGCAGTAAAAATCACCACTACTATCTCCTGAAACGTAGACCGTTGGGGGGGTCATACATAAAACAGTAGGGATATTTATCAGTATAGAAAGGCACACAAGAAAAAAAAGTATTAATATCCGGTTTTTCATTTATCTGTCTCCTTTAGTTGCAAGTAAAAATACTGATGTTGGCTGACCCACTTAGCTAAAAATTACTCGGTGTGTTTGTGGTAAATTGTAGCATAATAGTTGTCAGTTCCTGCATCACTTTATACAGTTTAGCTGAAAGCCTATTCCAAATTCAAAATTCTTTTCTTGAGCTCGTATCTTGAATGATCATCAAGATCGTGATCGTGAAAATAATTCTGAAAATCTTTGATGATTAAGAATATGAATGGCTTTTGAGAAACTCGAGCAAAAATCCCTCAGGAACTCTGCCAACAGTATGAAAAAGATACATTTTTAACAATATAAATTTTTTTATCCACTTGAGAAGATGAATAATTAAAGAAATCTATACAAGTGTGTTTTGAGTTTGAACTAAATAAAAATTAGAAGTTAAAAAATCAGAAGTTA
>DUGT01000078.1:2100-13782 GCA_013331275.1 Methanosarcina sp. | reverse complement strand
AGAAGTTAAAAAATCAGAAGTTAGACCATGGCAAATAATGGCAATCAAAACTTTCGGTCTTACTGCAATTTTTCCTCAATTACTTCGCCACTTGGTTCTTTTTCCTTGAAAATCTGCCCTTCNNTCAGGCGAAAGGCCAGCTTTCAGGCAGGTATGGCCCAGAAACTCGATAGAATCCATATTATACTCAGGAGCAACCTGAGGAAGCAAAAGTCCCTGACAGTAGCCCTGTTTTACAATAAGCCCATGTTTTCCGATCTCTATACGCTCAGGAAGCTCTTCTGCAGGAGCATTAATCTTTTCAGGCTGGGTAAGAACTGTTACCTCAACTACTATATCATTCAGTTCATCTTTTCTCACAGGATGAAAACGCGGGTCCCGAGTTGCCGCAGAAATTGCAGAATCCATAATTGCGTCCTCAAGCCTAGAATCCGGAAACGGATGCCCTATACAGCCTCTAAGAAGCCCGCTTTCCGTAAGTGTAACAAAAACTCCCCTTTTCTCCCCGAAAACCGGCGAAAGCTCAAAATCAAGTTCCTGAGGTTCCGGAAGCCTTTCTTCCGAAAGGAACAATTCGATCGTTTTCCTTGCAAGTTTGACTGCAGCCCTGCCTTCAACGTCTGTAAGCATACTTGAACCAACACCTCAACTTTGTTTTGAATTATTTCCTATAACTCTTAACAGTATTAGATGTCATTATTATCATTACCAGCATAACTGTATATGTCATCAGTATTACCAGTATCAACTTAAATACCACCATACTAGTACTTGTAAGTGCTACTAGCATACCAGTACTGACTGTAAGTGCTACTAGCGTTATCAGTAATAACTGTAAGTGCTACTAGTATTATCAGTACTAGCTGCAAATGCCAGATGTGCATATCTACCTGGGTTAGTATGGTAATATTTATGTCAAAGCTAGTTAACAGTATGTTTATCGAAGCTGGTGAAGTATACTTCCGGAATTTCATTAAAAGCCGGAAGATGAAAAGGATTGTTTTAAAAAAGAAAAGCCAGGGAGTTAGGCAGAGGAGAACTCCCAGAAAGAAACTCCCAATAGAAAGCTTATTTTTTATAAATGCTAGAACTTGAAGGAAACAGGACAATCAGATCTTCTTAGCTTCCTCATATCTCTTAGCTGCAGCCTTCAGAGCCTCTACACCAGGAAGCTTTACTCCTGAGAGATAATCAATTAATGCTCCACCGCCTGTACTGATGTGAGAGAAACGGTGTGCAAGCCCTAGATGCTCGACTTCTGCCGAAATATGTCCACCGCCAATAATTGAAAACTCGGACTTAGTAGCAGCTTTTATAATCTCGTGCGTTCCAAGAGCAAAATCAGCAACTTCGGAAATCCCTGCAGGGCCATTTAAAACAACAGTTTTTGCACTTTCAATTTCACTGGTAAAGTTCACAATGGTTTCAAGCCCAATATCGTTTATAGGGAGAGAATCGGACTTAAGTTCCGAAACAGGTAATTCGACCCGCTTCTTATTATCGTTTAAAGCCACGTCCCTGGGAAGACCAACTTTATCTTTGAATTTCGCAAGTATACCTTTCGCTTTTTCGATCTGGTCTTCATAGCCCTGGGATTTGATAAAATCCAGATTTACTTTTCCGATATCTATACCTGATGCTGCAAGCGCCACATTTGCTACTACACCGGTCAGGAGTACACGGTCAGCCCCTCCGTTTGCAAGTACATTTTCCGCCACCCGGAGGGAGTCATCGACTTTAGCTCCACCGAGCACGAAAATCGTTGGCCGTTCTCCTCCTTTGACCCCCCTATTCAGAGACGTGAGCTCCTTTTCCATAACTCTTCCGGCTCCTGTAGGGAGAACCTCAGTAAATCCGACTACGGAAAGTTGAGATCTGTGGGATACGGCAAAGGCATCATTAAGGAAGATATCCACAAAAGGTGCCAGTTTTTTAACCGGATAAGTTTTTGCCTGTTCTGATGGAGGTCTTTCGAGACTTTCTTCGGAATAGAACCTTACATTTTCGAGCAGGATGACATCCCCATTTTCCATGGAAGCAATCCTGGTCTTTGCGTAAGTTCCAAAGATATCATCTACATAGAGGACCTGCTTTCCCAGATATTTGGACATCAGGTTAGCATGAGGCTTCATTGTAGTGAAGTCTTTTTTTCCTGGCCTGCTCTGGTGTGCAAGCAAAACAACCTTTGCATCCTCAAGATCCTTCAAGGTGGCAATGTGGCTTCGGATCCGCATATCGTCCAGAATATTACCCTGTGGATCCATAGGGGAGTTCAGGTCAACCCTTACAAGAATTGTCTTTCCGCGCGTGTCAAAATCATCTATTGTAAGAAAGTCTCTAGAAGTCATACCTCAGCGCACCTTTGTGAATGAGATTTTATATATAGAAAATAAAGTTTAATAGCAAATTTTAGAGAATTTTTTATCATCAAATAGTGGTTATGTTTGTCATGGAATTTTTTCCATAAATAAGTTTGTTTGCGTGCAGGTCTCATGAAATGGATTACGAGTTTTATATAAAAGTCAGAATCAAAAACTGGCGACAATTTAAGAATATATCGGATTACGAGACAAAATACTAAAGGAGGTAGAAGACAACGACATATGAAAAGGATAACCGTAGAGATTTTGAAGAGAGAATCAGAATAATGGTGGAAGCCGGATACGAAACTGTTGCAAGGGAGATAATTAAATGCACCCGATGTCCGCTCCACAAAAGTGCAATCAGAAGAGTCATAGGAAAAGGGTCCTGTAATCCGAAAGTTTTCTTTATAGGAGAAGCTCCCGGAAAAAGCGAAAATGAAACAGGGATTCCATTCTACGGCAGAGCAGGAAAAGAACTGGATAAAATGATCGAGTACATGAGACTTTCCGAAGAAGACTGGATGGTAACAAATACGGTCAAATGTCACCCACCCGAAAACCGAAAGCCCAGGACAAACGAGATCGAGTGCTGTAAACCCTTCCTGCTTTCTCAGATAATCCTGCTTAACCCGAAAATCATAATCCTTCTTGGTAATACAGCCGAGAAGTCCTTTTGCCCTGGAAGAAAACTCGAATGGGGAGTCCCTGTGGAACATGAAGGAAGAATGATCCTGAAACTTTACCATCCTGCAGCCCTGATTTACACTTCCTCTAAAAAGGAGATACAACGTGCTTTCATTGACAAGAATCGTGACCTATGGAGTTGAATGACCCTGACGACAGCTATGCCATTGCAAGCAAAGTAACAGAAGTTTACCAGCTATAGAGTTACTACCATAAAGTTACCGTCGTAGAGTCACCGTCATAGAGTCACCGTCATAGAGTTAACCATAGAATTACAAGCCATAAAGTTAGCCACAGAGCTATACGCTTTAATGCCCCCACTTCAGGATCCGTAGTAAAGCTTTATTACCCGCTTATCCGATCTTTCTAAATTAGAATGATACAGGCTCAAACGGTCTATGAATCGATATATCCATTCACAAATTATAAATATCGAGATTTTTACTTTATTATTGGGGTTTGTGTGGCGGTTAGGAACAAGAATTTGAATAAAAATCGATATTCAATGTCGTAAATTTAAGACTCTGATATCTAGTTTCGTAACTTCTAAGATTCAAATCTTGTGCCGTAACATCTAATATTCAAGTATCTGAGGTCGAAACGTCTATGTTCCAAAATGAGATCCAAGACGCGGATGCCTTAACACCTTGCACCAAATTCCCGGATACGCGGATGAAATTTATTAGCTTATATAGCTTACCGGAGAAAAACTCTTCGGGAGGGGTAGTATGGCTATGGTGAAAATGTCTCCTGATGTATTTTCGTGTTCCGATGACAAGGGAAACCTGGAAATCCAGGTTAATCTGCCTGGGGTAAAGAAAGAGAATATTGAACTAAAGATGGTTGATGAAGGATTTTTCGTAAGAGCGAAAAGAGAAGAAACCGGAGTCGAATACGCCGGAACTTACGCGTTCTGCTGTGGGGTTGTCCCTCAAAAAGCAGTTGCGAGATACTGTGATGGAAAACTGTTCGTGATAGTGCCCTATAGAGAAAGCTCAGAAACTGTTAATGTTGAAATTCAGTAAAAGATACCTAGACGTTGGAATTCGGTGAAAGAAACTGTAAACTTGAAATTCAGTAAAAGAAACTGTAAATCTGAAATTCGGTAAAAGAAACTGTAAACTTGAAATTCAGTAAAAAGGCAAATAACAAGATCGTATAGATATTAGTATTAGCTACTGCAAATTGGACTTTTAACCTGGAAAGAACACGGTGGAAGGAAAATGCATCCAGTAATCGACTATAAAAAGTGTACCGGGGCTCTTGCTTGCTACGAAGTTTGCCCTGCAGAAGTTTTTGATATTGAAGAAATTGATCAAGTAAAAAGGGCAGTTGTAGCCCGCCCGGAAAATTGTATAGAGTGTAACCAGTGTGTGGAAGCCTGTCCGGAAGATGCTATCGAACTTGTTGAAGATTGAGCTGAGTAATGCGCCTGAGAACCATCTACAGGTGATACCAGAAAAAAGTTATAGCTGAGTAATCCTCCTGAGAACCATCTACAGGTGATACCAGAAAAAAGTTATTCTTTTACTCAGGTTTAAATCTGCTGTAAAATCCCTATCATCTATGCTCTGGTGAACGATACCACTTGCGGGTTCATTCGGAGGTAAAAAAATATAAGAAGAGAAAAGGAAGGAGATTCTTGCTTTTTTCCTTATTCTCAGTAACCTGTGAGGTATTTATGGAGCCGGATTTATCTCCTGGACTTTATCAGCAGCACTGGATTCTTCGCTCCCTATAATTCCTTCACAGGTATATTTTTCCAGATAGAAGAGGAGTTAGAAGAAATATTCGTCGTGTTGAGTTCTACAAGAGAGTTTTCTTTATACTCCCAGTCAATATCTGAAGAAAACTGAACAGACCCTATAATGAGCTGTTCTCCATTGGGGCTCCACTCTCTAAAGATGTCATGTCTACCCTTTATTGTAGACGTTATCTGAGTGAGATAAGAACCGTTAGAATTAACAACGAACAAAGGAGCAGCTACATTTTGACATTTTGAAGGGCCTGGCTCATTTTCAATGATCTTTCCGGTATCAGGATAAAGGGCAGATGTGAACACTATCATATCTCCAGACGGGCTTATCGAAAATTGTTTAACCTTTTCAAGAGGGTCATAGAATAAGTCCCAGAAATAAGAAGATGTAAGTCCGAAACTTGTTATAAAGGTCAAATTGGTTCCGTCGACATTGATTGAGTACAGCTTATTTTTATCTTCAACGAATAATATTTTCATTCCATCAGGGAACCATTGAGGTTCACTAGCATTGCCTTCATACAAAAGGCGCTTATTGTTCTCTTTTCCTTCCACAATATAGAGATTACCTTTCTGATTCACCAGAAGAAGTGAACCATTTGGCTGCCAGTATTCTTTTGTCAGAATACGCTGTTCACTACCATCGTAATAAGAAATGTTTCCTTTCAATTCCGAACCGTCAGTGTTAGATATATAGGTTTGCAAATTGAAGCTCCCTGGTAAACCCGAAACCAGGATTATCTTTTTTCTGTCAGGACTGAGCGAAAACTTGCAATACTTTTTATTTTTATTCTCGGGCTGGAAAGTCTGAATCAAGTCTCCACTCTCGTTGATAAGATCTACAGTTCCTTTATCTGTAGTAATGAAGATTTTGTCAGAATCATACCAATCGGGCTGTGGATATGTATCTGAAGTAATTTCGCTGGCATTTGTCCCGTTTTTGCTTGCAATGTACACTTTAGTTGAGTGGTTTTCGGGATTATCCCATTCAAATGTGATTTTACTGGAATCAGGACTCCACTCAAGATTTCTCTGAAAACCAATATTCCCAATGTTTTTTAATATGTCTGAAATGTCATTATAGTTGGTCCCTACACCCTTCAAATCAGTACCATTGGGATTGCAAATTATGAAACAATTTCCAGAGTCTTTTGGGCCAGCAAATCTTGAGATTTGGAAATACATCTTATCTCCGGATGGAGACCACTCTGCTCCGGGTATGGAATAACTGTTTAATTCTTTTACTCCATAATCGATTTCTCCGAATGTATGGGATTTCGTATCTAATAGATATTGCCTGTGAATATTATTTGAAAAAGAAATCGATTTGGAAGAGGTAACCAGTAAGTATCGTCCATCAGGGCTCCATGCTGTATAACTTACTGAGAATCCTTTTTCTTTCGGAAGAATATCTTCAAACTGTATAACTTTAAACTGTGTACTATTGCTAAGCTGTGTATCGTTAAGTTGTGTATCGTTAAGCTGTGTATTGTTAAACTGTGTATTATTGTTAAGCTGCGTATTGTGTGTATCGCTAAGCTGTGTAACATTAGAATTTTGATCTTCTGATACTGGGCTTGCGAATGTTACACTGGTAGAAAGTAATAATAACATCATAACCAATATAATTTTTAACATTAGAATCCCATCCAACTTATTTATATGTAAATAACTTTATGACGAAGACTGCCTGACATTGTCTGATTATCCATTTCTTTTCATTTCGTTCAATTTCTTTTGAAAATTAAAGATCAAACCTTCAAATGTTTCAATCACTTCCATTCATACTCGATCCATGTCGAAAGATTCCTCTAAGCAGATTCAGCTTTATTACTTTTTTTCGATTTCAATTTCACAAAGTAAGATGCTCAGGTCAACATATACGATATAAAGTTAAAACCAGGTCAACAAATAGTCGATATCAAGTTAACATCGAGTCAACAAATAATGCGAAACTTTGTGAGACAGGACATTCATTCTTATTATGTTGTCTGAGCTTGAGATACCCAGTTCCCTTTGACGTGATCTTTTTATTATTCTCAGCAAAAAGTTCGTTTGCTTTTCATTGAAATATATCCCCAAAATTCCTTGCACCATAAGATGGAAGGTTCCATACTTTTATTAGTGAACTTTGCTGATACCTTTTCGGAGTCAGAGGGTGCGGAACAATTAAAAGCCGGAACACTTTCGAAAATCAGACTACCCGGATCAGCTTCATCCACTCCACCAATGATTTTCTCAAGCGTGAATCCCTCTAGTTTGTCCCCAATATTGAGTTTTCTGGCATTTGCATAGTCAATAAGCCAGATTCCATCGATCCACACAATACTTTTTTCTGTACCCACGAATAACTGTTTGACGTGAACTTTCATAACAACAATATTGTTCTCACCCTGAACATTGTCAAGGACAATATTCCATGTCTTGTTGTCTTCGGTATTTATTGAGATATTTTTTTCCGCAACATGTTGCCCGTCCCTGGTGAGTTCGAGCCAAACCGTTTCATTGCTAATATCAATCTTTTTAGCTTCAAGAGCGTATCCATGGCCAAGATCCAGTTTTTCTTTGGGTTCGAGGGTATAAGTTTCGTTACTATCAAGAACGAGCTTAGCAAGCTTGTCAATATTGAACTGCCAGATTGAGCTATTATTTGCAAACAATGGAACATAGTTCTCTTCAAATAACCTAATTAATGGGTACTGTTCATTAGACCAGCTACCGCATTTATAATTTGTACCGAGAATGTTACAGGTTACAGAAGAATTATTCATGTCATTTTTGAAAACAAGACCTTTCAGATTAGATTTATCTACTCCGCTCGTGATTTTCTTAAGTGTAAAATCTCCCAATTTGTTCCCAATATTAAGTGTTCTGGCATTTGCATAGTCAATAAGCCAAACTCCGTCGATCCGAACAATATTGTTTTCTACACCTGCAAACAATTGGTTGACATACACTTTCATGACAACAATATTGTTTTCACCCTCAACATTGTCAAGAGTGACATTCCATGTCTTGTTATTTTCCCCGGTATTAACTGAGATATTTTGACTCGCTACAAATTTTCCATCTTTAGTGAACTCTAGCCAGACAGTTTCATTGTCAATATCGATTTTCTTGGCTTCAAGAGCATAACCTTTTCCGAGATTTAATTTTTCATTGTTTTTGAAGGTATAAGTTTCATTGCTGTCAAGAACGAGCCTGGCAAGCTTGTTAACATGTAAGTCCCGTATATTTTCGCTATCATTGAACAGCGGAACATATTTGTCTCCAAACAGATCGATTACAGGGTATTGTTCATCAGACCAGCTCTCACACTTATAATCCGCATAAACAACATTGTAAGTATTGTTATTACTGCTAGCGGTGTCTGCTGCGCTTGCAGTGTCTGCTGCAAACACAGTTAAGACAACAAGAGCAGCCAGTAAAATTGCTGTATGGTTCTTCATTTGTTATTTTTCCTCCTTACTTTTGCAGATACTTTCTAAATACTTTACATTTCACTTCACTTTCAATTCACTTTCAATTCACTTTCAATTCACTTTTCACTTCACTCTCAATTCACTTTCAATTCACTTTCAATTCACTTTTCACTTCACATTTCAAATATTGAAAAATCTAGCGTAGCCTCGGCTAATAGTTGATCACTGTTGATCAAAAACCTGGAAAATGTAAGAGCTCTTTTGGGACTCCCAAATTTTCACAATTGTTGCTAGACTAATAAAAACTTGAGTCTTGCAGTCAAGATGGACTGTTTAAGAAGGAGAAGAGTTATTTCCTGTTTCTCCTCTCCTGAGTTTTTCCAGTGACTCCTCTGCAGCAGTCCTTACAAACCCATACTCATCTGGGTCCGTGCTTATCCGGTTCAAACCTTCCATTGCTTGTTGTCCTCCCAGTATCCCAAGAGCTCTAACCTCAGAAACTCTGACTTCTTGTTCTCTCTCGGTCTCAAGAGCCTTGAGGAGAGGTTCAACAGCTTTCCGATCTCCAAATTTTCCAAGGCCTTCTGCAGCACTTTTCCTCACTCTATAGCTTTCATCTTCAAGTAAGGAAATCAAAGGTTCAATCGCTCGAGAGTCTCCTATATCAACCAGAGAATTCACAATATTTTCTCGTACTAACCAGTCTTTGTCTGCAAGGGTGGCAATAAGAACGTCTACAGCCTCAGGATCTCCAATATCTCCCAAAGCCGTAATAGCAGCACTCTGGAGATTTTTGTTCTTTGACTGGAGGAGCTCTTCAAGAGAAGGTATCGTCCTCTTGCTCCCTAACCTTCCAAGAGAGCGGGCAGCTTCTACCTGTACCTCGGATTTACTATCCCCAAGAGCATTAATCAGAGGCTGTTCGCTCTTGGCAACCTGTTCAGGCTCTTCAAAAGAACTCAGACTACGAATGGCTTCTTTTCGAACCTCTGGAACCTCATCGTTCAGCATTTTAATCAAGAGAGGAACAGCAGCAGGGTCGTGGTTAGATTCAAACACAACTATGGCATTAGTCCGGACTGTGGGGTTACTGTTCCGCAGCTTTTTAGCTACTTTTTCAAATACATCTTCACTTTTAAAGTTGCCAAGCGTATTGGCAGCCGAATATCCGAGTTCTTTATCACCCAACAGATCCAGAAGAGTATCTGTACAAGCCGGATCTCCGATTTCTTCAAGAGCATATACAGCTTGATGGCGTATATCGGGATTATCTTCATGCTGTATCCTGGCATCATCACGGTCCATAACTTCACAAATAGGCTCAGTTGCCCTGGGGTCCTTCAATAACCCAAGCGCAATTACTGTAAAGCGAACTACTTCCACGTCTTCGTCCTTTAATAGTTCAATAAGGGGTTCAACAGCCTTTATGTCTCCAATTTCTCCAAGTGAATAAGCTGCATTCCTACGAACCTCAGGAGAGGGATCATCGAGGATTTCTATCAAAGGTTCAACAGCTTTTTTATCTCTTATTTCTCCAAGGGCAAGAGCAGCATAACTGCGTACCTGCGGATTTTCATCTTTTAAAGCTTCAATAAGGGATGAAACTGCAGGTTCCCCAATATCAATAAGTGCATTAGTCGAAGCTGAAGCAACCTCCTTATCTTCATCCCCTAGACTTCCAACTAATTTCTCTGCTCTGGTTTTAAGAGGATCCTGGCCAAGACACCCAGCACATATACTGGAAAGCAAAACTAAGAGAAGCAAGAGTTTTGCATATCCGTGGCTGTAAAATTGACTTCGCTTTTTCATATGCATCACCTGGTCTCCTCCCTTGGAGGGATTAATAGTTCGGCAAAAGCCACCTGATTCTGCCATCTGGCCGTTACATTAACCTTGAAGCGGTCCTCGCTGCTCCCTATCACCACGTTCTTGACAGGCATGTAAGATTTTCCCGAAGGTTTGCTATGTGCAATTTCCACAATTGCATAGGGATAGTCAGGCCAGGTCCATAGAGGACTTTTATCTTTTTCTCCTGCATCATAAAGTTCGGAAGATGTAAGCACCAGTTCTCCGGTTCTCTCGTTTGTTACTGTAAGGTTTGTTGACACATTCCTTGCATAGCTAAGCCCTTTGTTAATAATATAGCCATAGATCCTGTAAACATCAGAATTGTTTTTGCTTTCCATTTCGTATTCCAGCTTAAGATGAATTTCTGGAAACGGGATATTTACAAGATAAGTGTCTTCATCCAGAAGCCTGCTATTCTGAACGACCCTAACATTTACAGGGTACTCCCCTGGAAGCTTATACCCAAGCCATACTTTGACCGAATTATTTCCTGGAACAAGCTTTATCGGCTTCTGAAGAGAAGCTGATCCTTCATCCCATGGATTTGTTGAATTATTGGAGATTATCAGCCTTGGTGTTGAGTAACTCACCCCATTTTCATCCACAAAAGCGTTATCAATCTCAAGCCACACCTCCACTGGCTTTAAACCGTTATTTTGAAGCGTTATGTTCAGTTTTCCAAGGTCACCTGCCCCAAAAGGAGAAGCATGCATATCAATAATTTTTACATCGGCCCCATCTCCATAGTACCATGACCCTCCCAGAACCAGAGCCAATAAAACAACTGAAACCGAAATAAGAGCACTTTTCTTCATTTCATTTCACCCCTCAGCCCCACGTTATCCTTAAGCTCGTCAGCTATTGAAATGCAGTTTGTAAGCCCATATTTTTTCTTTGTTATTATGCCTCTCTTTTCCAGGTTCATGAGAACTCGAGAAACTTTGGCCTTGGAAAAGTCAAGAGAATTTACGAGTTCATTCTGGAGAATTCTTCCTCCTTTTGCTGCAATCAGTTCAATCGCTTTCCTCTCATCCCCTTCAAGAGCTCGAAGAAGGACATGCGTAGGGTCGATATTAGCCCTGGGCAAAGTTTCCTCAACAGCAGAATTTTCGAGCTCTAACTCAAAAACTTTCTCAGGAGGTTTCTCTGCGATAACGTTGAGAGCCGCTATCTGTGCTGCCTGTCCGGTTACTGAAAGCTCAGAACCCTGAACCCCCAGATACAGTAGAACCTGAGCTAGCGCCAGACCTCCAAAAAATCCGGAAAAAAGAAGAATATACGCTTCTTTTACGGTATATACATACGGGATATCCACAACCTTGAACGTATCTCCTTCAAGCTGGATTACCACTGGTGAATCCTCAAGTAGGAGATTAATAGCTACAGTGCTCGAAATGAGCAGGATACCCACAGCCAGCATGAGTCTTTTCCGTTCCTGGGCCGTCTTATCACCTCATTTACTACTCCAAGTATGTACGAAACAAATGTTATAATTTTACCATGACCAGGCCCGAAACGTCTCAGAATTCTGCAACCATAGCCATTAGATAGCGAAAAAGTTTTTGAGAAGAATTTGGGAAAAAACCGGAAATTTGCCTGCAAGCCTTTT
>DUGT01000078.1:820-1935 GCA_013331275.1 Methanosarcina sp. | reverse complement strand
AAATCACTGCTAAATCTAAAACGGTATGACGGGATGATCACAAACCTTTTGAAAAAAAGGCTTAACCGCAACCCTTTTGAAAAAAGGCTTGACCGAAAACCCCCTGATGACGTTTAGATTTGAAAAACTTATCCCCTAACCCTATAGGCGTGATAAACCGGCGCAACGGTTTCGGGTCAACGGTTTCGGGTCAACGGTTTCGGGTCAACGATTGACCTAGAAAATTCACAGGTCACTCTTCAGTATTAACCTCAAGTCCACAGCAAGTGCGCCTTTTCCTTTTTCAAAAACCATCATAGGGTTTATCTCAAATTCTTCAATCTCCGGAAAATCGCAAACAAGATTCGAAAACCTGAGAATTATGTCTACAAACGCATCAATGTCAGAAGGCTTTTCCCCTCTGATTCCGGCAAGGAGTGGATAGGTTTTAATCCCTGTGATCATATCTCTGGCTTCTCTTTCGTCAACAGGGGCTATCGCAAACCGGATATCTTTGAGAATTTCGATATATATTCCACCAAGACCGAACATTAGCATTGGCCCAAAAGTGGGATCATGAACCATCCCTAGAATTACTTCTTTGCCGCCTGAGAGCATTGGCTGAAGCTGTACACCTTTAAGGGATGCATCAGGCAGTTTCTTGGGGATGCTATCCATTATGTCCTGATAGGCAGCTTTTACTTCAGAAGCATTTCTAAGGGAAAGTTTGATTCCTCCAATATCGGATTTATGAGAAATCTGCGGAGAAACAACCTTCATTACAAGCGGATAACCTATCTCTTCTGCAGCAATCATAGTTTCTTCTATATTCTTTGCAAATGCAGTCTTTACTACAGGAATGCCATAAGCTTTCAGAATATCAAAAGCCTCAAGGCCCAGTATATACCGGTTCCTTGCTCTTGCAGCCTCAAAAATCCTGGACACAAATATCCGATCTGGTTTGGGTGCGTGAGGGAAAAGATCCACCTGTTTCATAGTCATATGACAGCTCAGGGACAGTTATTCTTTGGGGTATTAATTTTATGACAATAGAAATTACAACTCTCGAAGGTAAAAAGTTATTTTTCAAAAATCAGAAAAAGTGGAAAATAGAAGAAAAACAGTGAAAGAAAAAC
>DUGT01000078.1:0-694 GCA_013331275.1 Methanosarcina sp. | reverse complement strand
GTGGAAACGGAAGAACAAAAATAGTAGAAATTGAGTTCGTAACAGCAAACCCTACATCAAAGCAAGTTCAACAAAAAAGTACAGCTTAAGCTTTTCAATGAGACTAAAAGTTAAAAATAGAAAAAGTAAAGGAGAGTTCCCTTTACTATCAAACAGGTACCGAACTACGCAGTTTAGCTTCGGTCTCAACAATTTCCTTAGTATCCCTTGCAATGGTAAGTTCTTCATTAGTTGGGATAACAAAGACTCGAACCTTTGAATCTGGAGTGGAGATGTCGATTTCCTGACCTCTGATCTTGTTCTTTTCGTCGTCAATCTTTACTCCAAAGTTCTCAAGACCGGAAAGGATTCTCTTTCTGATGCTTGCGCTATTTTCTCCGATGCCTGCGGTAAAAACTATTGCATCTGGGTCATCGAGCACAGCTGAATATTCACCAATGACTTTCTTGATCTTGTAAGCGAAGACTTCGAGGGCAAGCTCGGCTCTTTCGTTGCCGTGGGATGCGGCTTCATCAAGGTCTCTGAAGTCATTGCTGATGCTGGAAATTCCGAGCACACCGGACTTCTTGTTCATAAGTGTGTCGACTTCCCTAGGAGAGAGGTTTTCTTTTTCCATAATGAAGGGAACTACTGCAGGGTCAATGGAACCACACCTGGTACCCATACAGACCCCTTCAAGCGGGGTAAAGCCCAT
>DUGT01000047.1:11254-20164 GCA_013331275.1 Methanosarcina sp. | reverse complement strand
ATGTCCATCTAAAATTCTCCGTAGCTTATCCAATTCGTAATTCTGATTTTTGCTGATGAGTTTCTCAAAGAGAGTTCTTATCTCCCCTTTTTTCTCCTCAGTGACCTTCACAAAGACAACACCCTCATCGGGCTGTCCGTACAGGACCACAGAGTCAAGAGGAGCCAGAAGGATTACAGGAAGGGTTGCCAGATCCTCTTCTCCCCTTACGAAGATCCTGAGAGGCTTTTCGGAAGCAAACGCTTCACACAGGGTTTTAATCAACTCATCGGTAATAATTCCTGCAGGGTTGTCCACGGACACTTCACTATAAACCTTGTCCATGTTCCGGGCTGAGACATCACTGGAAACCGGTTTTCTTTTGGTACGGTTGTCCACAATACAGATATCCGGAATAATCCCGACTTCAAGCAGGTGGAAGGTAGTAACATCCCCTACGGATATAAGTTTTGTGGGACTTCCAAGCTCTCCTGCAAACTTCTCTATAGTATCCCTGCCTTTGCCCCTGTAAAGCGTACCCAGTGGTTTCTTCATAAGTGGACGAAGTTCTCTCGGAAGCTCAATATGAATACTCAAATCAGCGCACCTTCAGAGCAAATTTATCCGGAATGTCAACCCCAAGTTTTTTTGCTATTTCTGAGCGTTCAGCATCCAGGATAATTACAAGCCCACTCCATTCCTCTGCAAGGTCCGAAATCCCGCAGATCGGGCAATTTTGCCCTTCCAGAACCCTCATGCAGTGTCGACACACTTTTTCTACCATACAAATCCTCTTCCTTTTCAGGCAATTTCTTCAGGAGCTGCTTCATGCGACTGCTTCTTTTTACGGGCTTCTTCAAGCCACTGTAGCTTTCCAAGAGCAGTCTGACGCATGGTAAGGCCTATTTTACTTTCTTTAGGTTCTCTTTCGTTGATACTTACAGCGACAACCCTGGCTCTTACATGGTCACCTTCAGCAATGGATTTGCCTCCGTTCTTTGTCACAAGCCTTGCGTTCTTGGCGTCATATGAAATAAAATCGTCCGTAATCTGGCTGACGTGAAGCAGACCGTCCATTGGCCCCATCCCTACGAAAACTCCGAAACCAACGGTTTCAACAACTTCACCTTCAATAATCTCCTGGAGCTCAGGCACGAACATTATTGCTTCGAACGTAACATCATAATATACTGCCCCGTCTCCTACAAGGATATGCCCTTCCCCTATCTCGACTATCTTGCAAATCGCAACGAGGGAACCAAGTTTTTTGTCAACCTGTCCCTCGAGTTTTTCTCTTAAAGCGTTTTTAACAGTTTGCATCACCTCTTCCCCTAAAAGGGTAGGAGGGATACGGACCGTATCAATGAGCTTCATCATCTTATACATCTGCTAATCACCCGTAAAAACAATAATCAATTTAATGTTGCCTGGTAAAGTAATATAGTTCAGACAAAGTCCAGTTTGTTTTTCTGGCGCAGGGATATAGTCTGGATTCCTTCTGCGGTGAGCCTATGCTTCAACCCTATATCATTTGTCAGGACAGCTGCACCCATTTCCTTTGCAAGCCTGAGAATTACATCATCTGCAGGGCCTGTAGCAGGAATTATATGCTCGCACCTGTCCATCATGGACCTGGCAACCTTTGCAGCTGTTCTGTCCGAACCTCTTTCCCGCTTTATGAGTTTTTCTATCTCGAATACTACAGCTTCAGGCACAAAAAATTCGTCAAATCCCAGCCTTTTCAGTTCTTCGAAGATATCAACTCCAAACTGGACCGGGATCATGAACCCATTAGTATCAATTATAACTTTCAACTCTTAATTACTCCTACTCCAATAAGCCGCCAGCGAGAATCAATTCTTCTGCTAATAGCAACCCTTGACCCTATGGCTGCGCTAATCGGACGTTTAAGAGCCACCTGCGCTTCATTTTTCCTGGCACTTGTAACCACTCCAACTGTGGTAGCAGTTCCTATATTGAGCATAAGGGGTTCACTGGTCTTTATTTCATTGATTTTTTCTTCCCTTGTAACTCCCACTACCCTTTCGAGCAGGTGTAGTTCCATGACGAATTGATGTCTTGTCTCAGGAAGGGTCCCAGGTGCGCCTGCAATCTGTCCTGTTAAAGAGTCACCTTTTGTCAGGGTAGGGTCAAGATGAGTTCCTACAGCAAGAAGGCCTCCGGGTGTTGCTTCTTCTACCTTTGCCGTACCTGCAAAGATAGACGAAATCGTTGTCAAAATCGGAACCCATCTTGTAACGCCTTCGGTTGTAACCTTAATTCCTGGCCTTATTTCCAGCTCGTCTCCGGGATGAAGGACTCCTTCGGTCAGAGTTCCTCCGATAACTCCTCCACGCATTTCATCAATTGAAGCACCCGGTTTGTTAATATCAAAAGAACGGGCAATCAACATGCTGGCAGGCTTGTCCACTTTATGGACAGGAGTAGGAATCACTGTTTCCAGGGCATCGATAAGGATATCGATATTAATGTTCTGCTGAGCTGAGATCGGGATAATAGGGGCATTTTCTGCAACCGTACCTTTCACAAATTCCTTTATCTGGTGATAATTTTCAATTAGGCGTTCTTTGGATACAAGGTCAATCTTATTTTGTACTATTACGATGTTTTTAATCCCTATAATATCCAGGGCCATAAGGTGTTCTTTTGTCTGAGGCTGCGGGCAGTCTTCATTTGCGGCAATTACAAGCACTGCTCCGTCCATAATTGCAGCACCCGAAAGCATAGTCGCCATGAGGGTTTCGTGTCCGGGAGCATCTACAAAGGACACAATCCTGTGTTCTTCGGTCTTCTCTCCGCAGTTGGGGCATATCTTTTCTACAGTATAACATTGAGGGGAAGGGCATTTAGGGCACTTCATGAATGGGGAGTCTGCATACCCCAATCTAATTGAAATTCCTCTTTTTACTTCTTCACTATGCGTATCTGTCCACACACCTGATAAGGCTCTAACAAGTGTGGTTTTTCCATGGTCGACATGGCCTACCATGCCGATATTAACACAAGGCTGACTCAAGTTGTAATTTCCTCCAGTAAAGTAAAGTGATCCGATATAAGGCAGGTCTATTATTCTAAACCTGAACCATAAAATTTTGAATCATTTTTTCCAGTAGGTCCGAAGATTCCAACCTTTAGCTCATCTGGTTTGTAATTTGAAATATAATTATGAACTAAAGTGGGACTTATGGGAAGGAGATCTTATCTCCCAGTCCTTAGTCTTAATTAGCATGAAAATGCTGCCGTCAGCATGCATTTTCATATAGTTGTGCATGTTATTCAAGGAATATCATGTTTGTTTTCTGAATTGGGAATTCAGGTAAATTCTATAACCATGTTTTCTTATCGCGGTTTAAGGCTTGCAGATTCAAGCGATATTTTTAAAGTTTACGGTATCCTGCATAGCTAATATCTACTAATGCCGGAAAGCCTTAATAAATTTATGTGACGATAGCGTCAAGCTTCTCCAGTTCAAGGGCACGCCTGATCTCAAAGGCTAGCCTTCTTCCAGTACTCATTGGTCTTCTCCAGAGCGAGTTACCGTAAGAATGACCTACTGACATATGCACATTGGTCCCACCACCTACTCTTGGGGCCACATCATAAATATAGAAGTTAAGGTCCTTATCAACGCAAGTCTGCAGGCAGAAAGGCCCTATAATTCCAGGAGAATAATATTCCTGTGTAGCTTTTACATATTGTTCTCCCATTTGAAACACTTTCTCAAGAAGAGACTCGCGCAGGGTTGCGGAGTTATGACCGCAGACCGTATATTCTGGAGTTAACTGACTTTCAGCCAGGGCCATTTGCTGAGGGGCAGGAAGCCTTACATGCCCATCAAGACTGGTCTCAAAGCGCCAGTCAATTCCAAGAAGTTCCAGCTTGCTCATTTTCGGTTCGATTGGAGAATAAAACATATCAAGATTGAACACAGGACCTATAATATAGCGCTCTATCCTTGCATTCTCAAGGGCGTCATGTGTGATAACTCCCTGCTTAATTAGAGCTTCGGACTTTTCCGTATATTCTCTGTAACTTGAAGCAGTAAAAAATCCCCGTTCGAGTTTTTTTACTGCATGTGGGAGCTTTACCATTACAAGCTCATTTATGTCTTTTGGAGATTCTATTTTTTCCGGAAAAGGAAGTCCTGCTTTTTCCAGAATCCAGTAATAACTCTGCTGCTCACTGCGTTCCTCGCTCCGTAGAAGGTTCCTGCTTCCTACAAGAGGTACTCTGAAGTTTTCTTCGATCTCATCTATACTGCAGTAGGAAGTAAAGGAACGATTAGGAACGAAAAGCACATTTTCATCAACCAGTTTCTTCTGGTTCTCAGGCAGGAGAATTTCGTTATACTTTTTGAAAACAACGGTCTCGTCAACAATCCCCCTCTTTACTTTTCCAGAAGGGTCTCTCTGGGCCCTGAAGTACTCGCTATATGTTTTTTCCCTGCCAGCCTGGCAGACAGCAAGAGTCCTGAATTCCTCTTCAACCGCCCCGTCACAGATGTCAAGTCCGGAGTGAGAGCCTATAGTTCCGACTTTTATCTTATCAGCGTGGGTATAGTAGCCTTCAACGATTTCCTTAATTTCGTTCCTGTCAATCATGTTTGATGTTCCTTGGCTTTGGAAGTAGTTATTTCAATGAAATGGTAAGGTATAACCTTAAGGTATGATTTTCAAACCTGCTACTCGACTGAGATTCCTCGAAACGCAGGTCTCACGACTATTTGCCAGATATTATGAAGTAAAAATCCTGAGAAGTTTTCCCCATTAACGGCTTTACCTATTAAACCCCTTTCTAATATAAGTAACCATTTATATAATGAAAGAAAACAAGAAAACTCTAAAGCCAGAAAAACTTAAGCCAGAACAGATATCTAAAACCTTCCTGTTAATTTCCAGATTCTGAGTTTCCTCTACTTTTGACACTTTTCCCTAGTTTTCCGGATTTTGAATTTCCATAGTTTTTGACATTTTTCTATTATTTCTGAGCTATGAGTTTCCATAGTTTTTGACAATTTTCCATTAATTTCCGAGTTCTGAATTTCCATAGTTTTTGACACATTATTAAACCGAACTAAGGATAATAGGCGTAATAAAAGTCTCAATTATGGCTGCAACCAGAAGAAGAGGCAAAATCCAGTGGAAATAAAACATTAATCCTTCTTTAAATTCCCTTTTGATCTGAGTAGGTCTCCCTATAAGGGCAGAAAATACCTGGTATCCTAGCCGAAGTCCTATGCCTGCAGAAAGGAAAACCATTGGTAGTTCCAGTATCCCATGAGGAAGAAGGCCAAACAAAATAAAGAGCAGTCCTCTTTCCTGAGCTATAAGATAAACGATAACTCCCACAACATATCCGTTAAAAGCGACAAATAGTATCGGAAGAATTCCCAGAGCTAACCCGAGTACCAAAAAAAGCAGGCTTAAAAAGGCATTATTAAGAAAAATTGTGAGCATTATAAAAAGAGGGTTCATTGTCATAATAGACGCAAAACGGGAGCTAAAACTTTCTCTGAGAGTCTCAGCCATAGAAGGGAAACTTGCAGCTGAATTATAGCCAATAAATAAAAACACAAAAAATATAAAGGCCATAAGAAGTGCATAAGGCCAGATAAATCGCAGATATCCTGTAAACCCTTTTTTAGGGTTTATTCTGTTACCGTGCCAGTTTTCTGCTGTGCTGCTTGCGGGAAAGAAATCTTTCCCCTCTGCGAGGTATTCCCTGTTTTCAATCTCTCCTTCAGGAGTTCCTGCAGTCTGCACACCTGTTTTTATATCCTCTGAACTATAATTATTATCTCTTTCCATACCTATCCCCACCGTAAATATTCTCAGTTTGCTAAACTCTGACTTAAATGGATATAATGCCTTCTAAATACCTTTTTATCTCAGATTCCCAGCATCATCCGAATTGTGTTCCGGGTTGCAGGAGAAAGCCCAAGGATCAAAATGACCATTTTTATTAGTACTTTCAAGTTCAAGGAACGCTCGTCGTCTTCAAACTGGGTGTCAAGTACGTAAAGAACCCCTATGAAGATAATAAGCTTTAATGGATACATAACCAATGCGGTGCCAGTCAAGTTAATAAGATAGGTGGGCACTACGTGCTTTTCAAAGTATCCAAGATGATCTACTCCTATGTATGTTGAAGAAGCATCCATCAAGTGAGCCATCAGGATAGAAAGATTCAGGGGATTGGTGAATATAGAGGACTTGAAGTGGCGGGCAATCAGATAAAAGACAAAGGTTATACCTGCTCCTGCCACAATTACGAATACGGGAACGTAAGGGTATACTATACTATTGAAATGCAGGAGGACAGCTAGATTTATGAAAAAACATACGAGTCCAAAACCTGCAAAGGTAAGATGAAAATCCTTTACAAGCCCTGCTTTCTGCATCCGAATTGAAATCCAGAGACAGCCTATGGTTATCACAAAAACCAAGAAGTAAATATTGGGAGTTATGAGAAGATAACTAAACGGCGGGTGGAAGATATCTGCAGGAGAATCTTCAATTACACGCAGGGAAGACCCTGCAAGTACGAAAGGCAGGACAGACGCAATAAATCGGGGAGTTATTTTTACCTCAAGCTTTTCGAGCAGCCTGAAAACTCCAAATATACAAATACCCAATATTATTGCCCAGGTAATGGTGTTTACCGGGTTATACCCTTCATCACCTCTTATAGGGTCAAGATAATAGGTATTAATAAACTGTGAGACACTATCTATTGAAAAACTCATCTTATCACTCATTCAAAATGGCAATATCCTAATACAATCAATACTTACAATGTATATGCCTAACTTACTTCCTTAATCAAGAGGGTATTATTCTTCCCAGTGCGCGATGTTCGTTCTAATATAAAATATTTCTTCTGGAGGGTTCTACCCAATAAGCGTTAGCAATATTATATAAGCTTTAATGTATTACTATATTTTTATAATTATATAGGGTATCCTGGAAGTAATAATTATTATACAAATATATACGGAAACAATAGATAATTTATAATGATGTAAACATAGATATTATTCTAATATAAACATGGAAATAGTCATAAATAAGTTCTGAGTAAAGAATTATTAATTATGAGTTTTGAGTTTAAAGAATTATTAATTATGAGTTTCAAGTTATCAGATCTCAAATACATTTTAGATAAGATCTAAGATCTAAAAAGCAATTTGAATAAGAAATTAAGCGATTTAGTTAATTTAAAGATAATATTAAGATATTTATTCAATTTGAATAGGATATTAGGATATTAAATCGATTTAAATGAATTTTTAAGTTATTAAATTAATTTGAATGATATTTAAAGCTTAAAAGACAATTAAAATTGAGTATAAAGTATTAAGGGCATTTGGAACAATAGAATAGACTTGAAGAATTTTTAAAATGTTAGTAATGCATCTTACTTGAGACTTATTCCGACCAGAACTGTAAAGAACTAAGTTAATGAGCTAACATATTGAATGTGCCTGATATGCCGCAGTCTGCTTATCTAAACTTATGACTTCGTACGTATATTTGGGTTTATAGAGCCAACTTACAATCTATTGTAATCGAATACTGATGCAGGTATGAAATTGACCATTAACAAAAACAGCGCAAAATGGATGCAGCTTCCCAGAGATGTGCTTGTCGGGCATGGAGTGCTTGAGGAAATCGGAGATGTCTGCAGGGATCTGAAAATGAAAGGAAATGCGCTGATCGTAACCGGAAGTACTACAAAGAATATTGCAGGCAAGAGAGTTAGTAACCTCCTTGAAAGTACAGGCTGTAGTACGGAAACGGTTCTGACGTGCAAAGCTACTACGGAAGATGTCGAAAAGGTTGTGGAAAAGGCCCTTGAAGTAAAGGCTAATTTTCTCCTTGGGGTTGGAAGCGGCAGGTCTATTGACCTTGCAAAACTTGCTTCGACACGACTTGAACTTCCTTTTATTAGCGTGCCAACTGCGGCTTCCCATGATGGCATTGCATCTTCCCGTGCTTCAATTGTAGATAATGGGAGAAGTACGTCTGTAGAGGCTCAGGCCCCTATTGCCGTTATTGCAGACACGGAGATTATTTCAGCAGCCCCCTTCCGATTTCTTGCGGCTGGCTGTGGAGACATAATTTCCAATTATACGGCAGTACTGGACTGGGAACTTGCAAGCAGGCTTAGAAATGAATATTTCGGAGCATATGCAGCTGCCCTTTCCCGTATGGCTGCCAGGGTTATTATAGAGTGTGCAGACTCGATTAAGCCTGAGCACGAAACCTCGGCAAGGCTTGTGGTAAAGGCTCTTGTATCGAATGGGGTCGCGATGAGTATCGCAGGCTCTTCCAGGCCCGCATCAGGCTCGGAACATATGTTTAGCCATGCCCTTGATAAGATAGCTCCAAAACCAGCGCTCCATGGAGAACAATGCGGAGTAGGGACGATTATGATGATGTACCTCCATGGTGGAAACTGGCAGGAAATCAGAGAAGCCTTAAAAAAGATAGGGGCGCCTGTAAATGCTGAAGAACTGGGTATAGAAGATAAGTATATAATTGAAGCCCTGTTACATGCACACAGTATTCGCTCGGAACGTTATACAATTCTCGGCAGCGGCCTTAACCCTTCCGCAGCTGAGAAAGTTGCAAGAATAACAAAGGTCATAAATTGAAAAGTTATTCTTGTTCAGGCTAGAGACAAAAATGAATGCCTCCTAAAGATACCAGAGTTTAAGGCAGGATTCAATCCAGGAACCTAATACTCTATATCGGTTAAAAACTGGTTAATCTGGAGTCACTTAATTTACAACCAGGCAATCATTTAATTTCGAACAGATAATCATTTAATTTCCAATAGATAATCGTTTAATTTCGAACAAATAATCATTTAATTTCCAATAAAGTAATCATAACTTCCAATAAAATA
>DUGT01000047.1:9694-11109 GCA_013331275.1 Methanosarcina sp. | reverse complement strand
AAATAATCATAACTTCCAATAAAGTAATCACAACTTTCAATTACAGAATTATCTCAAATCAAACCCGACATTGAACTTTAAATTATCTTGGAATAAGCCAGGTGAACCTGAGAAACAAGACACCGGCCCAAAAACAATTAAAAGGAAGAGTTATTATGACAGAAAGCGATACCAAAATAACACTTATCGGATCACGGCTTGCAAGGGAAGGACTGGAATTCATATTTAAAGGTGAGATGCCTGAATGCAAGAAATGCCGGCTGAAAAATACATGCCTTAACCTTGAACCCGGACGCAGGTATAGAGTCGAGAAAATAAAGAGTAAAGACGTACATGAATGTTTCCTGCATGATAGCGGCGTGCTTGCAGTAGATGTGAGCAAGGCTCCTATCCTGACTACTCTAGAGTCAAGAAAAGCAGTTGACGGGGCAAGAATCATGTATGAGCCTCCAAAGTGCGGCAAGAGGGGATGTGAGATTTATGAGACCTGCCACCCTGAGGGACTCTCAAAAGGCGACAAATGCAAAATTGTAGAGGTTCTCGAAAACCTTGATTCCAGGTGCGAAGCCAACTATTCCCTGAAAAAAGTGAAATTATCCTGGTGAACGTAAACAAACACATTTTAGTAATAGTAAGATTGATTATCAATAAATAAAAAAGGTAAGAAGCGGTGTTATAAGTGCCTGAACAAGAAATGAACCAGGTCCCCTCCTATGAATTTTATACCCAAAAGCGCTGGGAAAACTGGCTCGGACGGGCAAGAGAGAGCGGTTTCCAGATTAAGGAGTCGGAAGAAGAAGCTGGAAAGGAAAGTGCCATATTCGTGAATATGGTTGATGATGTAATTCTTGCCTGCCTGAAAGTAATTGCACGCTTTGATAAGAGTATACTTTCCAGAGAAAAAGCTCTGGAGATCCTGGCTGAGATCCGGGACATTGTACTTTCCGAGGTCGAGCCGATTTCTGAAGATATCAACCTTATGATCGACTCTGTCCAGACCTCTCTTATGGGAGCTCTTATCGCCTTCGAGTGCTATGTTATGGGTGACTATGACGAAGGATCCGATATTGCAGAGCTTGTAAAATCAGCCATTGAGGCAGAGTCCTCGGACAACCTTGAGCTTGCTCTTGACTATACTGCACAATGCGGTGCTCTCGTATTGAAAGGAAAAAGCCTGCCTGAAGAGGTTATGGCCGATCTTCCCTACGGCATTGTCGCAGAATGGCTTGATGGAATAGATTCCATCTCAGCTGCAATGGTGGGAAGTGATAGCTACAAGGAGTTTGATGAAGAAGATGAAGAGGATGTAGTCTAAACTGTCCTACAAATAAAGGATTCCGTTTCCAATTTTAGGAATGCGGAATTCCTTTGAAAATTTATGAGGAGTAAAACTTGAAGTAAAACAAGTATATCTT
>DUGT01000047.1:4477-9491 GCA_013331275.1 Methanosarcina sp. | reverse complement strand
TTACATTTGAAGTAAAACAAGTAAACTTTGAAGTAAAAGAAGTAAATATTGGAGTAAATAGACCTAAAATACTAAATACTCCAACAAAATCAAACAGTAGTAACTCAAAAAATCAACTAAAAAGTAAAATGTTAATGAAAATATGGTTAAGAAATTAAAAATTAAAGAATACTTCTGTCTCGAATTTCTGAGCTTTAACTGACATTTCCTGCCATAACGTCATGTTTTTCGACTGTTTTTTTGTATACTTCGAGAGTTTTTTCAGCTATGGTTTTCCAGTTATACCTTTTTTTTAGAAGGTCGTAACCTTTCTCTCCCATTCGGTTGCGACCAAGCCCTTCAAGGACGTAATTAAGGCCCCAGGCAATAGAAGAAGGTTCTTTATGAGCAATAACACCTGTCCTGAAATTTTCTACGAGGGCAACTGCATCGCTTGCAACTACAGGTTTTCTTGCATCCCAGGCTTCAAGCACTACAATTCCAAAGGGTTCGTTTCGGCTGGGCACGCAAACAAGGTCGCAGGCATTGAACCAGTCTATCACAGTATTATCCGGAGCGTACCCAAGGAAATTGCAGGAATTTCCAATGCCAAGCCTATGAGCCTGATTTTCACAATGAGATCTCATTTCCCCCTCGCCTATAAGTACAAACTGGGCATCCCTTTTCTTCAGGACTTTGGCAGCAGCTTCCACCAGCAGGTCAGGCCCTTTCTGATATGACATCCTTCCCGTGAAAAGCACCACTGGTAGACATGGATGAATGCCATAATGCCTTTTCACATCTCCAGGGTCGATTTTCCTTTTTATTTTCCCCACGGTTATGCCGTTAGGAATTTCCCATAGCTTGTAATCGGGAATTTTATAGATATACTTGACTTCTTCCTTCAGTACAGTCGAGGTTGTGATAACCTCCGAAGATTCATAGCCTCCGAGCCACTCCCTATGTGAGATTTCCTTTGCCTCCCACCAGTCTCCATGACGATTTCCATTACGCCCCCATTCCGTACTGTGGAAGGTCAGCACAAAAGGTAGTCTAAACTGGGCCTTTATCCTGCAAAGCACATTTACTGGATGCCAGTCATGACCGTGTAAAACATCAAATTCTCCTGCACTTTCTCTCACCTCGAGGAACCGGCAGTACATACCATCACACATACGGTTCATCTGCTCTACGATTCCTCCGCTTTGATCACAGGCAATTTTGTGGTAATAAACCCCATTTATTACCTCATCTTTGTTTTCATTGTCTCGTGTAAACAGATGAACCTCATGCCCCTCTGCCGCAAGAGCATCAGAGAGTTCGGATACATGGGGTGAAATCCCTCCTACACGTATCGAATACAAACTTTCCCAAGTAAACATTCCTATTCTAATCTTTTTCATAAGCTCACTTATCCCTTTTTATTAAAATGGGAGTTAAGGAGTAAAGAAGAACGCAGGCTCCCCCTTGCCTATTTAATAACTACATTCTTTTATTTGTTGAGTTCAGTTATACTGCTGATTTATCATATTAATAGTACACATTAATAACATGTATTATTAATATGTACTATTAATATATATTATCAATTTATAATAATCAATTAGTCTTTTATAAAATTAATTGAATTAGTCCGTTTTACTAAAAATATTTTATTCAGTTATGTTATTCAGTTATGTTATTCAGTTATGTTATTCAATTATGCTTATCTCAACTTTATTGAATCCAGCTCGTCGTAATCTCTCTATAATTCTATACCCCTAAGCCTTCAACTGATAGTATAAAACAAAAGGAGTATTACTTTGAGTTACGTAACACAAAAACAACTTTACGGTAGAATCTGGTTTTTTATACTTTACTAACTTTATTCCTTTTTAATGGTAGATAAACATATCTGTAAATTTTTGCAGTAACATGGACTAGAAATTAAAATAGTCCCTCGACTTCTCTTTTTCAGTTTGTTTTACAAGCTTCATTCTCCATGTGTAAGGTCTTCCCTCAAATAAGAGGCTGCCCTTTCCGGAGAAACCGTATTGATATAACTTCCTGTATTGAGTTCAAAACCCGCATTAATAGAGATCCTGGGGAGCAAACGAAGGTTCAGATGATATTCAGGAGATTCGGAAAGCTGGTAAAACATATAATTAAAGGGTGGGTTTCCAAGAACTTGTCCATAACTTTTGAGAATGGCTTTCAAGATATCCCCCAGAGCAAAAAGAAGTTTGTCATTGCAATCACCAAGAAAGCTGACATGCTTTCTAGGTAGGAGCCACACTTCAAAAGGCCCAGTTGAATAATAGGGAGTAAAGGCTATCCATTCGCTGTTCTTAGATATTAAACGGGGAGACGCTTCTTCCAGGTCAAATATGGTACAGTAAGGACATTTTTCTATTTTCCTGATAACATTCAATTCCCTTGATAGAGGAGGAGGACAAAACGGCAGGGCGAGAAGCTGACTATGAAGGTGGTTAATTGAAGCCCCTGCTTTTTTCCCGGAATTTTTAAACAGGGAAACGTAGCGTATATTTTCACGGATCGCATAACTGCACGTACGGTCTCTATAGACCTGAATGAGTGCTGAGATTTCAGAATTGGAAAAATCCTCAAGCCTTCTCCCATGCAAAGGTGACTCTACGATAACTTCGTGAAATCCATACCCCGGTTCAGCCTGCAGCCCGTTTTCTTTCTGCTCTTGGGACCCGAGCACAGGTGAAAGGGCAGGATAAAGATTGGGAAAGCAGCGGAAATCCCAGTTGCGTACCCTTTTTTCAGGGGTATCTAAGTAGATTTTCCCGTTTTTATAGACAGCAGTAGCAAGAGGAGTATTTTCCTCGGCTCCTCCGCAAAAAAGGCAGTTATGAGAGTCGTTTTTCCCACGATCATCAGCCACAACTGCGAAATCCGAAGGCCTTTTAGCTCTTTCTTCGGCAATTATACAGTACTCGGAAAGAAAGTAATGCTTTCTGATTTCTGACACTTCAGAAAAACCTCATTATATTTCTTTTCGCTTTTTCCGAACATTTTAACTTTTTTTGATAGTATAACTTTTTTGATATTATAACTTTTTTTAATGTTATAATTTCTTTTGATATTATAACTTCTTTTATTATCTGTCAGTCGAATTCTCCTGTTTACAAAACCGAGCTCCACTTATCAGTTCGTAATATTGTTCGGCAGGAGCTTTCCAGTCCATATCTTTTGCAAGGAGGAAGGCTTCCCTGCAGAGGAGTTTATATTTTACCCTATCTTCTATGAAATTCCGTGTAAAATAACTGACTGTCAGGGCGTAGTCAAGAACTGTTTCGTAATAAGAGAGGTCGATATTGTCTACTACTATTACTCCTCCAAGCGCTTCTTTAAGGGATTCAATTGTCTTTATGGCGTCACTGAAGCCGCATACCCGGCTGACCACACTTGGAGTTCCTTCTTTTCCGGCTTCAAGCCCTGTGAGCAGGAAGGGGTCATAACGAGAGGGAAAAATTCCTGCACAGCAGCCTGCCATAAATTCTCCAACTTCCATACCCAACCCTCCGTCCGAGCTTGAAAGAATCTGGGGATATAAAAGTGCTGCAACAGAACGTTTTCCGCGCACCATTTTTGGAAAATCAAGCCCTCTTTCCTCAATCATCTGCTGGATTCTCAGTTCATTTCCTACAAGCACTTCTTTTGGCAGATTAACAGGAAATCCTGATGGAAGGTTTGTTTTTGGTCCTTCCGCCGTAATAAGGAAACAGATTACCCTGATTTCCTCCTCCATATGCCCTTCGAGAATGTTGTTTTTTATTATGTGCTCAAGCGCAACAAGGGAATCGAGAAGATCCGGGTATCCTTTATTTTCCACCTCCAGGCGAGAGATTGTGAAAATCGGAATTATCTTTTCAGGTTCTATTCTTTCCCCTCCGTGGTACTTATACAGGTTTTCGGAAAGAAATTTTCTTATTCGTTCAAGGGAGCTTTCTTTAAGGTCCCAGTTTATTTTATCGGATTCTATGGCTATTCCATTTCGGATTACAATCCCGTTAATCCCGTAAAAGAGCCTGGCTTCCTGTCGGGTAGATTCTCCTACTGCAGTAACCGTATCTGCGTATGAAGCCAGAGCTTCAAGGGCAGCCAGGTTTTCAGGCACGCCTGGAGGCCATATGCTATCGTTATTTCTTCTTTTCCGGATAACGTTGTATCCTGCAGTTCTTCCAGGCAGAGTTGCATGCAGGGTTGCGACAGTATTTACCGGAATTCCAAGTTTCTTAAGCCTGGCTGGCGCATAAAACATCCCAAATTCATGGCAGTGCAAAGAGACGCCTGGACGGGGAATAAAATCCTGAGTTGAAGTTAGGTCGGATGTTCTAAAATTTTCCGAATTTGTGCTTATAAGGAGCCGGACAAGTTCGGAAATTGCATAGGAGAGGCAGAGGTAATGGGTATATTCAGGCCCATTTGGCATATTTTCATATCTCAGGGAATCAAGCCCAAAGTGTTCATATGCTTCAGCTTTGACCCTGCTTTCAAGGTTCATCTCCTTTCCCTGATACATGGAAAGTATTTTTCCAAAATCAGAAGTTTGAAACTGCAAATAACCTATTTTCGTGCTCCCTACAAACTTGCTTCCTGTAAAAACTTTGATACCTGAGTTTTCAAAGGATTCAAGGCTTTTTCGAAGTCCCTCATCAGGGTTGAGGGGTTTAAATTCCCCCATATCCGTAATTCGGTTTAATCCCCGATTCCAATCTGCGCCCCTGTGAGCATAATAAGGACCTGCAACGAGTATCTCTTTATCTTCTTTTGTATCCAATTGACCCGAACCAAATAGAGCAGCCAGAGTTTGTGCTTCTTCATGAATAACATTCCAGATTCCGCCCATTTTATTTGATTTAGGGCCTGCTTCCTCTCCGGCAATTATGACAAAATGTTTTACCAATTATAATCCCCCAGAGCCTTTCCCCACTCAGTTGTAGTTTATGTTTAAATTCACGTATGAGTATTAAAGTGTATCAATCGGAAAATAAAACTGTAAGGATGTAAGATAGATAAAAGATAG
>DUGT01000047.1:2327-4378 GCA_013331275.1 Methanosarcina sp. | reverse complement strand
AAGATAGATAAAAGATAGGTAAAAGATAGATAAAAGATAGGTAAAAGATAGGTAAAAGATAGGTAAAAGATAGGTAAAAGATAGGTAAAAGATAGATAAAAGATAGATAAAAGAAAGATTGAAGTTGACTGTGATCTGTTAGAATAACCGAAGATAGATAGAGATTAAAGAGAAAAAGAAAAAACATAGAAATCACAGATATGATGGGGACATTGATAAAAAGAAGAATTCAGTATCAGTGTATTCTGACACTACACAGGATTGTTGATAAGTCTGAAATGCTGATAAGCTTAAAATGATAATAAGCTTAAATTGTCGATAAGCCTGTGTATTTTCGTTTTGTCAGCTTTTTTGTTTTAGCCCATGCCTGTTCCTCAGATCAGAGCCTGGTAGTAACCGTTTTTCTTCACGACTTCAATAGGGAGGGAAAACAGTTCCGAGAGGTTCGCATCAGTCAGGATTTCCTGCTTTTTTCCGTCCATGAAGATTTTTCCGTTTCTTATAAGGATCACACGGTTAATTTCGGGAATAATATCTTCAAGGGTGTGAGTAACGAGAATGATACTCTTTCCTGAGCCGGCAATTTTCCGAACAATTTCACGGAAGCTGTGAAGGGCTTTAAGGTCAAGGCTGTTTGCGGGCTCATCCAAAATAAGAGCCTCGGGGTCATGTACAAGAGCTCTCCCTATAAGTACCCTCCTGGCTTCTCCGGAGGAAAGTTCGGATATCAGCCTGTCTGTAAGGTGGGAGATCTCAAGAAACTCAAGCACTTCTCTTGCTCTGGTTTCCATTTCAGGGGTAACTTTATGGTTGTAGTAAATTCCTATGCTGCTGAAAAACCCTGAGAGTACGACATCCAGCACACTAACCTGACGGTAGTAGGTCTGCTGAAGGTCACCTGAGACTATCCCAAGCAGTTTCCTTAGTTCAAAGACATTCCAGGTCCCTTTTCCCATGATATTCATAACAAGTCCATCTGCTGCTGCAATGGGGTGATATTCTTTTGTAAATGTCTTGATTAAGGAAGATTTCCCAGAACCGTTAGGCCCGATAATTGCAACATGTTCTCCCTGCCCAATTGACAGGGACACCGAGTCAAGGATCTTTCTACCGCTCCGGACAACAGTTACATTTTTCAGTTCCAGCAAGGAAGGAGAATCAGTCTTCCCTGGAAAATCCATGTTTTGAGTCATTTTTACCATCTATCTGAAAATCTGGATAAAATTTGATGAATATTGTGAATATGAGTAGTGTGAACACGAGTACTGTGAATACGAAAGTAGAGAATTAAAACTTCACTCGATTTTTCTAGAGCAGACTAGTATATACTTTTTGATATAATTAGTTACAGTTTACAATCTACATTTTCAAAATATATTAGCAGGACATAATAAACCTGAATAAATCTATGATACAACCATCTAATCACTATAACAAGTTCGCTGACATACTTAGATCTATTTAATGTGTTTTTGTGCCCTGAATTGTCTAAAGATTCTTGGCAGGACTTTTCTAAAATTATTAATCTCTATTTTAGGTTCTTGTCTTTGTTTCTTACGTATATATAATCTTATAATATAGTTTTGCCTCTACCGAAAAACTTGGGAGTTCGGGAGGGTTCTTTGTTGGAAGTCTGCAATTCTCGGGGTTCGTTCAGTTCTTACCTCTACGAGATACGTTTCATAATTCTTTTCTATGTAATCGGAGATTGGGTCTCTACTGTTTGTGCCTTACCTCAGGGTATGGAGTACAATCCGATTCCTGCAATGATTCTGGAAAATTACGGTATATATCACCTTTTACTCGTAAAAATAGGTTTTATTCTCCTTCTTTTTTATGCATCCCCTTTAATAAAAACATCGGGGAAAAAATGGACTTTCATGAAACATACTATAGAATCCGTTGGGGTCTTTGTAACCGCAAATAATCTTATGGTTGTCTATTATGGGAATAGCCTTATACAGGCCCTGGGGATTGTCTGATTCATCAGGCCTGCACAACCTGCCTGTTTTCAGTCCTTTATCTATTTTTCAGTCCTTTATCTATTTCAG
>DUGT01000047.1:0-2186 GCA_013331275.1 Methanosarcina sp. | reverse complement strand
CTATTTCAGTCCTTTATCTATTTTTTCTGACCCTTGCCTGTTTGTTCAGTCTTTTGCCTGTTTTCTCAGACCCTTGTTGCAGGTTTACAGGCTATCTGAATTTAATTTCACCCTATTTTGAACTGTTTGATATTTCTTCAGGATATCCTTCCAGAAGCATCTGGTTTATTTTATTTCAGACTGCGCTATTTCTCCATTATTTGGTTTTCGCATAAAGAAAGCAGTCGTAATAATCTTCCCCTATGCGATGAACTTTATTCATTATGCCTTCTTTTTTATACCCACATTTCTGGGCGACACGCTCACTTGCAAGGTTCCGGGTATCCATAAGGATGACAATTCTCTGTAAATCCAGTTGTTCAAACCCGATTTTTTCAAGCTGTCTTACAGCCTCGGTTGCAATCCCCATTCCCTGATAATCCCTGTCAATGAAATACCCGATTTCTCCTATCCAGGGCCTATGCTGGTCGATCTTTATTCCGCAGGCCCCTACAAGTCTTCCGTAATAGAGAATGGAAAAGTTGTACTCAAAATTAGCCTTCCTTTTAGTTTCATTTAGACCCAGAAAATAACTTTCTTCTTCAAGCGTTTTTATAGGAAACTCAATGAACTCGAGATTTGTATGCGTAATTATGTCAAAAAAGCATTTGGCATCAAAGAGTTCCTGAGGGCGAATTTTTACTCTGGGCATAAATAGAAATTGAACTTCCCGATGAAAAATGTTTTCAGGCTCTGTTTTATTCATTTCCACTTTTAATTATTAGGGGAATTGTAAAAGTAAAAACGTAGTGGAATATTAATTAATATAGATTAATATAGATTAATATAGATTAATATAGATTAATATAGATTAATATGGATATAATGCAAATATATATAAATAAGATATAAATACGCCTCCTATTAAATAGACAACTGTGGAACCCAATATTATATCCAGAATTAGAGAAGAGTTAGCCCTCAACGCAGATGAGAAAACAAAAAACAGTTCGTCTCGTTTTTTTAAAGAAGAAGTCTACTGCTACGGAGTAAAGACTGCAATTGTGGGAAAAATTGCAAAAAATTACTTTAATGAAATGAAGTCCGAAGGCAAAAAAGAAATCTTTGACCTTTGCGAGGAACTCTTTAGGTCCGATTATTGCGAGGAAGCCTTTATTGCAGCCGATTGGGCCTACATGGTCAGAAATGACTACTCTGAGGATGATTTCTTTACTTTTGAACGCTGGGTTGAAAATTACGTTAACAACTGGGCAAAATGTGACAGCCTATGCAACCATGCAGTAGGCTCTTTTATAGAGAAATTTCCGAAATACGTGGAAAAACTCAAGCTCTGGGCCCTATCGGACAACATGTGGCTAAGGCGAGCGGCTGCAGTAACCCTGGTCCTGCCTGCCAGAAAAGGGAATTTCCTTAAAGATGTTTTTGAAATTTCTGATATTCTACTCAAAGACAAGGAAGACCTGGTCCAGAAAGGCTACGGCTGGATGCTCAAAGAAGCCAGCAAACCACACATGCAGGAAGTCTTCGAATACGTGATGAATAATAAAAAAGAGATGCCCAGAACCGCACTCAGATACGCAATTGAGAAAATGCCACCTGATTTGAAAGCCAGAGCTATGGAAAAAGATTGGAAAAAATAAAGCTAGATGTAACAAATATTAGAATTTATAGATGAAAAGTTAGAAGTTAAAGACGAAAATTAGATATTGTAGATGAAATTACAGATTGTAGATAAAATTGCAGGCTGTAAATGAAAACTACAGATTGTAGATGAAATTACAGATTGCAGATGAAAATTACAGATTTTAGACGAAAATTAGATCGTAGACGAAAATTAGATCATAGACGGAAAGTTAGAGGTAAAAGGGAGTAAGGAGCCTTTAAGACACAATACCCCCATATTGTATCTTTGTCCCTTACTCCCCTAGTGTTCCCCTCTCGTTCCTGTATCTTTGCCTGCAACTTAATTCTGCAGGAGCTCATTCACACAATTTTGGTCTACGTTACAGTTAAAAGGATCTCTTCACAAGTATTTTGTTCTATTTACCCAGCTATGTTACGAATGTAACACCTCGAGAAATTTTAATAACAACGTTTTTCCCATCTTGATTTTCTAAAAATTTTGTTAATTATGTAAGTTTTTTTGTTGATTTGAATTTCATTTTTTGAGAAAAAATGTGAACAAT
>DUGT01000190.1:12491-12649 GCA_013331275.1 Methanosarcina sp. | reverse complement strand
CGTGATGTAATCCTGCCTATGACTGTCCTGAGACGCCTGGATGCGGTGCTTGAGCCTACAAAACAATCTGTTCTAGATATGAAGGCAGCTCTTGACAGGGCAGATATAAAGAACCAGGATCAGCCTTTGCGTCAAGCTGCAGGGCAGGCTTTCTATAA
>DUGT01000190.1:11087-12352 GCA_013331275.1 Methanosarcina sp. | reverse complement strand
GCTGCAGGGCAGGCTTTCTATAATACATCGAAATTTACACTGCGGGACCTGCGTTCCCGAGCAAGTCAGCAGCAGCTAAAAGCTGACTTTGAGGCTTACCTTGACGGCTTTTCTCCTAATGTTCAGGATATCCTTGACAATTTTGAATTCAGAAACCAGGTCCCACGGCTTTCCAAGGCTGATGTACTCGGTAAGCTGGTCGAAAAGTTTCTTGACCCGTCGATCAACCTGAGTCCTTACCCGGTTATGAACGGCAATGACTCGGTGAAGCACCCTGGACTTGACAACCACGGTATGGGTACGATCTTTGAGGAACTTTTAAGGCGTTTTAATGAAGAAAATAATGAAGAGGCCGGTGAGCACTGGACTCCACGCGATGCTGTAAAGCTTATGGCAAGGCTGATTTTCCTTCCGGTAGCTGACAGGATTGAATCAGGCACATATCTGCTTTACGATGGGGCCTGCGGAACAGGCGGCATGCTGACCGTTGCTGAAGAAGAACTAAAACGGCTTGCAGAAGAACATGACAAGCAGGTTGCAACACACCTGTACGGTCAGGAGATCAACGCCGAAACGTATGCCATTGCCAAAGCCGATTTTCTGCTCAAGGGCGAAGGCGATGCAGCAGACAACCTTATTGGAGGACCTGAGTATTCGACCCTTGCTAACGACGCTTTTCCGGCCCGTGAGTTCGACTTTATGCTTTCAAACCCTCCTTACGGTAAGAGCTGGAAGAGTGACCTCGAAAGGATGGGCGGAAAAGACGGAATCAAAGACCCGCGTTTTGTTATAGAGCATGCAGGTGATCCGGAGTACTCGTTACTTACACGTTCCAGTGACGGACAGATGCTATTTCTGGTCAACATGCTTTCAAAAATGAAGCATGATACCAGGCTTGGAAGCCGAATTGCTGAGGTTCACAACGGTTCTTCGCTTTTTACTGGCGATGCAGGCCAGGGTGAGAGCAATATTCGCAGGTGGATCATTGAAAATGACTGGCTGGAAGCGATTGTCGCTCTGCCTTTGAATATGTTTTATAACACCGGCATTGCGACCTATGTCTGGGTGCTCACAAACCGCAAGCCAGAACATAGACAGGGCAAAGTTCAGCTTATAGATGCAACGCAGTGGTACGTGCCTCTGCGCAAGAACCTGGGCAAGAAAAACTGTGAGCTGTCTGACGAGGATATCCAGAAGATCTGTGATACCTTCCTTGCGTTTGAGGAGTCAGAGCAGTCCAAAATATTCCCTAACGCTGCTTTTGG
>DUGT01000190.1:0-10892 GCA_013331275.1 Methanosarcina sp. | reverse complement strand
ATTCAACTGCCAGCTTCAGAAAGGCCTGCACCGAGGCAGGAGAAGAGCAGCTTGCCACACTTATTGATACGATTGCAGCTCAGCTTGGTCCAGGTCCGCATAGTGATTTCAATACTTTCCTCTCTTCTGTTGAGACCCTGGCAAGCAAGTCAGGAGTCAAACTTACAGCCAAACGGCTAAAGATTTTACAGAATAGCCTTGCAAGGAAAGACGAGCTGGCTGTACCTGTTATCAAAAAGGTACATAAACCAGGAAAAGCTGAAGCTGATCCTCTGCATGGCCGCTTTGAAACAACTGTGAACGGCAAGCTCTGTGTGGTAGAATATGAGCCTGATACCGAACTCCGTGATACTGAGCAGGTGCCGTTGCTGGAGGAAGGCGGCATAGAGGCTTTTATCCGGCGCGAGGTGCTTCCCTACGCCGGAGATGCCTGGATCGACGAGAGCAGCATTAAAACCGGGTATGAGATCAGCTTTACTCGCTACTTCTACAAACCACAGCCGCTGCGTTCTCTTGAGGAAATCCGTGCAGATATTCTGGCGCTTGAGAAAGAGACCGATGGACTGCTGGACGAGATCATCGGGAGAGGTAAATAATGATCAATAGCAGGGAAAGGCCCAGGGGATTCTCTGTGCGTCTTTTTCTTCCGGAAGGCGATCCTGACGGTGTCAAGACTATAGAGAAGTCAAACTGGACAGGCAAAGGGCTGGTAATTCCCAGACCGTTATTTGTTGAGACTCGTTTGCGGCCCGAACTCGGATGCACAGGTGTGTATATTCTGGTCGGACCCGATGAAAACTCTCAGCTCCCCCGTGTCTATGTCGGAGAAGGCGACCCGATAGGCCCAAGGCTTGACCAGCATGCGAAAAATAAGGATTTCTGGACACAGGCGATTGGTTTTACAAGCAAAGATCAGAACCTGAACAAGGCACACATTCAGTTTCTTGAATACAAGCTTATTGACATGGCCAAAACGGCAAAAAGATGCGTACTCGACAATGCCAACACACCGCAACCTCCTTCGCTGTCAGAAGCAGATATTGCCGAAGCTGAAGGTTTTCTTGCAGATGTCCTGCTCTGCCTGCCAGTGTTGGGATACGGGTTTTTTGAGTCACCTCCTGCACCTACACCGACAACTCTCGAATTTATACTAACTGGGAAGAATATAACGGGTAAAGGGTACCAGGCGACTACAGGCTTTGTTGTGAAAGCAGGTTCACAGGCAGTTAAGAGCGAGACGAAGTCTATTCATGGCTATTTGACTGACATGCGCCGTTCGCTGGTTGAACAGGGTGTCTTTGTCGACTGTGGCCAGTACTATGAAATGACACAGGATTACACTTTTAATTCTCCGTCAACTGCAGCAGGTGTGCTTCTGGGAAGGACAGCAAACGGCCGAACCGAATGGAAAACTGCTGACGGGCATACGCTAAAGTCTATTCAGGATGCTGAGGTGGATAAATGATCCGCAACCTCAAACGTTCCTCTGCGTACGGAAACACCGATTTATTTTCGAAAGGTGCGGTATTTAGTGGCTTTATAAAACCGGAGACAGGAAAGGGTACAAGATGAAGCAGCCCAGATCATCACAAAAAACAGCAGGAGCTTCTCGTGATATTTCCATATCGTTAGACGAAAGTGCCTTTGAAGAAGTGGTGGAACTTATCCAGAACGCTCGCCAAGGGGCGTTTACTGCTGCCAATAAAGCCCTGATTGACCTCTACTGGCAGGTGGGTGAATATATTAGCCGTAAACTACAGACTGCGGAATGGGGCGAAAGTGTTGTGAACCAGCTTGCCGGACATATTTCCACTTACCATCCTGAGATTCGAGGATTTACAAGGCCAAATCTGTTTCGGATGAGGCAGTTTTACGAGACTTACCGCTACGATGAAAAAGTCTCACCACTGGTGAGACAATTACCCTGGACGCACAACCTCCTGATTATGAGCCGCTGCAAACAGCCGGAAGAGCGTGAGTTTTATCTGCAGATCTGTCTGCGAGAGCACTGGACGAAACGCGAGGCAAAGGGGGCTTACAATGATTCATAACCTCAAACCCTACCCAGCATATAAAGATTCAGGCGTGTCGTGGCTGGGAAAAGTGCCAGAGCATTGGGAAGTGAAACGTACGAAAACAGTTCTACGAGAGAGGAATCAGAAGGGATTTCCTGAAGAACCACTGCTGGCTGTGACACAGACGAAAGGGGTAGTTCGCAAGGAAATATATGAAAATCGTACTGTATTGGCTCTAAAAGACCTACATCTTCTCAAACTGGTTTGTGTTAATGATTTTGTCATCAGCCTTCGCTCTTTCCAAGGTGGAACCGAATACGCAACGGACTGAGCAATCTATTTTATAAGTGAGGCTTACACAGGTCTTCAACTATTCAAAACATTGTTATATTCATTATCCTCTCACTGCCTAAAAAATATTATGTACAAAAGAAAAAACCAACAGTTAAATATCTTAAGAAAAAATTACATTACTATTTTATAATAAATGTAACTATCTATTTAAGAAACAGAAACAGAGTTCTATGCCTTAAATGAACTTTATGAAAACAACGTAGATAAGCAATTGAACTACTGAATTAAGAATTTAGAAGTTTTTGTAATATAATGCAACCTATTTCATAAATAGGAACCTTAGTGTCTTATCTGCTTAAAATTCTAATAAGTGGCTCTCTACTCTAAAGTTTTGATTTTTAACTCGAATATTAATATTGAGTATATAGATTGCCAATGTATCAAATAATAAACATTATTGGAATTATAAGAGTAATTCAGTGTGAAAGCTATGTATTATGCTCATTCCACAAGCCTAAAGGATAAGAATAGCTGGCAACTTTTGAAACATCACTTAGAAAATGTAGCAAATGAAACCTCCGAATTTGCTAAGGAATTTAATGCAGAGCATTTTGGATATGCCTCAGGACTATTACATGATATTGGGAAATATTCACCTGAATTTCAGAGACGTTTAGACGGAGTAAAGATCAGAGTTGATCATTCTACTGCAGGCGCACAAGAGGCTAAAAAACTCTACGGAATGTTTCAAAGTCGTATCCTTGAATATATCATAACCGGGCATCACGGAGGCCTGCTTAATTATGGGACTAAAGAGTGCGGACTAGATGAACGCTTATCAAGGACTTTTTTACCTGATTATTCTGCATATAAATGTGAAATTTTAATTCCAGATCTGAACAAAGTTCGTCCCAGTCTTACTCCTATCAATAATAAGATGGGATTTGCAATTTCGTTTTATACCCGTATGCTTTTCTCATGCCTGGTTGATGCTGATTTCCTTGATACAGAACGATTTATTTCACCTGACAAATCCTCTTTTAGAGGGCAGCATGAGTCGTTTGATGATCTTTTTGCAAAATTTGATTACTACATGAAAACCAAACTTTCATTAGCTGAAGAAAATTCAATCAACAAATATAGAAGAGAAATCTATGAACAATGCATAGAGAAAGCGGAATTGTCACCACAGATGTTTTCTCTGACTGTCCCTACAGGTGGAGGGAAAACTCTTTCTTCAATGGCATTTGCCCTGAACCATTTGAAAAAACACAATTTGAACAGAATTTTCTATGTTATACCATATACAAGCATTATAGAACAGAATGCAGATGTATTCCGCAAGATTTTTGGAAATCAAAATGTACTTGAACACCATAGCAACTATGATCCGAGAAACGAAAAATCTGAAAAGAATGACATTACACAGGAGAAATTGAAACTTTCGTCTGAAAACTGGGGCATTCCTATCGTTGTTACAACCAATGTTCAGTTTTTTGAATCTCTTTTTTCCAATCGAGTTTCTCGATGTCGTAAGCTGCATAACCTTGCAAAGAGTGTAATAATCCTTGATGAAGCCCAGATGCTACCTACAGGCTTTTTAAAACCATGTCTTGCAGCTCTTTCTGAACTGGTAGCCAATTACGGATCAACGGTTGTTATATGTACGGCTACTCAGCCTAATCTCAATGGGCTTCTGGACCAGCGTGTAAAGCCTGTTGAGATTATACATTCACCTCAGGAGCTGTACGAGGCTTTCAGGCGAGTTCATGTAACGGATTTGGGAGATATATCCGATAGTGACCTTTCAGCTAGGCTAAAAACACATGACCAAGTTTTGTGTATTGTCAATACCCGTAAACACGCACAAAATCTTTATGAACAACTGTCTAAATCAGACAACTATTATCACCTGAGTTCAAGACTTTCAGCTAAGTTAAAAGCGCAAAAACAAGTTCGGTGTATTGTTAACACACGACGTAAACATGCACAAAATTTGTATGGACAACTTTCTAAATCAAATAGTTGTTATCACCTGAGTGCAAGAATGTGTCCGGTTCATAGGAGAAAGAAACTGAATGAGATTAAAGGTCTGCTGAAAGAAAGAGCTGAATGCCGTGTTGTTTCCACTCAGTTAATTGAAGCTGGAGTTGATATTGATTTTCCTGCTGTGTGTCGAGCAATGTCTGGGGTTGATTCTGTCTGTCAGGCTGCTGGAAGATGTAACCGCGAAGGAAAACTGGCTTCAGGAAAAGTTTATGTTTTTCGATCTACTGAAGATTATGGTAAGGTAAAGAACTGGCAGAGTCGAGTTGCTGAGATTGGAAGTATGATCTTTGATGAATGGGATGATCCCCTCTCATTGCCTGCTGTGGACAGATATTTTGAGAAACTTTATTCCTATGAGGGCGATGGACTTGATAAAAAAAGAATTCTGCCCGCTTTTGAAGATAGATTGAGAGACATTGCATTTCCATTTGAGGACGTAGCGAATGCGTTTAGTCTTATTGAAAATGATACGCGAGATATCATTATTCCGTACGATGATAAAGCCAGATCCATTATCAAACAGATTCAACAGACTGGGTTTCCTGGGAAGTACGTTCGAAATCTACAGGGATATACAGTAAGCATTTATGTAGACGAGTTCAAGGCACTTGAAAAAAGCAATGCAATCTCTTCGATAGCTAATAGATTCTTTGTTTTGAAAAAGTTAGAAGATTATTCTGAAGATACTGGACTTTTAAACCGAAAACATAATGATGAAGACTTATTGCTGATTGCTTAAGGAAGTGATTGGAATGGGATTTGGAATCAAACTGAAAGTATGGGGAGATTATGCCTGCTTTACACGGCCAGAAATGAAAGTTGAGCGTGTAAGTTACGATGTCATAACTCCCTCAGCAGCGCGAGGTATTCTTGAAGCAATTTACTGGAAACCTGCGATTTTCTGGAAAATTGATAAAATTCATATTTTGAACCCGATCAAGTTTGACAATATCCGCAGGAATGAGAGACCAGGAAAAATACTTGCAGGCAATGTAAAAGCTGCTTTTAAGGGAGGTGATGTTGCTCTGTATCAGGACTCCACAGAGGATACTGTTCAAAGGGCTTCCCTTGTTCTGCGTGATATCTGCTATGTTATTGAGGCTCATTTTGAGATGACAGACAATGCAGGCCCCGACGATACAGTCGAAAAACACTACAATATCACACTTCGACGGATGAGAAAAGGACAATGTTTCCACCATCCTTATTTTGGCTGTCGCGAGTTTCCTGTTCAGTTTGAGTTAATTGAGGACGAAATTCCTGTGTCTTATTATTATGGAAAAAAAGAAGGAGAAAAAGATCTTGGATTCATGCTTTACGATATTGATTTTTCTGATGAGATGAAAGCCGTCTTTTTTCGTGCCTTTATGGTGGATGGAGTTATTGATGTTCAGAAATGCCTGTCTAACGGGGGAGTCTCATGATCATTCAATCACTCTGCAGCCATTACGATGTTCTTGAAAGAGATGAAAATGTCAATATTCCAAAGCTGGGATATAGCAGCGCTAAGGTTTCATTTGCTCTCGTTATTTCTCCTGATGGCGTTCTTTCGCATATTATTGATCTTAGAAGCGATGACAAGAAGCCGAAACCCAAAGATATGGAAGTGCCTATTCAGGAATCTCGTTGTAGTGCGGTGTTTCCATATTTCGTCTGTGATAAAGCTCAGTATGTTTTTGGTATAGAGAAATTGAAAAGAAGTGAATTTGATAAGAAATTTAGTTTGAATTCAAAGAACATTACTGATGACTATAAAATACTTGAGGAAAATGATAAAGAAGTCACTCTTGTTCATCGGCGTTCCAGAGAGTGCTTTGAGGCTTTCAAAACCCTTCACCATAGTATATTGGATGATCTTAATGATCAAGAAGTCCGTAAATTCCTTGTTTTTCTGGACGGATGGAATCCAGAAGAGTTTTTTGAAAATCCAAAGATCAGAGAGTATAAAAATGATCTTCTTGCTGGCGGAAACTGCGTTTTTGAGTGTAACGGGAAATTTTTGCATGAGAAAAGTACGGTTAGAAATGCCTGGGAAACTTACTCTCAGAATAAAGCTGGCAACACACTTGCCCAATGTTTGGTAAACGGGAAAGTGGAGCCTGTAGCCAAGATACATCAAAAGATAAAAGGTGTTGTCGGGGCTCAATCGGCAGGGGCTTCCATTGTCAGTTTCAATAATGATGCTTTCTGTTCTTATGGAAAAGAACAGAGCTTTAATTCTCCTATCAGCGAATCGGCCATGTTTAAGTATACAACTGCCCTGAATTATCTTCTTTCAAGTCCTAGCAACAGGATAAGGATTGCCGATACTACAGTTGTTTTTTGGGCTGATACAAGTGAAAAAGCCTGTAAAAAAGCCTGTGAAGACATTGGAAAATTTTTTTTTGACCTGTCAGAATCAGAGAAGAAAGAAGGAAAAAATATAGAAAATTCTTGGGTGCAGGACACAACCAAAGTCAAAGAAATAGAGGAAATTCTCAATAAGGTCAGAATCGGCAAGAAAGTAAATCAAGAGGACATCGGGACAGATCCAGAGACGAATTTCCACATTCTCGGTTTGTCTCCTAATAATGCACGGCTTGCTGTCCGTTTCTGGTATGTCGACAGTATTGGAAATTTTATTGAAAAAGTGGCTCGTCATCATCTGGACATGGAAGTTATCAGAGATGATTATGGTCCACGATATGTCTCAGTATATCGTTTGTTGAATGAGACAGTCTCTCAGAGTTCTGACAAAAAAACAGTTTCTCCACTTCTTGGTGGTCTTATTTTACGCTCGATCCTTACCAACACAGGCTATCCTATCTCATTATATAGTGCAATCCTGAGCCGTGTGAAAGTAGATGGCTCAATAAACTTTGTAAGAGCTGGTTTTATCAAAGCGTATCTGCTCAGACTGAGCAGAGCTGGATTATCGAATTTAAATCAGGATTTGATTACCATGAGTTTAAACGAAGAAAGTTCCAGTGTGCCATATCGTTTAGGAAGGTTGTTTGCCGCTCTTGAAAAGGCACAGAATGATACGAATAGAGAGATGAAAAGCACCATTAACAGCAAGTATTTCAGCAGCGCCTCGTCAACACCTGCTGTTGTATTTCCTGTGCTGTTAAAACTTGCACAACACCACATTGCCAAATCAGAATGGGGTTTCAGGTCCAATCAGTTGATTGAACAAGTTCTGGAAGGTGTGGATGAATTTCCTGCGTACCTGAATCTTGAAGATCAGGGTATGTTCATGCTTGGCTACTATCACCAACGTAAGGCTTTTTTCACGAAAAAAGAGGCTCCAACAAATGAGGATTTCACGAAGAAAGAGATTCCTGCAAATGAAGAGGTGTCATTATGAGCGAAATCATCAAAAACCGATATGAGTTTGTACTACTGTTTGATGTCGAGAACGGAAACCCTAACGGTGATCCTGATATGGGCAATATGCCAAGGGTTGATCCACAGACAGGTAATGGAATTGTCACCGATGTTTGTCTTAAGAGGAAGGTCAGAGATTACGTTGATCTTGTGAAAAGTGGAAATGCAGGATATGAGATATATGTTAAATCCGGTGCCGTCCTCAATAGTCAGCACAAGAAGGCTTATGATTACCTTGGAATAAACCCAGATTCCAAAAAACCCAAAGATGACGAACTGACAAAATTCATGTGTCAAAATTTTTTTGACATTCGGACATTCGGTGCTGTAATGACAACGGAAATCAACTGTGGTCAAGTAAGAGGACCTGTGCAGTTCAGTTTTGCACGTAGCACTGACCCTATTTTCCAGCAAGAAGTAACAGTTACCCGTTGTGCCGTTACCAATGAAAAAGATGCTGAAAAAGGCCAGACTATGGGCAAAAAACAGATTGTGCCATATGGTTTGTATCGCGCAGAAGGATACGTATCAGCTCCTCTGGCTAAAAAAACCGAATTTACAGAAGATGACCTTGAACTTCTCTGGGCCAGCCTAATCAATATGTTTGAGCATGATCATTCGGCAGCAAGGGGAAAAATGTCTGCAAGAAAACTTATTGTTTTCAAGCATAACAGTGAACTTGGCTGCTGCCAGTCTCATGTCCTTTTCGATAAAGTGAAAGTGGAAAGGCTCTCCCGTGATATGCCTTCTCGTTCTTTTTCAGATTACAAGGTAACAATTGAAGATGACATGCCAAACGGCGTCGAATTAATTGAGAGATTATGATCGAAAAGAAATATGCTGAAGAAGAGTTACTCTCGTTGTCCGGCATACAACATTTCCATTTTTGCAAGCGTCAATGGGCTTTAATTCATATTGAACGTCAGTGGGAAGAAAATATTCAGACAACCGAGGGTCGCTTTCTTCATGAGCGTGTGGATAATCCGTTCCTTAAAGAAAGCAGAGGAGACGTTGTGTTGTCAAGAGCATTTCCCCTGGTTTCATATCAACTTGGACTTTATGGAGTGGCAGATGTAATTGAGTATGTCCGTTCTGAAAATGGCATTTCTCTTTCGGGTTATGAAGGTTTGTGGAAAATGCATCCCGTAGAGTATAAAAGGGGCAAACCGAAGATTGATGAACGGGATGAAGTACAACTCTGTGCACAGACAATGTGCCTTGAAGAGATGTTTAATGTAACCATAAATTCTGCTGCTTTCTATTATAACGAAATTAGGAGAAGAATTCAGCTTGAAATAACCGAAGAATTGAGAAATCTTGTGATTTCGTTGTCAGATGAAATGCATTTGCTCTTCAAGAAGGAGCTTACTCCATCTGCTGAAAAATCCCGAAATTGCAAATATTGTTCTCTTGTAGATATCTGTGTTCCGAAATTAACAAAGAAGTTTGTTTCTGCCCGTAAATATGTCAGGAATCATATGGATGATTCCTGTAACGGTGATCTCTGAAATAGCCTAAATTTTCGGAAGCATATCTTTAGAAATATAACTTATCCAAACTTCAAGTTAGTAGAAGGGTTATATATCCATGAGAAAATTGCTGAATACGTTATATGTCACAACCCCGGAATCCTACCTTCTTAGAGACGGGGAGAATGTCGTCGTTAAGGTAAAAGATGTTGAAACATTCCGTATTCCTATACATAATCTTGAGGGTATAATTTGTTTTGCATACATGGGTGCCAGTCCCCAGCTTATGCAACTCTGTACTGACAATAAAGTTGGACTATCTTTTTTAACCCCCAATGGAAAATTTCTGGCACGTGTTAACGGAAAAGTTAGAGGAAATGTGCTGTTACGGCGTACACAATATCGAAAAGCAGACAACGAAGACGATTCTCTGGATCTTGCTAAGTGCTTTATCATAGGAAAAATCGTTAACTGCAGGACTGTTCTTGGAAGAGGTATCCGTGACCACGGAGATGTGATAAATACCAGTAAAATCCGTTCGGTTGATGATTTGTTGATAGATAACCTCAAGAATATTGATTCCTGTTTAAATTCGGATTCCCTTCGCGGCATTGAAGGAAATTGTGCCAAATTTTATTTTGACGCATTGGATGAACTCATCCTTAAGCAAAAGGACGATTTCTTTATATTTAACAGGAACCGGAGGCCTCCTCTTGATAATATGAATTCGTTGCTGTCTTTTTTGTATACATTGCTTGCTCATGACGTTGAATCAGCCTTAGAAACCGTTGGACTTGACCCCTATGTTGGTTTTTTCCACACTGATCGGCCTGGACGGCCCAGTCTTGCACTTGATTTGATGGAGGAACTTAGGCCTTTCATGGCTGATCGACTTGCATTAAATATGGTTAACCTCAAGCAGGTTGATGGAAAAAATTTTATCAAAAAAGAAAACGGGGCTGTCCTCATGACAGAAGACGGAAGAAAAAATATACTGGCGGCCTGGCAAAAGAGAAAACAGGATCAAATTACTCATCCCTACCTGGATGAGAAGATCTCAGTCGGATTAATTCCTTATGTTCAGGCAATGTTGCTGGCTCGCTACTTAAGGGGAGACATTGATGGCTATCCGCCATTTTTCATGAACTGAGGTGTTTTTAGTGATGGTACTGGTAACTTATGATGTGAATACAGAATCCGAAGGTGGAAAAAGTAGACTGAGAAAAGTGGCAAGAGAATGTGAGAACTACGGGCAGAGGGTCCAAAATTCTGTATTTGAGTGCCTTGTAGATCCCGCTCAGTTTGCACAACTTAAGCACTCTTTATGTAATATCATGGATGAGGATAAAGATAGCCTCAGATTTTACTATTTGGGTAAAAATTGGAAAAATCGGGTAGAGCATTTTGGTGCAAAAAAAGGATACGATCCAGAAGGTCTGTTAATTACATAATTTCTGCGAACCTGTAGTGAACATTGATTTACTGGAAGGTTCGCAGGAAAAATCCATTCATAGTATTTATTTTTTGTGATACTTATTAAATAAATTCAATAATTTTAATTTTTCAAAAAATTAAAAAGCTAACTGGCTAATATATAGTTTAAGTAAATTTGCGGTCGCACCCTTCACGGGTGTGTGGATTGAAATCTGCATTATCCGAAGATGAAATACCAGATTATGAGTCGCACCCTTCACGGGTG
>DUGT01000136.1:6956-16957 GCA_013331275.1 Methanosarcina sp. | reverse complement strand
TAATTTCCTGTGCCCTACAAAACAAGATAAAGAGAAAAAAATCCATATTAGACAAAAGAAAAGGAGTAGGCAGCAGTTTCCATAACCAAAAATCAAAAACATGGATTAGCAAAGAAATCAGGATGTGGAACTTTCCAAGTCTTTAAGAATCTCAGAAATTTGATCTTTTAAAGGAGGTAAATTGCTACTAACCGTCCTCCATACAACATTGAGATCCACACCAAAGTAGGAATGTATTAGCTTGTCACGTGTTCTTGCCATCTCTTTCCAAGGTATGAAAGGATAATTTGTTTTTATGTTAGGGGAAACGTTTTTTGCAGCTTCCCCTATGATTTCCAGAGCCCTAACCACAGCAAAAACTCTCATATCATCTTCTATAAATTCCTCAAAAGAGATATCTCGGGTGAAATTTTCTATTTTCTCTATGGCATCAATGATATCTGATAAATAATCTCGAAATTCTGTTTTTTCATTCATACTGCTACAACTTCCTCAAGGATATGCTTCCCAATAGCAGATTTCAGGGCAGATTTCATCACAAGATCCACTTTCACACCAAGAATTTCACTGAGGTAATCCTCAAGTTGAATGTACTCAAAAAAACCGGGAGCTTCATCAAACTCAACCAGAATATCAAGATCACTCTCAGGCTTTTGTTCCCCGCGAATATAAGAACCAAAAATCCCTAGATAACTAACTTTATATTTTCTGGAAATTTCCGGCAGATGATGACGCAAAATAGCCCTGAATCGAACAGCATCTTTGGAGGAGGCAATAGAACTGTCTTCTGCCATAATAAGTACTCGACTTCAATCTTTAAATATTTGTCTTGAAACCGATATAAGGTGTAAAAAATCAAAAATCGGGCAGCAATAATAGTCGTCTCAAACCTGTATTATCCCGCGCCCAATGCGGTTGGAAAATAAAAACCCTGATAAGTGAGAAAAGCGAAAAAAGAGTTCGAAGACATCTTTCAGAGCTAAAGCAAGTTTCAGCCGGTTTTCAAAACTTTATTTTTATTTTTCTGCCGGCAGGTCTCGAAAATCTAACTCAACTTTTTTGACTATCCGCCTGCAAACCTCGTCCATAAGTTTCCAGCAATCTCCGACCTGCTGGCAGATTTCTTTTAAATCTTCTTCCTGGCAGACGTGCTCACTTTTGAGCCTTAGATTAATCATCTCAAAAAATTTGACCGTTTCTTCCTCATCCATGAGCCCAACTTTGAAAACCATTTCATGCAAGACTTTGGTGACTCGCAGACAAATCCTTCATTGACAAAAGGTAGTCTTTCATAAGTCTCTAGAAAATTTCTACACTGCACTTGAATCTGAACAAGGTGGCATCGTGGATTATTGAGGAGTAGGGTTCACAGAGAGGTCCGTGAAGAGAATGAGGGATTTTGTTGCGGTTCGAGTTTGATATTTAGGTTTTAAATTAACGATTCTTTGTTATGCATTTCCATAAAAGTATCTGACAGCGATAAAAGAAAAATGTTCCTTTCTTGAGAACATCTACATAGATAGGCTATAAAACCAGTTTCTTTAGCTGTTTTCATTAATTACTTTTAGGGAAATGTTTTTTCCAACGAGAAATTTCAAGAGTAGATAGGGGGCAAAGACACATTTAGATCTTAATATAAAAAACGCACACAAGAGAGAATTTAACCATTAATAATGACGTAAGAGGTAATATTAATAAAAATATTTAAAACATGGAACTGGAAAAATAATAAAAGAATTAGGTGAAAACCTTTCTCTTAACGAAAATATGCTAAATTTGAATCAAAGTATTTAATCTATTTTAGTTTTATTCTGACTCTTTCCCCGGAGACTTTTTAATAAGTTCCTGATATTTACTGTTTATACTATCGATATGAGTTTTTAAATAATTTAATACGCCTATTAATGTTAGATAAGGCAGAAAAATTAGCAAAGAACCGAGAGTTAAGGGAGTATTTACATTGTCAAATCTTGTTATAAAATGGTAAAATAATACAACAATGATTATTCCTTGCCCCAGCATCCTTTGGAGTCTAAAGTGTGTGATCATCATTTCTTTTTCAGGGAAGGGTTTTTTAAAAAAGTAGTGGATTTCTTTTTCATCTCGATCGTTAAGAAATTGCTTTTCGATATTAGTAATAATTATTAGATTTCTATTAAACCAATGAGAAGAATCATAGACATGGGCAATAAACCATCCACAAAACAAGATTATTAACGCAGTAGCTACATCAAAATTTATTATATTTTTTTCTCCAAAAGATAATAATCCCAACGCAGCAATTAATACGCCAATTGGCTGCCATATAACATTGATATGCCTATTAATATTATTCCATGTTTGATTATACATACTTATTAAAAACTCTTGGCGCCTTTCATTTTCAGGTTGAGACATTAGTTTTCTCCTTTATCTATATTTACACTTATGAATACTACTATTAATTGTTTTGCCTGAAACTCTTTTTCCCTTTAGTTGTGATCGCGACAAAAAAGATAATAGAAATCTAAACATAATCTATAACTATTTAGTCTGGATGAGAAATATCAAAAAATTTTTAAGTTTCAAAAAGCGTGTTTTATAAATTGATTTTCCTTAATTATTGAGTATAAACCATCAAGTATTTTAGTCGTTATATAAATATTTAAGACTCAAAGAGGATTAAATGCTATCAAAAAACAGATTTTGAGACGTGCTTTCTTCTAAAAAACTTGAAAGTAAACTTTTTATCATTTTCTGAGATTTTCCTTGGTTAAGACCCTTCGTAGGATGCAATATATTTTTATTCTTGGAAAATGCAGTATTTAAAGCTTTTACATAGGCTTCAGGACCCAAAAACAGAATATCTTTAGCAGTAAAAAATTCAGGATATTGCGAAACTTGTTTTTTTATCTTAGACGCTAGTTCACTAATATCTTTAGCTGAAGATACTGTTTTATCATAATTAGGATTGATAATTCTTTTCGGCCTTATCAATCCATATTTCGCTGAAAGTATAAACCATGGAACACTAGATAACTCTGCATATTCTCTCTTCAAAAGGAAAGACCTGCCGTTGTAAGCGTCCTTTGCCATACACTTTGAGACTTTGTTTTTTGATTTACCACATGATATTATCACAATTTGCTTCGGCTTTGATTCAAAACTATCAATCTTCAGAGTATTTTTACTTTCTTTATTCGACTTAACAACAACTTTTTTTCCGACTAAAGAAACACACTCTCTCATCTTTAAAGCCATTGAATCAATCGACTTATCAACTACTGGCTGTCCACTTACAGGACTTAGGATTTTTTCTTCAATAAAAGATCTCACCTGCAATATCCTATCTACATGATGCATAAAAGGATCGTCATACTTTTTTTCATATTGGAATATCCATCCCTTATAATCCGCTGCATTAACACCAAGAGATTCCAAAAATTCATGCCTTTTAGGGTTGTAAACCCCTAATGTAAAGCATCTATCATCAGGCCACTGAGATTTTATTTTTTTAACAACTTCTGCGATGATTTCTTTATTAGATGAAGCATATCGAGCTGTATTTTTGAACTTCGTTAAAAGTCCACCAATGGCGATTTCCTCATACCCAATCTTAGTGAGTTTTTCATAGCATGTGGCATATTCTTCTGGATCTCTGCCTTGTGAAACACCTATTAATTTAAAACTGTAATTTCCACTAGAATAAATATCCCAGGCAACTTTTGCACTTTTAATTGTTTCTTCAGCATCTCCAAGAACATCGAGCATAATTCCCCTTTCAATTCCCATCTGCTCATAGCGATTAAAAAGCTCAGGATAATCAAGTACTGAACCATTTTTAGTAAAAACACCGCTATCCGCAATGGTTGTAACGTGTTTCTGAAGAGACTTCCCTTTTGAACATTTTGATAGGTCTCCACCAAAAGGACAAGGACCATCAACTACTCCACAATATTTTAAATCGATACAGGGAAACTTTGAAACCATTTCCCTGAATGAATCAGTAGTACATGCCTGAATCATCAGCCCAATATTTATCGGATGTCTCTCCAAATCAAGTCCTGAGAGAATGCGTAAGCTCATAGGACGGTCGGCTACGAAATGGGGAATCAGTTCCGTTTTACTCATTAAAGTGTTCCTCTGTTTATTCAAAATACTTCTTTGATGCCTCTTTAAGCCTTTGGTTGGCGTTATTAGCAATTGAAGGTATCGGAACACCCTTTAATCCTGTTGCATCATGGCTGATAATTAACCAGTTTCCAGGTCGGAAAGTAAAAGTTGGAGAAAGTTGATCTTGACTGATTCCAAAAGCTTCAGCAACTTTATCTCTATCAAAAGCACGTGGTAGTTTACTAACGAAATAGGTATGCAAATTACCCATAACTTCGGTATCCAATTGTGAAGCTCTTTGAGTAGCAATTCCAATACCTAAACCAAATTTTCTGCCCCTTCGAGCCAATGTAATACAAAGTTCCCTTATGCGAGAGGTGTTTTCATCTCCTCCGTCGGAGGGAATAAATAAATCTGCTTCATCAAACAAAAATAAAGTAAATGGATCTATAATACCTTTTAGTCTACGTTCTTCATACAAATTATTGCCAAGAACTTCAATGAAGTCTTTAAGTTCTGAATCTCTACGTGCAGTTATAACTATTGTTAGACGAGAGTCTTTTTTATTTAATAATTCGAGTAAATCATCAATAGGAATTATCTCACTAGGTGGGATATCTTTAAGTTTTCCTTTGATCCTTAACAGATATTTCTCAGTTCTATCAATAACTCCAAGGGCTGTTTCTAATTTTTTATCTTTTAATTTGCCTAAGATAATACTCCGAACTGCAGGAATTAGCTTAATAGCTTTATCTAAAGTGTCGATATTTATTGGAATACCTTTAGAAAATTTAGTCCACTCTGAGTAAGCATCGCGTAAAGCACCCTTAACTGCATTTCCAGTTCCAGCTTCAATTGTATTTCGCATAGCATTTGCAATTAGAGACTTTAAATCCCTCGAAGGAAATGCAATTTTTGTTCTAGTGATGACTTTAGGGAGAGTTTCCAAGAAGTAACTTTTGACTTGTTGATCGCCTTTTAACTTAGAAGGTAATTTCATTTGACGAAACAAAAAATCAACTGCTTGAGGTGAAATATCGTTCTCATTCTTCCCCAAATTTTCAATTACCATATTAGGTAAAGAGTCTGGTTCTGCATGTACGTACAAAACGTTTTCCGTATCTGATCCAAATTTGTCAATTAAAAGACCTAAATATTCATCATTAGGATCAACAATAACAACATTTGAAGGACTACTCGAATCTTTAGAAGACAATGAAAATACTAAGGATGATACCAAGTTTGATTTACCTACACCCGTAAATCCAAAGATACCAAAGTGTGTTGTTAAAAGAGATTCCTTGTCAAGTTTTATATTAATTTTCTTAAATTTATTGTGAATAAGAGGGGAATTTTGTTGAGTTTCTAAGCCCTGATTTATTATTTTATTAACCATTTCCATACTCAAAGGTCTAATTTCAGCTCCTACCATTGGAAGATTCATTTCTTCACTTAGTGATGGAAGCTCTTGATACCGCGGATTAAACTGAAATTGCCATCCCGTTGATACAGCTCTAGTTGTAATAGTTGTAGTGGCATGTAGTGGTTTGTCGTTTTGTACTTCCCAGTCGTCTTTTATTGAACGCATTGATTCAAAAATATGTCCAGGATACGCACCTGTTCCTTGAGCAGCAAAGTGAACAGGAACGACTTCTGTAAGTGTTAATATAGAGTAAGTTCTGTCTCCATTATCAGAAGTTGTATAATTCTCGACACCAATGAGATCACCAACTTGGAGTTGATTTAACCCAGAACGAGTATATTGACAAGCTAACTCAAACTCAAACCTACCTTGGTTATCTGGAGACATTTTAAGCAGTGCACTTCTCGCACCGCATAAACGGTTATCATCAAATGGATTACTTCCCAAATTATCCGCCTCGATTTTGTCTAACTGTTCTATGAATAGGATTCGCTCTGTTGAGTTTCTCAGAGGAAAGAAGCATCGGTTCGACCATTTTTAATACAGATTTTGCACCCCTATCAGCGTGATGGAGAGGGTCTGGATATCCTGCCACTTCAGGAAACACATTTCTAGTTAACACAGAAAGCAAATATATCGTAAGTTCTTGTTCTCTGTTACCAACCTTAGAATCAGGAAAATAGAAAGGTGAAACTGTCCCTAAGTCCCTATTTCCACTCACAACGGTTACTTTTTCAGGAACTGCAAAAGGATGAACCAATCTATCTACAAAAATAACATGTCCCATTGTTGGTTCCATAGGAGGATTTTTTAAGAGAAGGAACTGAACTAGAGATCTCATAATCAAATTAGGCTGAACAAGCACATCCCCTCTCACTCCTTGAATCGTCGCTTTAGAAGAATTACCTTCTTTTACTAAACGTAAAGTCATAAAAACACCATCAAACTCTGTTGATGTCCATGGTCCTTTTAAACTTTCGTCAATAAAAGGAAGCCTTTCAAAAGTAAGTCGATCGGTGCTAGGAATTAATTTAGGTGTAAACTTCATTTCATCAATAAACCTCATAACTCCTAGGTAATGGCTTGTGAAATATGAAGAGGCCGAATCCTTTACGACTCCGATTAACATAACTTCGTTACGCCAAGAATACTCGAAAGTTAAGCGTAGACCAATAGCCAAAAGGAAAGAAAGCTCATCTGAAGACAAAAAACGTTGTCTTCTTTGACCAAACTCATCTTGATAAATATAAAGAAGTACTGAAGGATCTTTATCTCTGAAAAAACGGTTACAAAAATGTAAGTATAGCCGCTCAATTTTTTCAGGCGAGTTTAGATATTGATCATTTAATCTAAGAAGTGAACCTTCTTTCCGAACCAGAGCTTCAGGAGGATTACCCTCTCTATCTGGTCCATAGCGATCACATTTCCAAATTATTTTTATTTGTGATTCGACTATACTTTTACTCAAACCCACATCTTCTGCGAATCTTTCAATATCAAGGGTCTTCGACTCTGACTGATATATTTTTGCTATTGCCCGTTCCCACAAACGATGAGCTTTTTTTGATGGGACGTCCATCTCTTTGTTCCAAGGTTTTGAATACCCTACAAGTAAATCAGGATACCAAATCGTTTCTCCTGCAATTTCCGTACCTGCAAATTTTAATTTTTTTACATTAGGAGTCGCGTTTGCAAGAACTGAAGACAACGAGTGATCCCATAGTAACAAATGTGGATGATCGGTGCTTGAAGCACCTCTATATAGAAGAAAAATTTCTGCAAGTAGCATCAGGGAAGTATCCAAACCTGAAAGAGAAACTCTTTCAGAATCGTTAACAACAAAGCGATCTTCAGGATCAATAATTGTGAGATCTTCTGGGCTTAAAGGCAAATATGCGACGAGACTGCTATCATCCTCAGGTTCAGATTCCTTATATGAGATTTGGGGAGGATTTACCTGTAATCCAAGTTCGCCTTTTACAACATAAGCTCCACCATAGAAGATTACAATATCAGATGTTTCTATTTTTCTACATGCCCCATCAACTGCCCAAAATCTTAAAGCACTACTTCGATGCCTGTGCTGAAGATCTAGATGCATTTCACGCCTGAAAGCCTCATTTTCAAAAAGCTGAGAATAATTTATCACTTGAGTCTTCAAAAACCCGTTGTAAAACTCTTTTAAATTTGTGGTGCTTTCTATTACCCTTTCTTCTAATCTACCTCGAGTTTGTGATAAAGCTTTATCATAAAGGCCAAAAATGTCAGAAATTGTTGGGCGACCAGACATATATAACTATAAAAATTTGTAATATTAAAAACATTTCTACTTAATGAACTATTTTTATATGCATGTAAAAGAAGAAATGAAATATATAAAAAATTACTTTTTTATTTTTAAAAATATTGACCCAGTTATATTAATACCAACTTACTCCAGAGCAGTGCAAATTTAATATAATGATACCGTTATCCATCTAGTATTTCCTATAGATCAAAATTACAATTATCTGATATCCCCCAATCAATTTCACGAGGATTTATAATATGGACAAATACGAGAAGGTATTCGAGCTGGCTAAACGCCGGGGGTTTTTGTGGAACTCCTTTGAGCTGTATGGTGGAAGCCGCGGATTTTATGATTATGGGCCTCTTGGGAGCACGCTGAAGAGGCGGATTGAGCAGACCTGGAGAGAATTTTACGTTATCCAGGAAGGGTTTATGGAAATCGAGTGCCCGACAATAGGGATCGAGGAAGTATTTATTGCGTCCGGTCACGTTGGAGGCTTTTCAGACCCATTGTGCGAGTGCATGAACTGTAAAGAGGCATTCCGAGCTGACCATCTTGTACAAAACGTCATGGAAGCTGCAGGGACCTTGAGTGCAGAAGAGCTCACCAGGGTTATAAAAGAAAATGAAATTCGATGCCCGGAATGCGGTGGAGAATTCGGCGATGCTTACGAATTTAACCTGATGTTTAAAACCACAATCGGACCAGGGACTGGAAGGCAGGGGTACCTCAGGCCGGAAACAGCGCAGGGTATGTTTGTAGATTTCCAGAGACTGTCCCGCTTCTACAGAGACAAGCTGCCTTTTGGGGCTGTGCAGATCGGGAAATCTTACAGGAACGAGATTGCACCCAGGCAGGGTGTAATCCGGCTCAGAGAATTTACACAGGCCGAGTGCGAGATTTTCGTTGATCCACGCAACAAGAAGCACCCCAACTTTGAACGCTTTGCAGACAAAGAACTTGTACTCTATTCCCAGAAGGCACAGGAAAAAGGCGAATCTTTCAGAATGACTGTGAGGGAAGCCGTGAAGGCTGGGGTCATTGCACACGAAGTCCTGGGCTACAATATTGCACTTACCAATGAGTTTCTAACAAAGGTCGGGATTGACCCTGCAAAATTAAGGTTCAGGCAGCACCTGAAAGACGAAATGGCACATTACGCAATTGACTGCTGGGACGCCGAAATCGAGACCGACCGGTTCGGCTGGGTCGAAATCGTGGGAATTGCCGACAGGACGGACTACGACCTTAAAGCTCATGCAAGGGTCAGCAAGACCGAGCTTTACGTTTATATCGAATATGACGAGCCGAAAATGGTAACTCGTTTTGTTGTAAAGCCAAACATGGGAAAACTCGGACCTGTCTTTAAGGGCAAGGCAAAAGCTGTAGCAGATGCCTTAAAACAGCTTTCCAAAGAAGAGCTCTCAAAGGACGAGATCAAAGTTACCGTGGAAGGGGAAGAGTTGACAGTCGGTTCGGACGCAGTGGACTTTGCGGAAGAAACCGTTAAAGTCAGCGGAGAAAACGTCATCCCTCACGTAATCGAACCTTCCTATGGAATCGACAGAATTTTCTACGGTATCATGGAACACGCCTATGACGAAGAAAATGTGGCTCAGAAGGTCGCCGATTCCGGGCTTAAAGGCGCAGAAGAATCTGGAAAGGAGTCCGAAGCAGGAAAGGGAGAAGGTGAAGCTGAGGGAGATGAAGAAAACCGTCTTGTCATGCACTTCACAAGTGCAGTTGCTCCGGTACAGGTTGCAGTACTTCCGCTTTTGACCCGAAAAGAGCTTGCAGATCCTGCAAAGGATATCATTGCGAAACTTAGGGAAAAAACCTTGCTTGTCAATTATGATGATTCCGGAACCATAGGACGTCGCTACAGGAGAAACGACGAAATAGGAACGCCTTACTGCGTTACTGTAGATTACGATACCCTTAAAGACGGAACTGTAACTATCAGGGATAGAGACTCCATGCGTCAGATCAGGGCTCCGATCCAGGGAATCGAGAACACGCTTTATGAGCTTATTTACAGAGGTAAAGCTTTCGAATCCTCGGGCAAGCCCTTTAACTTCTAAAATTAAAAAAACGGTAGTTCCTGAGCTGTGGGCTAAAAAGCCTGCAGCAAAGTTTTTAGTTTTTTACGCTTATTACAATTGCCTGAAAATTAACAATTACCTGAAATTACAATTA
>DUGT01000136.1:3619-6914 GCA_013331275.1 Methanosarcina sp. | reverse complement strand
GGGCTAAAAAGCCTGCAGCAAAGTTTTTAGTTTTTTACGCTTATTACAATTGCCTGAAAATTAACAATTACCTGAAATTACAATTACCTGAAACTACAATTACCTGAAACTACAATTACCTGAAATCACAATTACCTGAAATTACAATTACCTGAAATTACAATTACCTGAAAATATGAAATTAATTTATCTGAAATGAACTATCCCGAAGCAGAATGAACGAGAGTCTTTTTCCTGAAAAACCTGGGTTCATGAAGCACCCGCTGATAAAACCCGATACCGTTGAGCAGAGGCTCTATCAGTTGAATCTTGCAGGAAAGGCCTTGGAAGGCTCAAGCCTTGTTGTCCTTCCTACTGGGCTTGGAAAAACCATTATAGCTCTTTTTGTAATTGTTTCCAGGCTTCAGCGTTTTGGAGGAAAAGTCCTGATTCTTTCCCCAACAAAACCACTTGTAGAGCAGCATGCCGCTTTTTTCAAAAATGTAATGGCTCTTCCAGAGGAAGAAGTTCTGACTTTTACGGGAAGCATTGCGCCTGCAGAGCGAGAAAAACTTTGGGCCCAGGGGAAGGTCATAGTTTCCACACCTCAGGTGATTGAAAACGACCTTCTTACAAAACGAATCAGCCTTGAGGATGTAAGCCACATAACCTTTGACGAAGCCCACAGGGCAGTCGGAAATTACGCTTATACTTTTATTGCGGAAAAGTATTTCGAGAGCGCAAAGAATCCTCACGTGCTCGGAATTACTGCAAGTCCGGGCAGTTCGGACGAGAAAATCTCGGAGGTCTGCCAGGCTTTACATGTTGAAAATGTCTCCGTGAAAACTGAAAAAGATAGGGATGTCCGTCCTTATGTGCAGGAAAAAGAGATAGAATGGTTTCAGGTCCAGCTTCCTTCAGAAATGGCTGAAATCCGAGGTTATCTGGAAAAAATCTTTGATGACCGGCTCGGAACCATAAGAGGCCTGGGTTTTTCTCCAGGTAGCGGAAAATATGTTTCCAAAAAGGATCTCTTGCTTTTCCAGAGGAAATTGCAGGGTGAAATCCGGGTAGGAGGAGATCCTGCGGTTTTTACTGCCATGTCTGTGCTTGCCGAAATGGTAAAGGTAAACCATGCTGTGGAAATGGTTGAGACCCAGGGGATTGGGCCTCTCAGGAAGTACCTGGAGAAACTTGACGCTGAAGCTTCTTCAAGCAGTGCAAGCAAGGCTTCAAAAAGACTGATGGATGATCTCTATATGAGAAAAACCCTTTACAGAGTAAAGGAGTGCGAGATCGAACATCCTAAACTCGAGCTTGCGCGGAAACTCGTATCCGAACAGCTAAAAGGAAGTCCTGATTCCAGAGTAATTGTTTTTACGAATTACAGGGATACGGCAGAGATAGTAGTAAATGCCCTTTCAGCCGTTCCAGGAATTGTCCCTATCCGTTTTGTAGGGCAGGCCTCGCGCCGTAAGGACAAAGGGCTTACGCAAAAACAACAGGTGGAAGTTCTTGATAAATTTAGGGCAGGAGAATATAACGTACTTGTAGCTACTTCAGTTGCCGAAGAAGGGCTTGATATTCCTTCCACGGACCTGGTACTATTCTACGAACCCATTCCCTCGGAAATTCGGAGCATCCAGCGTAAAGGCAGGACAGGTAGGCAGCATAAAGGCAGAGTCATTATACTGGTGACAAAAGGTACACGTGATGAAGCATATTACTGGAGCAGTAAGAACAAGGAAAAAAGGATGCTGAACAGTATGCACGGGCTTGAAGCCCTTCTTGAGCCTAAAAACTCAAAACAGGATTTAAAAATTTCAGATTTTGAATCCAAAACTTTTATTCCGGATCATGAGCGAAATGAAGCTGAAAATGAGATTAAAATAAATAACAATTTCGAAAATGCGGATATAACTCAGGAAAATAAAGGTCTAATGCAAGTAAGCAGTAATCTGGCTGTAAATTTCAGTGGTTTTGTAAATAGCAGGGACAAAGCTGTAGATAGCAATGTTTTTGAAGATAACAAGAACGCAGCTATAGATAGCAATAGTCTTGCAGATAACAAGGACGTAACTATAGATAGTAGTAGTTTTGCAGATATTGGAAACAGGGCTACAGATGTTAGAGATTTCACTGTAGACCGTGGGCGTTTAACTATAGACAGCAGAAATAAGGCCGCAGGCTTAGACTGCAATAGGACGAGTGAAGAGACTAACGAAGGTAACTTTAGAGTCGGGAAAGAAGAAGGAAAAGAGAATAGGAGTTGGAAAGAAAGCGAAAAAGGAAACAACCAAAAGAATGAAGAAAAAAGCAGAGAAGAAAACGTCAAAGAAAGACAAAAAACCTTTGTTTATTTTGAAACTCTTTCCGGAAAGAAAACTGAATCCGCACCTGAAACTGCTGTCGAGGCATCCGAGACAGGAATCAGTCCCGAATTCCTAAAAATGGTAGTGGACTACAGGGAAGCAAAAAGTGGGGTTGCTAATACTCTTGATAAGCTTGGAGTAGAAGTTATTTTTACCACGCTTGAAATTGGTGATTACGTTGTTAGCGACCGTCTTGCCGTAGAGAGAAAGCGCACGGATGACTTTGTAAACTCCCTTGTTGACGGGAAACGTAACCTTTTTGCTCAATTGTCGGATCTTACAAGAGTATATGAAAAGCCTGTTCTTATCATAGAAGGAACAGAACTTTTTACTTCCAGGCAAATTAATCCTAATGCTATTTACGGCTCTCTGGTGTCTATTGCAATCGATTTTGGAGTGTCACTGCTATATTCGAGAGACGAGGAAGAGACTGCAGCAATTTTAAAAATGCTTGCAAAGCGTGAGCAAATGGAAAATAAACGTGAAGTCAATCCCCACGGAAAAAAGTCTACCAGTACCCTTACTGAGCAGCAGGAATACCTGGTATCTGCGATCGCAGACATTGGGCCGAAAGCTGCAAGAAACCTTCTTTTGCACTTCGGCTCAGTGGAAGCTATTATGAAATCTGATGCCAGAGAACTAAAGAAGGTAAAATTAATAGGGCCAAAAAGAGCAGCAAAAATTAGAGAGCTCCTTGAAACTCCCTATAAAGGATAAGTAATGGAAAAAATAGTAGAAAAGTAACGAAAGAAGTAATGAAAAAAGCAGTGAAAAAAGTAATGAAAGAAGTAATGAAAAAAAGCAAGAAAAAATAAAGAAAAAGTCAAATTTTTCTCTATACTCTTCCTTTTCTCCTTGATTTTTCTCTTTCTTTTATACCTACTCTTACCTCTACCTTACCTTTACCTTACCTTTACTCTAACCTTTACTCTTACCTTTACTCT
>DUGT01000136.1:2116-3447 GCA_013331275.1 Methanosarcina sp. | reverse complement strand
TCTTACCTTTACTCTTACCTTTATAACTGCCTCAGGCGTTCTATAAGCCCAAGCCCTTTTCCAATTAATTCCAAATCCTCGGCGATCCTACGCGGGTCTGTTTCGTCCTCAAGGCAATATGCAATGTTGACCATCTTTCTAAAGAGAAGATCTTCCAATACCTTCCGGTCACTATGGGCTCCAGCTACCTTTGATATTGCTGCCGGTTTTTCTGCTCTTTCTGAGGGTGCAGCTTTTACAGGAGCTGCAGGACCTTTAGGTGAAGAAACTGCAGAACTTCTGGGAACTGCAGAACTTCTAGGAACAGTAGAACCTCTAGAAGCTGCAGGGTATTTCCTTCCTGCTTCTTCTTTTTCAGAAGGTAATACGGGAATTTCCTTTTCTACTGAATCTACAGCTTTTTCCTCTTCTTCGGCAGTTTCAGAGGTTCTCAGCCCGAACCTCGGTTTTTGCCTGTGTGCCTGGACTCTCTTTTTAGTCTCAAGAGAAGAGGTATCTTTTTCTGTAGACGGCCTGGGTTCGGGAGCCTGGACTTCTGCGGCTGGTTCCGGAGTTTCTTTTTCTTCCTGGACATCACATATGGGGCAGATTACTCTACCCTGATAACGGAATTTTGGGGCCCCGCAGACTTTACAATGCTCAGCAAGCATTGTACCCCCCAGTTCAAGGAAACGGGCTATTCGCTTTACTTTTTTATCTTTTTCAGAATCCATAGTTCTGACCTTCCTTTGTTCACAGTTTCTTATGCATTTGCTTCTCACTTATTTTATTAAATTTTTCCTATAGCTTGCTGTACTATGAAACCAATTTGTCCTGTGTAAATTAGAAAAAGGAAACTAACACCGAATCACAATGAGTAGACTCTGAAGATGGTAACATTTAAAATCACCGATAATATTTTATATAACAAGCCTATCTTAGACTAGTCTATACTATATTAGCTATATTAGCTCTAATTTTTATATCATAATTGACTGCGAAGGTGATTCGAATGTCATCAAATGATTCAGCAGAAGTTATAAAACAATGTCTTCAGGTCCTAGAAAATATAACCAGTGACTCCTCAGTTCCTAGAAATATCAGGCGTTCCGTAAATGAAATTATGGACATACTGAACAACGAATCCGAACCTCTCTTTCTTAGAGCGGCATCAAGCATTTCCATTCTCGAAGATATAAGCAATGATCCCAACCTTCCTCTGCACACAAGGACTTTAATATGGAATCTCTCAAGCCAGCTCGAGACCATTCCTGTGGATGAATAATACAGACGTAAAATACATAGTTATACAGACGTAAAATACATAGTTATACAGACGTAAAACACATAGC
>DUGT01000136.1:417-1983 GCA_013331275.1 Methanosarcina sp. | reverse complement strand
ATACAGACGTAAAACACATAGCTCTTAAAACATAAAAATAGAATTTACGCTGGAGCACAGGCTGAGAATAGACAAGCTCCGAGAAAAAAAACATCTCTTGAGATGATCCTGCTAAAAAATCCCTAACTCTGACTAATTTTAAAAAAAGAACCAAAAGGTAATAACCTTACTATTCTATTAGTTACCTCTAGCCGCTTTTGGAATTGTCTTCTGGAAGTTAGAGGACATCGACAAGGAAAAAGCCTTTTTCCTTCTTTTTTATATATTTTCCAGGGAACTGGAGATCAAATGAAAAAATAGTAGAATAAAGATAAAAATTGATGGAGTTCAAACTTAGATCTAATTCAAACTATAAAAGAGAAGATTAAAAGGATTCTAAACTCAGCATAACAAGGAAAAATTTATACACAGATAATAGATATTTAAAGAGAACTTCTTAAATGAAACTGTAAAACTCTGAAAAACAAATAAAAAGTATATAAGAACGTTTTATTTTTAAATTAAAATTAGTTTTAGGCAGAAAAGCCAATCGTTTAAAAAGCTAAGAAACGTAAAAGGGGGTATGAGAGTCTTGCTTGAAGAAATCTCGGCCCGGATAAGAGAAAATTTTGAGGCCAAGGACAGTATAAGGGAAGAGGGATTGAAAATTTCCCGAGAAGTTGTCAGAGAATGCAGGACAGCATCATTTGCTCTACACAGTCAGGACTTCGAGAAGGCAGATAAAAATATCAAATCCGCAGGACATGCGCTTGAGAAACTTGAGGTTCTTTTCGAAGGGCATGCTGACATTTATCATGCAGGCTTTGTAGAACATGCTCAGCAGGAGTATTCGGAGGTTTCAGTCCTCAGTAGCCTGTTGAAAGAAGAAGGAGGAAAACTTCCCTCCCCTGAAGAGTTAAGAGTCGAATATGCAGCTTACCTTAATGGGCTTGGAGATGTTGTCGGAGAGCTTAGACGGCATGTTCTGGACCTCATAAGGAAAGAGTCCTTTGAGAAAGCCGAAGTGTTTTTAGGTATCATGGAAAATATCCATGCAGCACTTATGGACTTTGACTACCCTGATGCCATAACCGGAGGACTGAGGCGAAAAACCGACATATCCCGCTCCTTAATAGAAAAGACGCGGGGTGATGTTGTTAACGCAATTGGTCAGAAAAAGCTTGAAACTGCGATGCGAAATCTGGAATCCAAACTTTAACCTTAGAAAAAAGAATGCTTAAACATTGAGCAAGTCAGCACTTTTTAAACTGCAAAACTAAAATTGGTCGTAAAGTGCAATCCACTAATATACAGCTCACCTGATAACTATTAATCAACTGATTATTTAACGATTATCTGACTGTCCGGCAGTTTAACTGTTTAAACTTTGGGATCTGGAATTCAAAAGTTAATCAATTCAAAACTAAATTTGACAGGCCTAGAACTAAGGTTGAGAACTATAATCACTTTCAGTCTTAACAGTAAAGTTGACAGTTTATAATCGCACTTAAAAAGCTTAGAATTGAATTTAACAGCTTATAACTATAGTTGGCAGACTCAGAACTCCAATAACCTAGAATTCCAATA
>DUGT01000136.1:0-128 GCA_013331275.1 Methanosarcina sp. | reverse complement strand
AGGATATGCATGAAATTTGATCCAGAGAAAATAAAAAAAGACGCTAAAGAGAACTTTGACCTTACCTGGAACGAGGGCAAAAAGCTGGTCAGGACACCCACCCTTAACGAACGTTATCCCAGGACAAC
>DUGT01000184.1 GCA_013331275.1 Methanosarcina sp. | reverse complement strand
TACCAAGAGATTATTATAATTATTGTTAGCGTCGATTTGAGAAAGAGAGTGTATTGAGATTTCTAAGTTTAAAAGTAACCCGTCTAAATCACTTTTATTATATTTACGGTCAGGCACCATCTGCAAGCATTTTCATTGTTTGTACACGTTATTCAAAGAATATCATGTTTGTTTTTCAATGACTCTTAACACCGCCTCAAGCTCAATTCCCCGCCTGGCAACCCCAATAACCTCCTTTTTCTCCTGCAAACTGACCACGCTTGCATTTCTGTAAACTCTCCGTATCCATTTTCTCCTTTAGGAGCAATTTCAACCTTTTTTGCCTGTTTTTTAACAAACTTGATCTCCTTTCTTCTCAGGGCTTGAAGGCTGCAATCATTTAATTTTAGAGTAGCCAACTGATTCAAATCATAAATAAAAAGAGAAAATTGATTGGGGAATAAGACATCTGAGTATTGGAGACGGTGGGTGAGAAATGGCATACATTAAAAAGAGATTGTGTCAGATGTCTTTGCTTTATAATATTTATGGGTGATTATATAAATGCTATTATCTACTGCTATTTAACGTGCATTTATTTCAGTACTCGTATCTTTACTCATATCTTTACTTCCAACAGAGTGTGCCAACTCAAAATAATCTGCCAACTCAAACATAATCCCAGCTTAAACATAATCGCCAACTCAAACGTAATCTGTAAGCTTAAACGTAATCTGTAAGCTTAAATTTAATCTACCATTTCACTCCCAAAACTTCTTCGTCTTAACATAATTTCTTTCCGCAATTAGAATATCTCTGTAAAACGCCTCTTCATCCACCCTCATTTTTTCAATCACCCTAGATGCCGTATCAGGTCCGATTCCCCTGCTGGCAAGCGCGATAACTGCCTTCTTTCCCTGAGAGCGGACTATACTTGCGTTTCTGTAGACTCTCTGTATTCGTTTCTTTTCTTCAGCTGAGACATTGACCTTTTTTGCCTGTTTTTTAACAAGGTTGATTTCCTCTTCTTCCCAGGGTTTGAGGGCTGCAACCATCCTGGACTCACAGACAGGGCAGATGATTTCTTCAGGTACGCTCTTGACCTGCCTGCGAGAAGTCCATTTCTTGCAGTTCGTACAGAATAGAACAATTCTGTCGTTCATAATGCGTTCCTTAAGGGCAAGCACGATTGAACGGTCAGCTTTTTCCGGTGCGACCAGGTCTTTCTTCATAGCAAAGCCAGCCGAACCTATTGGAGTTGGAAGGGAAACTTCAACAGAAATCTCACCGGCTGCAAGTTTTTTAAGGACTTCTTTTGTCCTCGGGACGTCAAGCAGGTCGTGGAAGATTTCACGGATTACCTCATCATACATCGAAGAGCCCTGGTAGATTTCCAGCAGTTTTTTCATGCTGATCCGGTCGTAGTCAATGTCCTTTGAAAGGGCTCCGAATTTTCGGGCTACATGAACCATTTTCCATTTCATCAGAGTTGTATTTTTCAGGGTCATTTCTATAATTGGCTCAACATGTTCGGGGCGAAGGGAAAGCAGCATATCTCGGATCTGGAAAGAGCCTACCCGCCTCGGAAGGGTCAGCTTTATCCTGTAAGGATCTACTTCCTGAGCAACACTGCTCCCGAAACGGGCTGAAAGAAGTGAAACCAGAACCCTGGCAAGAGTACCGTTTGTATTATGGCCGAAACAGGCGTTCAGGGTTACAGCATCTCCTTCGTCTTCGATCACGATTGTATCTGCATCAGGCAGAGGGAAACCTCCTTCTACATGTTCGCGTACCAGGCGGATCAATTCGAGCACGGCATTCCTTGTTACGCGGTATTTTGCCTGTAACTGTCTGGCGATAGCTTCGTCATCAAGTTCGGCACGGATAAAAGTTGCAATCTCCGACCTAAGTTTTCCTACATCCTGGGCGACCTCAAAGGGTACAGGGATCTCTTCTCCGGTCCAGCTAGGGACCTCACCCATGCCTTCCACAGGCTCGACTTTGATCCTGTCCTTTCCCTGCTCGTGCTCAGGCATCTCAACGACACGCCACATGTAACCTTTAGTTATGAAAACGGCTCCAGGTTCTGCAAAATTCACGACAAAAGCTTCATCCAGCACACCAACTGATTTTCCACTTACAATATCATAGATTTCGTACTTTTTTTCATCCGGGATCATGGACAGGTTATCGTAATAGTATTCTCGACTTTTTCTGCGCCTTTTGACTACATTTGAACCTCTTTCGTGCCAGACCAGTTTGTAATCCCCTATCTGGTCCACAACTCTTTGCAGTTCCTCAGGCTGAAGATTCCGGAATGGGTATGTCCGTTGGAGAATTCGGAGAATTTTATTAATTTTGACATCCCCAAAATCCATAACCATGCCTGTGATCTGGTTTGCTACTACATCCAGGGATTTTATATGCGGAGAAACCTCTTCCACCCTGCCTTCCAGTGCAGCTTTCGTAATTGCCATACTTTCTGCAGTATCGTCGACTTCCATAGAAATGATAGTGCCACGTGAAATTGAATGCAGCTTATGCCCGGCCCTTCCGACTCTCTGGAGCAACCTTGAAACCTGACGTGGGGATCCATACTGGATCACCCTGTCGACCTTTCCTATATCGATTCCAAGCTCCATTGACGAGGTGCAGATAAGGCCTCTGAGAGCTCCTGATTTAAAAGCTTCCTCGGCTTCCACACGGGCTTCAAAAGAAAGCGAGCCATGGTGTACCCCTATGGATGTTCCGAGTTTCCGAAAACCGGAAGCTAGAGCTTCGGCACTCTGCCGCGTATTTACAAAAATAAGAGTGGACTGACTTTCTTCGACAATTTTCCTGATGCAGAGCAGGTGAGAGGCAAATTCAGGTTCGCAACCAACTCTTTTTGCAATGTCCAGTACTTCTTTTTCCCGTATCTTTCCCCCTTCCGAAACCTGAGGATTAACCACATCGAACTCAAGCAGTTTTAACAGAGCTACCTCAATTACAGTAAAATCTCTTCCATTGCCTGCCAGGAACTTTGCAATTTCCCAGGGGTTCCCTACTGTCGCAGAAAGCCCGATTCTCTGAAATTCTCCTGAAATTTCCACAAGCCTCTCAAGTCCAACAGCCAGCTGAGTTCCCCTTTTTGAACCTGCAAGTTCATGGATTTCGTCTATCACGACATGGGTTACGGTTTCGAGGTTTTGACGCAGGCGGGAACCGGTAAACATTGCCTGTAAGGTCTCAGGAGTAGTGATCAGCACATCAGGAGGATTTCTCGACTGACGCTGCCTTTCACTTTGTGGAGTATCCCCATGCCGAACCTGGACTTTGATATCGAGCAGCTGCCCAAGAACCTCAATGCGAGAGAGCATATCCCTATTAAGAGCCCTCAACGGAGTTATATAAAGGGCAGAAATTCCTTTTCTGGCTTCGGGTTTCTTTCTCAGAATATTGTCAAAAACAGGCAGCACGGCTGATTCGGTCTTGCCAGAACCTGTAGGAGCTATCAAAAGAGTATGCTTTCCATCCATTATGTGAGGAAATGACCTTTCCTGAGGTTCTGTGGGTTTTGTAAAGCCAAGAGTTTTGAGGGCTTCCTGAATCTTTGGGTGAAAAGTGTTAAAGATGTTATTAAATGACATGTTTTTGTAATCGGTTTTTGGTTGAATTATTCAGTTGTTGTGTTAGTTAGCATCAGTATAAATGTTTCTATGCAAACATGGTAAAGTGATTGAGGCAAACAGAAAAGCAGGAGAAGAATGTAAGAAAAATGTAAAGATTGATATGGGGATTAAAATATATAAATTAGCTCATATTAAAAATATAAATTAACCTGTATTTAAATAATGTAAATTAACCAGTGTTAAAAAATATAAGTTAACCAAGTATTAAGGGACATAAACTAACCAGTACAAGAGATATTAGAAGATATAACTTAGGAGATATAACTTAGGAGATATAGTTAACCAGTATTAAGAAATATGAACTAATTTATATAAAAATAAAATAATCAAAGATAAAGTTTAAAAGCTCAGTAGAATTTGATGTGATGATTACATTATTTATTTTCAAGGTACGTAATCTATATAAAGGTTTGAATACAACTAAATATTTAAAAAATTTAATTAAGGAAGTCGAATGTCAGGAAAAAAAATTTTGATTATATTTGCAGGCATATGCCTTTTGCTAGTAAGTGCTGTTATTTTAAATCCTTCTACACAGCATACCTCTCTTATTAGCAAAGAAGAAAACAGTAGTGAAAACAATAGTTCTAATGAAAGAGATGTTTATAACTCATATTTCATAAATAACTGGGGTAACGCAAATCATAAAGTTAATGTAGAACTACTTGATTCAAAAAATAATTCTGTATTTAGCAAATCCTATACTTCAGTTCCTGGAGAATCTATAGAAAAGAAATTTCCAGTTAAACCAGAGCCAGGAGAAGAAATTGTAGTTACATTAGATAACAAAATCACCAAGACCCAAGCGGTTACAGAAGATTCGACAGGCTTATCACTATACGTCGATGTAGATATGGTAACCAGTGATCCACTGGGACTAAGCATTTCTCTTCCGTGAATTAAATAATGAGCTCATCCCATAACTCAAGATTAGCTTAACGAATTTCAAAAAAGAGGACTTATAATCAATCCGTTTTCGGTGGAATTAGGGAAAATTTTCCTTATTTCACTAAACGAAGATCTCATACGGATGATCATCTACATTGTTAAAACATTCTATTCACATTGATAAAAGATTTTACATTTGAAGTTTTTAAGAAACCGGCAGTGACGCGAATTCACTGCAAATTTAAAGCTAAGCTTTTGTATCTGCATGCAGTTTATTTTTTAGAGATTAATCTCTATAGATAAGTTTTTGATATCTTGATTTTACAAAAGAATCGGTACATTTACCAAACTCAGCTGTAAAACCAGCTAAAAAAAGAAAAAAAGATAGTTTTGAGTCTGCCTTTTTCAGTCCAAGAAAGAAAAATCGGAAGGGCTCAAAATCCAATGCTCTTTTGAAGTTTCAACCGTCTCTTCATTTCTATTTTCATTTTTCCATCCTGGCTCCGGCTGTATTCTTTTTTGCAAAGTTTGAACTTTTTTATCAACAATTAGTTCCCCTTAACTTCTTTATTCAGAGAAGAATTGTAATTCCTTTCTTTGTTTAATGCCGGAATTTACAGTTATCCCCACTAAAAATATTTAATTTTTTTAGCACGAAATGAGAAGTCAGCGATATACATGACGTAATGTAAAATGAGAGTAGAAATCCAGCCAAACTCATAGTGAAAGCGAATTTTTGAACTGCTATAACGTTATAAATCATCTTATTAATTGGGAGAGAATCATATAGATGAAAGTCAGTTACAAAAGAGAAATTTACCATCAAAGACACGATTAATATTACAAGTGTCGAATAAAACAAAGATAGTTTTAGACTCGTGATGAGTTTTTTTCTGATTAAATTGTTTTCGATTTTACCTTCTTTCAAGAAATAAATTTCCCTTCTTATAAATTCAAAAAATTTGATTCGATGATATAGAGAACTCAATTTTGAATTATAAT
>DUGT01000027.1:4224-5977 GCA_013331275.1 Methanosarcina sp. | reverse complement strand
AGGTTTTGTTTGAAAATACTGCCAGAAATATGGGCGATTCTACTCTCCAAATAAAGCACAGGCATATTCACAATTGCTATCAGGCAGATCCCAAATATGGTGAAGGTGTTGCAAAAGCATTGGAAATAGATATATCAACCGTTGATTTAAATTTGCCAGCGCGTACTTCAAGAAAAGCCAATTATGAAGCAAACAATAAACATCCTGAATTAAATCAACCTACAATGAAAAAAGATTCGTGCAGGGAGATTGATACTAATGGTGATCTATGCATTGAACCCGAAAATGATCCGTGGCTTTTGTAACTATTGAATAATGAAATGTGGCATTAGCGGTACTATCAGGTCTTAAGAGGGATATAAAAATTATAGGCTCGAATGTAGCTGAAATGGTTCAGAGACCTCATAGACTTAATAGTACCTTTTTTAATGTTTTGGAGTATGGTAATGCTTTGGCTCTTAATCTGTTTTTTATAATTATGTTGAATTCGATATAAAATAAATTTTTTATACTTACCATAATAATGGAATTAACCTATATCGAATTTTTTTACAGTATTCATTGTACCCAGGCAAGTTTTTGGATAGGAACTTTTCTTCATCAAGAAGTCTCAATACAATAACAAGCACGTATGGAATCAGTGTGATCAATCCCAACCATGAGCCAAGTGCAAGAGGGGTGCCAAATAGCATAATGAGAGCACCTAAATACATAGGATGTCTCACCATACTGTATGGTCCTGTTGTTATTACTTTCTGGCCAGCGGTTATTTCAATAGTAGCGGAAGCGAAGGTATTTTCCTTGTACACAAGAAAGACTAAATAAAAGCCAACAGCTACAAGAATATCACCTAAGATGACAATAGATAATGGCACGTTTGACCATCCGAAGCGATGATCTAATGCTGGGATCAAAAGAATTAAAGCAAATCCTATAAAAGCAAATCCTTGTATAATCTTTTGAGTCTTTTCTTTCTCTTCGACCACTCCGATTTCAAGCCTACGTTTCAGAAGAGCAGGGTCTTTTTTCCACAGATAAAAAGTAGATGCAGCTGATGATACAAAAATAATAATCGAATAAATCCACCCCTGCCAGAAATTAAGTGAACCAGCAGGAACAAATAGGAATAAGCTTAGCATGATAATAAGTTCTAAAAATCCAAGCGTTATTCTTTGCTTTAATTTAGAAGTGCTTATATTAGCGACACTCATTTAATTAATTCCTTTATATATTTCAATTAATTACGAGTGAAAAAACTTATATGAAAGTCGGTGTATGACTTGTAAAGTTAGCATGACTTTAAAGTTACAGTGATCTGTTATATCCGTACTAGTTCTTACAATGATACTGCCAATTATAACATTATCTCAATGCTTTTCAGATAGCACCTAAGTGGAAAAGGAAAGGCAAGAATGATTACAAAGTTTACGTGAAAAATAATATTACACAAAATTTTTCCTTATTTTTCTAACAGAATTAAGAAATTAGAAAATTAATATTGGATAATTCAACTTTGCAAAAAAACGATTGTACATAAACTCTACAAAATAGTGTACAGAAATTGGTTTGCCTTTTAAAAGAACAGTATAAAAATAACAATTCATTTTAGAATTATACAACTCCTAAGAACTATACTAGAAAACTATGTATATCAATTCTCTGCCCTGCAGTGGGTAACGTTTACGCATATCTCGCACACGGATTTCGGAAATAGGGAAATAGCTCAACCCATATTTGATTGGGGAAAATATCA
>DUGT01000027.1:0-4124 GCA_013331275.1 Methanosarcina sp. | reverse complement strand
TATTTGATTGGGGAAAATATCAGGAAAGAGAAGGCAAATTCATGATGCCGTTTGCAGTCCAGGTTCATCATGCATTTGTTGATGGTATTCATATTGGCAAACTTGCGGATAAGCTGCAGAGGTATCTGGATGAAGTGTAAATAAGCATAATGGGAGGACCGGTAGTTCATTAATTTTTACTTTTCTTGAAGTTATGTTTTCAGAATACGTAGGTTTAACAGAAAAACATCTACATGTAAGAAATATGTGAGTGAGCCAATACCTTACACAATTTTGATTCCCAGAATCCACGCAGCGAGTTCTATTGCTTGCTCAGCATTGACTATAGCCCCTCTGAGTTCATTTCGTGTATCGGATACTGTGATCCCGTCAATGATACAATCCGATAAGTCGATGTCTTTGAGTGAGGCTTTAAAGAAATCCGCTCCTGTGAAATTAACCGATTTCAGCGTGGGTTTCTTTAACCGAATCTCGGATAAGAAAGCTTCCGTAAAATTGCAGTCACGAATGGTGCAGTTCTCCAATACAGAACTTGAAAAGTCTGCATATCGGAAGGAACCGTCCGCTAAAGAGGTTTCTTTCATGTGGCTCTTGCTGAAGTTGCTGCCATCGCCTTTACACGTTAATATTTTAGAGCCTTTCCAGTAGCTTTCCATAAAACTACAATTTGCAAAATTGCAATTATCAAACACCGAATTGTAAAAGCTAGTTTTTGACAAATCACATTTGATGAACTGGCATTGTATAAACTGTACCGATTCAAATTCTATCCTTGCGATATCGATGTCCGAAATCATCTCGCCTTCAAAGCGCATCCTTTCTATATATTTGTCATCAGATTGTGCGGTAATAATTCGGCTTTCCAGCATGCTTCCATCTCCATAGACTGATGTTTCTAAATGATTATTGACAGAATTATTTATTTGTTTTTTGTGAGTGCCATCTCATGTCCATTGGCATTATGAGAATCTTCCATATAAGCCAGAAGCGATACAGGATATAGATATTATCTAATGATAGATGAGTGAGCCTTGCAGTGTTATGCGGTATATTGGACGTGGTGGCGCGCAAACAAACCGGAAACGGCTCTTGCATGAAGCGGCACACTATTACAAACGGAACCTTTGTAAGAACAATGAATGCTGGGTAATCACATTATCAAAATAGGCAAAAGTATAAAGGGAGAGTTCACCGTTATAAGCGATTACTAACTTTTAAGCAGTAAATTAATCTTAACTTTTCTAAAGTTGTGCTTATAGCTCTTAATTGTTTTTAATATGTCTTAAATATATGAATATGAAAAAGCAATTAAGTAGCTTTTTCAGAAAAATCACGGAAAGTCTAACTATGAATAATTTTAAAAAACTAGGTCTCAGTAATGCTGTTTTGAAATCAATAGATGAACATGGCTTTGAAAGCCCTACAGCAGTACAGGAAAAATCAATTCCCCTAATACTTGCTGGGGAAGATGTTATAGCCGGAGCCGCAACAGGTTCCGGAAAAACACTCGCATTTGCTTCCGGCATATTACAAAATTCCGAAAAAGGAAAAGGAATTCAGGCTTTGATCCTGACCCCTACAAGAGAACTGGCGGAGCAGGTGGCAAATTCTTTCAGGAAATTCTCAAAATACGACCCGTTAAATATCGTATCTATCTATGGCGGTGTAGGGATCAATCCACAAATTAAAGAATTAAAGAATGCTGAGGTTGTTGTGGGAACACCCGGTAGGCTACTCGATCATATCAGCAGAAATACCATCAAACTCAATAATGTGAAAACCCTTGTCATTGATGAGGCAGACCAGATGTTTGATATGGGATTCAAAGTGGATGTAGAAAAAACTATCAAGGAATGTCCTCAAAAAAGGCAGACCCTTTTGTTCTCTGCAACCGTTACAAAAGATATTGTCCAGCTTTCCCGCAAGCACATGGAAAACCCGGTTCGAGTATCAGTAGAGTCTTATATCGACCCGCAAAAATTGAATCAGGTCGTTTATAAAGTACAGGATGACATGAAATTATCTCTGCTCGTGTATCTTCTACAAAATGAAAAGTCAAACCTCGGGATGGTTTTCTGCAACACAAAAAGAAACACTGAAAAAGTCGCAAAAAACCTGAGAAAATCAAGTATCAATGCCGTGGCAATTCATGGCGGATTGACACAGAACGAACGAACTCGCATAATGGAAAAATTCCATGCCGGGAACATATGTGTCCTTGTATGCACAGATGTAGCCGGAAGAGGACTTGATATACAGGGTGTTTCCCATGTTTATAATTATGATATTCCCAGGGAGAGTAAACAGTATATTCACAGGATTGGAAGAACTGCACGAGCAGGAACAGAAGGAAAAGCGATAAATATCCTTTCCAAAAATGACCATGCTAATTTCATGAGTGTGCTGAAAGACAATCATGTAGATATTAAGGAACAGGTACTACCTGCTCTGAAGAAGATTGTAATTGAAAGACCGGAAATAAGATTGCCAAAGCCGGTAAATAGGATGAACAACCCCTCCAGAAAAGGTCGTAAACCCAGGCACAAAAACTATTAAACATCGTTCGTCTGTGCATTGCCATTATAACTAGCCATTGATCGATTGGCATCTGCAAGAACAATGGACTGCTCCTGCAAAAACCCAGGCACGAGAATAAGAACGACGGCCAGTTCATGCCACTACGATGTCAACGCGCCGAATTATAAAATAAGGTTTTGAGTTTCCAGCCGGTGGTGGAGACAATTTTCCTTTAGGTTTTATCCCAGGCGCTCCCTTGTTAATTAGTTGTTATTATTCCTGAATGCCCGTAAACTGCATATAGCATTCTTTTTTCCACCAGCCCCGCTCCGCTTGAACCCGCCTGTGTACAGTAGATAAAAATGAAAAATCATTAGCCGCGCTGGGAAGTCTGATCCCGGAATCTCAATGAGGTAGCCGGGAACGGCCAGGATTTTGGCTTCAGAAAAATTCATGCAGGTCAGCAGGAAAGTGAAAGTATTCGGTTGAGCCGTTTAAAAGACAAAAATAAAAATATCGATTAATTCATTACGGGGTGTTTCATCCTCTCAGGAAGGAATTGAAAAAATGATTATTAATACTTTCTTATGAAGTTGTTTGAAAAATTTATCTAAATGATTGATCTAAATAAACTCAACTATTTACAAATTTATATTTACATGTACGTGTAATTGTACAAAAGCATTTAGAGGAATGATACATTAACAAAGAGACTATATACAGAAACTATTTTCTTTTTTCTAAATTTTTAGGCAGAAGTTGCCATGTTTTAAATATTTTGATTTCAGAATCATTCAAACGATAGGAAGAGAAAACGATAATGAATCATGTAGGATACGATTGAAAAGTTTGTACAACTGGCAACCGTAACGGCAGAAAATCAAAAAGAACATTTTACAGGACCTGTAGAAAACGATGTGTATCAATTCTCAGCCTTACTGTGAATGACGTTTACGCATATTTCGCACACAGATTTCGGAAACCGGGAAAAAGCGCAACCCATATTTGACTGGGGAAAATTCCAGGAAAAAGAAGGCAAATTTATGATGCTATTTGCAGTCCAGGTCCATCATGCATTTGTTGATGGTATTCATATTGGCAAACTTGCAGATAAGCTGCAAAGATATCTGAATGAAGTGTAGATTAATCAGTAATTCACTAATTTTTGGTTTTCTTAAAGTTATGTCTTAAAAATACATAGGTTTTATAGCAGAACTTTATTCTTTAAAACAAAAAAGGAATATTTTTAACCATTATATTTTATTATATTTGTGGTGTTTGGCAGTTGGTCGACCAGGAGAAAATTCACAATCAATGTCTAAGTGATGATCCAAAAGAGCGTATACATGCGTTAAAGGAATTAAATGTTTTTTTCTCTTCAATACCAGATAAACAAAAGGCTTGGAATGATTTACAAAGGCTGACCAATAATGAAGATAGTGATGTGAGGTATAGGACTGCTGAAGCTCTTGATTCTGCTTTTTCTCAAGTGCCAGATAAACAGCAGGCATGGGATGATTTGCATAGACTGACCAATGATAAATACAGTAGTGTCAGGTCTAGTGCTGCTGAAGCTCTTGGTTCTGCGTTTTCTCAAGTGCCAGATA
>DUGT01000020.1:9266-10012 GCA_013331275.1 Methanosarcina sp. | reverse complement strand
GGAGAGAGTGAAAAGAGAATTACAGATATTCGAGAGAATCAAACTCAAAAGGCAGGCTTGGAAAATAAAGAACTTGGGGATATAAGTACTGAAAATGGCTCAAAACCAAAACAAAAATCGAACACGAATTCTTTTGAAAACCTTAGAGTTATAGGGCAGGTGTCTAAGCTATATATCCTTGCTGAAAGGGGAGAAGACCTTGTGCTTATTGACCAGCATGCTGCTCACGAGAGAATTCTTTACGAGCAGGTTTTGAAAATGAAAAAGTCCAGGGTGCAGGAGCTGATTACACCTGTAACCATAGACCTTACCCCTAAAGAGAAAGTCCTTATGGAAGAATACATTCCTCATCTGGAAGAGTGCGGTTTCGGGATTTCGGAATTCGGGGACAATACATACGTAGTAACTTTCATACCTGAGGTTTTCGGACGGCTTGAGGACCCCGAGATTATACATGATGTAGTTTCAGATCTACTAGCTTCGGGAAAAGTTAAAAAAGATACGGGAATTTCGGAAAGAGTCTGCAAGACCATTGCATGCAGGGCTGCAATTAAAGGAGGAGCTGCTTGCAGCCCCAAACAAATGGAAGAGCTAATAGAACAGCTTAAAAAGGCCGAAAACCCTTACTCCTGTCCTCACGGCAGGCCTACTGTTATCACATTTACTAAGGGGGAACTGGACCGCATGTTTGCAAGAATCCAGTAAAATGGGCTGTAAATGAAAAAAATAGCAATCCGGGCTGTAAT
>DUGT01000020.1:3443-9134 GCA_013331275.1 Methanosarcina sp. | reverse complement strand
TCCGGCTTTTTATTTGTCTATTGAGTTCAATATTTCGCTAATTTCTTGATTCAAGTCCGGTAACGCCTCCTATCTTTAATCTGATCATTTAAAAATAGTGAGTCTATATTCTAATGAGAAATTTGTTTCAAAGTTGAAAATGAAGCTGGAGAACCAAAGTATGAGGATTCTATGAAAATATTATGGAGATATATTATTGGCATGTCCATGTTAACCGATCAATATACTTCTATATTGGAAGATCATTCTTAGTTTCCTATATATTTATATAATAGAACTTAAGATGTAGTACTGTGTCAGACTAGTACTGGCATTTGAAAAAGGCATCATTCCCAAGGCTATTTTTCACACACCAACCCAATACCCCAAACAAAGAACGACTCCCCAATCGTTCGAAAATCCAGGATAAAACCCCATTTCCGAAAAACAAATCCCCACTCCTGGAATGATGCCATCTATTTTCGATCTTTTTTTCTATATTTTTCCTATATTTTTGACGTCATTTACTTTTATATGTGCAGTAAAACCAGAAAATATGGTGAGACTTGTCCCAAAAATCAATTGAGTTCTTTTCCGATTTTCACGTCAATACATTTATAATAAAAAACCTCCGAATATTCTTCCATGATAGATCCTGTTAACAATTTCAAGATCCCTGAAGAATGGATTGTCCGTACCGGGCTTGCCAGGGAAGAACTTGAAAAAAAAGTAGCATCCGGGATGATTGTGGTTCTGAGTGACGGGTCTGTCCTCAAACGAGGATACACTACTGGAACCACAGCAAGTGCTGCTGCAAAAGCAGCGGTTCTTTCCCTTAAGAAAACGGTCGATAATGTGTCCGTCCCGACTCCTGTGGGACTAAGAGCACAGCTTGAGGTCAGTAAAGCTTTGCATGGGCGTGCAATTGTAAAAAAGATTCCGAATGACCATGAATCCGATATTACTCGGGGGCTTGAATTTGTGGGAGAAGCCAGGGAAGCTGAAGGAATACGGATTCTAGGAGGAAAAGGAATAGGAATTGTCAAAAGGGATGGTCTCCAGGTCCCGAAAGGCCAGCCGGCTATTAACCCAAAACCGATGGAACAGATAAAGGCCGCAGTCCAGGAAGCTGTAGAAGAATTGGGCCTGATTGGAGCTGAGGTTACAATTTCAATTCCGGACGGAGAGAGGATCGGAAAAGAGACCTTAAACAGCAGGATAGGGGTTGAAGGCGGAATTTCCGTACTTGGGAGCACAGGCTTTGTTGAACCCTGGAACGACCATCTTGGGGAAATGAGAGGAGACCTGATCCGCTGCACGGATAGAGTTGTTCTGACTACAGGCCGGATAGGAATGCGCTACTCCCATATGCTTTTTCCTGATTATACAGTCGTTATGGTCGGAAGCAGGATCTCGGAAGGGCTTGGTTACGCCTCAGGCGATGTAATTATCTGCGGGCTTCCTGGCCTTGTCCTTAAATGGGGAAACCCTGAAATGCTTGAAGGCAGTGGGTATGCAACCGTTGTCGAGATGCTTAAGAAAGAACCTGAGCACATACGCCTGAAAGAAGCTTTTGAAATGGCAGTCGAGAAAGGAAAGGGTGCAAGAATCGTGGTAATCGACAGGGACGGATCGGTACTAATGGACAGTAAGAACGAGAGTTAATTAAAACAGGAAAGGGGAAGAAAAATAATGATCGTCGTAGGAGTCGGAGTCGGGCCCGGAATGCTCACGGAAGAAGGAATTAATGCTATAAGGAAAGCTTCTGTGGTTTATGGCGCAAAAAGAGCCCTTGAGATTGCTCAGGAATATATTACATGTGAAGCAAAACCGATTAAGGACTATAAATCACTTCACCTTCTGCCAGCCGATGCAGTCGTCCTGTCTACAGGCGATCCCATGTTTTCGGGGCTCGGGAAATTTGCAGGAGAAAAAGATACGGTCATACCCGGGATTTCTTCTATGCAGGTTGCCTGTGCGCGTACAAAAGTGAACCTGACCAACCTCTGCGCAATCACAGCCCACGGCAGGGAATGGGAACCTGCAAAAGCCGAGTTGATTCGGGAGTTAAAGAACGGAAGAAATATCTTCCTGCTGCCGGAAGAAACTTTTGGCTCACTTGAGGTCGCAGAAATCCTTAAAGAGCTGGGTATTGAAGCTGAACTTTATACCTGCGAGAACCTCGGCTATCCCGAAGAAAGGATTGCAAAAGGCACGCCTAAAAATCCGCCGGTTCCGGAAACAATTCTTTACGGGCTGCTTGTCGTACAAAAAAGGTGAATTCTAGAAATTTGACTCCTGATGGGTTTTGTTGCTTGGGTTACGTTGCAAAAGTTTGGCTTTTTCATAAAATCAGTATAACCCATCACAATTTAGAAAATAAATCGTAACTATTCAGGTACTCTAAATAAGTCAACTATCATCGATTTTGGTTATAGGGGCCTGTCTAATAAGGAATTCATAACACAATTAAAAATGACCTCAGTTGACATCAGTCTACAAAACCGATTGAAATATGTTGTAAATGCCAAACGTTTTCAATTACGGCTTTTGATGTCGATTTAAGGTATTTGAATAGTAACAGTTAATCATTTTTATTCAGGTGAAAATGATATATAAGATAAAAATTGTAGTTTCAAATTGCAGAAATATTATTTTTGCAACAGAGCTTTTAATGTTATTTTACTTCTAATATGTAAAGAAAATTTATAAAATCTGTAAAAAAATAGAAAAGTTTAAAAGTAATTTGCAATTTTTATGTATATGGTCGAAAGATTACAATTAAGACATTTAGATATCGGAAAAATCGATTCTAAACATGAATTAATACATGGCTCTAACGAAGAAAATTTAAAATTCATAGATAGTTTTCTGCTTCCACAGAATATTGATATCTCGAAATTTACAAACACAAGTCACTTTGAATATCATTTCATTAAAGGACTAAAAGGGACAGGAAAAACATGTCTTTTAAGATACATTTCTCTTGAAATTGATAAACAGGATCATTCATATTCAACTTTCATATTGTTTAAATCAGAGTTGAAAGATTATAAATCAGAGCTTGCCAAATCAGCGAATAAAATTGCAGTAGTTAACCATATTGATGAAAATAGTTTTGACGATATGGATGAAAATAATATACATACTAAGGAAATAGATCCCAAGGAGATAGATCCCAGTGAGCTAAGATATACTAGAGTCATTGATTATGGTATTTTATGGGACTGGATAATTCATAAAAAAATAGTTGATACTATTGAAAAAGAAAATATTGATGTATTTAAAAAAGATTTATATTGGGAATATTATTCCTCATGTGTAAAAGCTATAGCCACTATAGCGGAAGAAAAAAGTCGATTAATTCCAATTATAAAGAATGGTAGCATAGAAATAAGTTCTAATCTTCGTGAATTAATAGGTGTTAAGTTAAACTTGAACATTTCGCCCTCTGCAAAAACAATAAGATTTCAAGAGCTAATTACAAAAATAAATAGATTATATCTAAATCTTTCTAAAGGTAAAGAAAATCTATATATATTATTTGATGAATTAGAACCAACTCCTTTTCCTCGAAAGGCATATAAACGTGATGTAGCATTAATTCGAGATCTTATTAGTTCAATAAACTGGTTTAACATTTCACAAGGCAAAAATCCTAATATTTTCTTAATTGCAGCCATTAGATCGGAAGTTCTTAATGTTGTAGACGGCTTAGGAAAAGAGAATAATAAACTAACTCATGACTTTGGTATTGAAATCTCATGGAAAAACCCAACTGAACGAACAGTTGACCATCCATTGTTAAAAGTTTTGGAAAATAGAATTAAAGCTGCTGAAAAACATTATGGTTATAACGAAAAACAAATAACTCAAGATGTTTGGAAGGATTATTTTCCAAAACAGATTGACAATATTGATATTCGTAAATGTATTATATCCCATAGTTGGTATAGACCACGAGATATAATTCGATTACTAATCTGTGCTAAAAACTCTTTTCCATATGAGAGAATGATTTCTCAAAAAATATTTAAAAGTATAAAAGCAGATTATTCTGAAGAAAGTTGGAAAGAACTGTGTGAGGAATTAAGACTTTCGTATACTTCAAAAGAACTTGAATTGATTGAAGAGATTTTGAATGAGTATAAAAGGGAATTTTCATTCGAAGAAATAACAGATCATATAACTAACATACAGAGTACAAATAAATCATTTGATGATTTTTTAAAAACGCATTCAATAAGAACTATATTAGAAGATCTTTATCGTGTGGGTGTTCTAGGAAATGTTTATTGGCAAGATGGAAAAAAACGGTATAGTTTTATATATAACAGTAGGAAAAAAATCTTACTCAATTATCAAATAATAATTCATAAAGGTTTATTGCCTTATTTCTTTATTGAAGAATCCGACAAAGTTGTAATGCAAAATAAGGTTCCATTGCAAAAATAATATTTCTGCAATTTAACACTTAATCTTCCTTTTATGTATCATTTTCACCTGAATAAAAATGATTAATTTCTAAATTGTGGTGGATTATACCGATTTTGCAAAAGTCAGATATTTTGCAGCGGAATCTCTTGATTTAACCCATTATAAGGCTCATGATCGTATAAAAAATCAAATCTCCAAAAACGACAGCAGTAACAAATCCCGCTGTGATTGAAAGCATGAACGGCAGACCAGGAGTAACCCATATCTCTTTTTCAATCAAACCTTTTTTCAGATATTCTTCAAGTTCCGGTTTTCGGTCCGCATCAAAGTCGAGGCCTGTACGAACAAACGTTTTTATGAGGCTTCCGCTTTCGTCAAGCTCAAATTTTTCAAGCAGACCAAGGTGTTTTTTAAATTTCAGTGAAGAAATTTCTGTCCGGTATCCTATAAACATGTAAAGCGGATTTTTTATCATTTCAGGCGAGAAATGAAGAAGATTGTAGCCGAACATCCCAAGAGGAACAAGTGTTGTCAACAGAAGAGCATTTCCCAGGACAGTAAATGTGAAAAAGTTTATTGGTGGAACTCCTAGTAGAGGATATATTTTTCCCGAAAAACCAAACACCGGATAAGAAGGAAAAAGGATGGAAAGTACGATCAATCCTTTTGCATCTCCTCCTCCAAAAGCCCCAAACTGAAACAGGATATAGACGATGGTAAAAACAAGAATTCCTGAAGAAAGAAGAGATATGAGGTAGGAAAGTCCGTCTGTGAAAATTTGATAAATAACAAACCCCGAACCCAATGTAAGCATGCATTTCCAGACCTTATTTGAGACCCTGCGGGATTTAAGGTCCGAATAACACGAGTACAATAAAAAGGGCATGCTGAAGAGGATTTTAAGGATTTCTATCATTTTAACCCTGCAATGAAATTAGTTTCTACAGTTATTCATATTTCCTACTTATTTACTTTATTGATTATGTGAAAAAACGTTTCCTATAAAGTAACTGAAGACTTCACTTCCTATCTGAGATTTCAGCAGAGTAAAAACGAGCTGAATAGGCTTGATAATAAGATTGAAAAGAGATCGAAAAGAAACCAAAAAAGCTGAAATCCATACTGAGTAAATATAATAACAATCTCATAACGTGTCGGGTCAGCCTCTACCGTTGTTAACAAGCGATAAGCTTATACATAAGAAGTTCTATTTTATGGTGCTTATCCTTTCTAAATTTCAAAAAGCAATGGGCTCGTGGTCTAGACGGTTATGAC
>DUGT01000020.1:0-3291 GCA_013331275.1 Methanosarcina sp. | reverse complement strand
GTTCGAATCTCAGCGGGCCCACTCTCTCTATTATCCTTATTTTCGGCTCCTAAGAACGTAGATAGGTTCTTTTCTAATGCTTCAATTCATTCTTCAAAATAAGATTTTTCTTATGGTTGTATAACTTTAAGTTCACAGTTAATCTCTTCTTCGAGAGCAATTTAATAAACAGGTTTACTATCTTATTTGAGAGGAAAACAGCAATTACTGAAATGACTGAAAAAGAAAAAGCAGCTCGGGGTTTGTTATATAATGCAACCTATGATAAAGGGCTGAATGATGAACGAGATTATTGTAAAGCACTTTGCTACGAATATAATCAGCTTCATCCCGCAAAAATTGGGGAAAGGACAGCTTTAATTCAGAAACTCTTTGGCAAAACCAGGGGTTCTTTTCTTATTGAGCCGCCATTTATATGCGACTACGGTTACAACATCGAAATAGGCAGCAATTTCTTTGGAAATCACAACTGTATAATCCTTGACGGAGCAAAAGTTGTTTTTGGTGATAATATGATGATAGCTCCACAATGTGGCTTCTATACAGATGGACATCCGCTTGATGCAGAACGTCGTAATGCAGGACTGGAATATGCTTATCCAATTAAAGTCGGCAGCAATTTATGGATAGGCGGCAATGTTGTTGTACTGCCTGGGATAACTATCGGAGATACTACTGTTATCGGCGCTGGAAGTGTTGTGACAAAAGATATCCAGTTTGGTGTTGTTGCTGTTGGGAATCCTTGCAGGGTTATTGAGATTACCGGTGGAGATAAGAAGTTCTAATCCTTGTTTTTGTGAATCTGGCTCTGTTTCTTTTATATTTCCGACAATGGTAATATACAGAATATCTTCCTTTCTGTCTATATAAAGCCTTAACGCGGCGAAGATGAAAGTTTTGCCGTTAAATTTTCTGTAAGTTTTATGTATAATACCTCCATGAGAACCTTTTGAAGCTAAATGATAGCTGTTAAAATCACATTATTTTGCACTCTTGCTAATATATCCTTAAATTGCCTTAACCCACATCTTCCCATCCCATTTTTTACGATGCATCATTATCATTGCACGGTTTAAGAGAAGTTCTTCGCCCGAGTCGATGAAAACGTTTCCATACTTGAGTCCATGTTCGAAAGTATATTTAAGGCGTCCAGAATACCATTCTAAAAACTTTAAGAACGCTTCGAATTCCGATATCTTCAGATTCTGCATAAAGAATTGAATGCATATTTTTTGCAGTTGGTCTTGTCTTGGTAGCCAGAAATAATTAATTGAATTATTTCCGGGATAGAGTAAAGCCTCAACTCCCTCAGAAGCAGGATTATAAACAAAATCCCCAGGTTGGAAAATCCATTTTCTTTGAATCTCCTTTGCTGATTCGCACATTTTGATATATTTCTCTGATGTATCCACTTGACCATCCTCAGAAATCATCACTCATGCAATATTTAAAAGGCATACCCGAGCTAACTGAAAGTATTTGATCTCAAATGGTTATTATAGAGCCTATTCCAAAACTCAAATTGAGCCCCTTAATTTTAAATTTTAATACCGGTTGGGTTTCAAATTATGAAAATTGCCTTGAAATTCTTACTTAAATGAAAAATAAAATTTGTCTTGAGATGAGCTCATTGGAAAAATAGGATGGGGATAAATAAATAGAGTTGCTACTTAAAGTGACAAGCAAAAAGTCCTGTTTATTCTGTTCCTGACCTCAATCATCCCTGATTCTTGTTCTTAAGCTTCTCAAGCAAGCTTGATACTTTTTCCTTTGCATCAGCTGTCTCCTGCACATCTTTGGTGATGGTAATATCCAGAATATCACCTTCCTTGCTGCATGCAGGCAACAAAAAGAGAGGGATGTCAATTTTTATTGACTCGTCATCCCTTATAAGCAGCACTGCATTACCTTCTTCTATGCGGTCAAGAGTAACTTTGAAGTTTTCCATCTTCAGCTCTCCAGTTTTGAGATCAGCTTTCCACTATTGGCGTAGAGATATGCTGTGTCACCATTGTTATTCCATATAGGTCTATCTAATTGCCAATAAAGCTTAGTAGCTGAGTTTGTGCCCTTTCCGGTAAATACCGTTACAGTGGTTCCTGCATTCAGGGTGTAAGACTGAAACGTATAGGTATGTTTATTGCCTTCATCTTCAATTTTCCAGCCGTTCAGGGAAACTGGAGAAGATCCCGTGTTTGATATCTGAACCCATTCATCTTGAAGGTTCAGGTCGCTTACATAAACAGTCGATTTTGCAGAACCTGGAGTTTCCGACTCTTCAGTTGTAGAATCTGTAGAAGAAGTGTAAGCTCCATTTCTACTGGAAATGGTCCCGGTTTTTTCAGTTGTTACGGTATAAGTAGATCCATCGGTTGTAACAGTAATTGCTCCATCCAAGTCTGTTCTGTAAACTTTTGAAGCTTTCTGTAATCTTTCAAGAATCTCAGCATGAGGGTGCCCATAGTCGTTTCCTGCTCCAACTTCGATAACACTTACTTCAGGACTTACAGCTGAAATGAACGATATTCCACTACCAGACCTGCTGGCATGATGTCCGACTTTTAATATGTCAGCATCTACATTATATCCAGCTTTCATGATGCGTTCCTCGGTTTCGAGGCCTGCATCACCCATGAGCAAGAATGAAGTGGTTCCGTAAGTTACCTTGAGGACTACTGAGTTTTCGTTCAAATCTTCAGAATATGTCTTTGCAGGATTTAAGACCTCAATATCAACGGCAGGATCAAAATCGATTTTTTGACCAGCTTGAGCTACCTGGAAGGGAATATTTTTCTGATCAATAGTGGTCAGCATATTTTCGTAAGTCTTAGAGGTATGAGGGTATCCACTGTCAACAAAATGCTCTACCTGGAAGTTGTTAAGGACCTCGTTCATCCCGCCGATATGATCAGAATGTGGATGGGTTGCAACTACATAATCCAGTGTTGAAATTCCCTGGTCCTGCAAGTAAGCTGTGACAACTTTTCCCTGGTCACTTTCTCCTGCGTCAACTAACATGGATTTTCCATCAATCTCCAGGAGGATTGAGTCCCCCTGATCAACATCTAAGAAATGCACAGTAAGATTCTGGCCTGATTGAGTGACAGTATTTTGAGTAGTTATAGGAGTTGTTTGTTCCGAAGCTGTTTCAATACTAGCTTCTTTTTGATCTGTACATCCGGATGCAATAAGTATTAGGGTCAGGCAGAAGATCGCGGCAGTCAGTTGCGAGGGTTTCATAAATATATTAATGCGTCAGATGTATTAGAACCTAAGTTTGACAGTCCCCAC